>JAGQJA010000456.1:0-2587 GCA_020430845.1 Myxococcales bacterium
AGCGCCTTGGCCGGGTTGTCGAACCCGAGCAGGTGGCGGTTCTTGGTGAAGAACTCGCTGACCGAGATCTCGCGCTGACGCGACGCCATCGTCTCGGCCGTCGCGCGGCGCGCCGGCTTGCTCGTGGCCTCGACGGCGCTGACCGGGGCCGGCTCCGCGGTCGGGTCGTTCTTGGCGGGCTTCGCCTTGCCCTTGGCGCGCGCGCTCTCGGTGCTTGCAGGGGTCCCCATCTTGATTTCGCACCTATCAACAAGGGTGAACAGGTGTCAAGGAAGCGGGGTGGGCTGCCGCCGACGCCCTCGGGCGGCGTCGGGCGAGCCAGGATTCGACGCGACCGCGGGTGGCGCGGGGGCGCTCGGTCACCTTTCCGCTCTGGGCGCACGATTGCGTCAGCGACGGAACGCAGCGATCCGAAAGCGCTATTTCACGTCTCAATGACCAATGAGACCTGGCGGGCCGCGTGACCAAGGCTAGCGTCACGTGGAGTTTGCCGCACCGCGCCAGAACCGCGACTTGGCAAGCTCACAAGGAAGCTCCCATGCACTACGCGGAAATCCCCCCTCCTGGCTTTGCGACGCCCGACGCCCCTGAAGACCGCGGCTCGGCTCGGCACCTCGAGGACGTCGGCGTCGAGAACGTGCTCGCCTCGATGATCGAAGGGCGCAAGCGCGCGTCGATCCCCGCCCACACCGAGCTCGCCCACGAGTTCCTGAAGGCGCGGTGACCGGGGCGGCTCCCCTCGTCAAGCGCGCCCTCGACTGGGCCGCGACCCAGCACCACGGGCAAGCGCGCAAGTACCCGGGCGTGCACGTCCCGTACATGAGCCACATCGCCGGCGTCGTCGCGCGGCTCGCCCGCCACGGGTTCGACGACATCGTCCTCGCCGCGGGAGCCCTGCACGACACCGTCGAGGACACGGGCACCTCGTACGAGGAGATCACCGCGCTCTTCGGCGCGCCCGTGGCCGAGCTGGTGCGCCACACGAGCGAAGAGGACAAGTCTCTCCCGTGGGAAGAGCGCAAGGCGCGCTACCTCGAGAGGTTCCCGGCCAAGCCGTGGGAGGCCCAGGCCATCACGCTCGCCGACAAGATCGACAACCTCGAGTCGATCGCCGTATGCGCCGCGCTGCACGGCGATCCGTGGGCGATGCTCAAGCGCGGGCGCGACGTGCAGATCTCGCGGTTCGACGCGCTCCTCGAGGCGGCGCGCGCCCTGCCGCCGCACCCGCTCGTCGACGAGCTGGCGCGGGCGATCGACGCCGTGCGCGCGCTGTAGGCGCCGGCACGCGGCCCGGCGTGGCCGTGATAGCGTCCTCCGAGCGTGATCAAGCGACCGGCCACGATCCTCGTCCTCCTCACGGGCCTCAACCTCCTCAACTACCTCGATCGGCTCGTCGTCTCGGCGGTCCTGCCCAAGGTCCAAGAGGAGCTGCACCTCTCCAACTTCATGGGGGGACTGCTCGCGACGGTCTTCCTCGTCGGGTACTTCGCCACGTCGCCCATCTTCGGCGCGCTCGGCGACAAGAGCTCGCGCAAGGCGCTCATCGCGTTCGGCGTCATCGTCTGGAGCGTCGCGACGTTCGCGTCGGGCCTCGCCAAGAGCGCGCCCACGCTGCTGCTCGCGCGCGCGATGGTGGGCGTCGGAGAGGCCAGCTACGCGACGCTCGCGCCGACCATCATCGACGACGTGGCCCCGGCCGACCGCAAGGGACGCTGGCTCGCCATCTTCTACGTGGCGTCGCCGGTCGGGGCCGCCCTCGGCTACCTCGTCGGCGGGTTCGTCGAGAGCCACTGGGGATGGCGGAGCGCGTTCTTCGTCGCGGGCGGTCCGGGCATCCTGCTCGCCCTCGTGTGCCTGCTCATGGTGGAGCCCGAACGAAAGCGCACGGCCGCCAAGGCCGACATCCGCGCCAACGTCGCCGTGCTCGCGCGCGTGCCGCTCTACCGTCAGGCCGTGCTCGGTTACTGCGCGTACACCGCCGCGGTGGGCGCGTTCTCCTATTGGGCGCCCAAGTTCCTGTACGCGCGCTACGCGCTGCCGCTCGCCAAGGCGAACTTCAACTTCGGGGTCATCACGGTCGTCGCCGGCGCGCTCGGGACCGCGATCGGCGGGAGCTGGGGCGATCGCGCGCAGCGGGCGCTCCCCAAGACGTCGAGTCCCGAGCAGCACGAGCGCGACGCGATCCGCGCGCTGCTCCGCGTCTGCGCCATCGGCAGCGCGGTGGGCGCTCCGTTCGCGGTCGTCTGCTTTCTCGCGCCACGGCCCGAGATATTCTTCGCGTCGGTGTTCTTCTGCGAGGTCGCCCTGTTCCTCAGCACGTCGCCGATCAACGGCGCCGTGCTCCGCGCCGTCCCCACGGAGCTACGCGCGAGCGCGATGGCGCTGTGCATCTTCGCGATCCACGTCTTCGGCGATCTCTGGTCGCCTCCGCTCGTGGGGCTCTTGGCCGACAACATGCCCATCGCGATGGCGATGATGACGCTCCCGGTGGCCATCGGCGTCAGCGCCTGGCTCTGGTGGCCCAAGCGCGTCACGGCGACCCCATGAAGCGCGCCGTCGTCACGTCGATCGTCTGGCTCGCGCTCGT
>JAGQJA010000456.1:2696-7570 GCA_020430845.1 Myxococcales bacterium
CCGACCGAGCCGCTCGCCAAACGTTACTGCGAGGACGTGGTGCTCCACCCGGCGACGCGACGCGCGGCCTGCTGCGGCGGCGTGCCCGCCGCGCCCGTCACAGGCTGCATCCGCAACCTGAGCGACGCGCTGCGCAGCAAGGCGCTGACCATCGACGAGGCCGCGCTCACGGAGTGCGCGGCCGAGGTCAAGCGAGGTCACGAGGGCTGCGCGTGGATGGGCCCGGTCGCGCCCGCGTTGCCCGACGCGTGCGCGCGCGCGCTCGTGCCCGCCGTCGAGCGCGGCGAGCCGTGCCGGTCGTCGCTCGAGTGCAAGGGCGAGATGCACTGCAAGGCCGCCGGCACGCTCGAGGCTGGTCGATGCGCCCCGCCTCAGCCGGCCGGCGCGGCGTGCGCCGACGCCGTCGAGGGCCTCGCCGCGTTCATCGGGCTCGATCCCTACGTCGCGCGCACGAAGCGCGAGTGCGTGGGCGGCTGCGCGATGCACCTCTGCGAGAGCAAGAAGAAGGCGGGCGACAAGTGCTCCGCCGACGCGGAGTGCGAGGCCGGCCACGCATGCCTCGGCGGCGCGTGCACCGCGGCCCCGCCGTCGAAGGTCGGCGCGCCGTGCGGGGCAGGCTGCGCCGAAGGCCTGCGGTGCATGAGCGGACAGTGCATCAAGCCCAAGGCGCCCGGAGAAACATGCAATGTGCATGGAGATTGCCTCGTGGGCGGCTGCGTGAAGGCCGGCGGCTCTGCGCGGGGCAAGTGCGGCATGCGCTGCGACGGCTGACGCGCGGCGCCGGCAGACGGCTCGCTCGGAACAATGCTGCTAGGCTCGTGGGATGCCTCTGCGTCCCCTTCGCCTCGCGCGCGCGCTCCTCGCGACCTTGACCTTGTCGGCGGCGGGGGCCGGCGGGTTCGTCGCGTGCTCGGACGATCCGCCCGCGGCGCCGGACGACGCAGGGGCGGACGCGACGCCGGCCCCCACGCCCACGCCGGTGCCCCCCGATTCGGGCCGGACGCCACGAGGGGAGCGCGTCGTGGGCGTGGATCTCCAGGCGGGGACGCGCGACTTCATCGCCGAGCTCCGCGAGGTCAAAGAAGCCACGGGCATGCAGGCGACGAACCTGACGTTCCAGTGGGACGACGTCGAGCTGTCGCGCGACGCGGGCGCGGCGGACGCGGCCGACGCAGGCGAGGACGCGGCCGACGACGGCGGTGACGCGGGGGACGACGGCGGCGCGACCGACGCGGGCGTGGACCCGCCGACCGACCTGTTCAACGCGTACTTCCACATCGCGAACCTGGTCTACCCGCAAGAGCGGGTGTCGGTGAACCTGGCCCTCAACCCGGTCGACACGAACGGACCGCACCTTCCGGTCGATCTCGCGGGCAAGAAGCTCGACGATCCCGAGGTCGCTGCGAGGTTTGCGCGGGTCGAAGACTACGCGTTCTCGCAGCTCCCCAAGGTCGACCTCGCGATGGTCGTGCTCGGCAACGAGATCGACCTCGGCCTCGGCGACGACCCCGCGAAGTACGCCGAGTTCACCAAGCTGTTCGTCGCGGCCGCGACGCACGCTCGCACGCGCCGACCCGGCGTGAAGGTCGGGTTCGTCGTGAGCCATCGCGCCGCCAAGCCGCCCAAGAGCACGTTCCTCACCGCCGCGTGGGCCGCGGCCGACTTCGTGGGGCTCACCTACTATCCGGTCCGCGAGGGCTTCACGGTCGAGCCGGTCGAAGGGATCGGCAAGGCGTTCGACGACATCGTGGCGGCCCTGCCCGCCGACAAGCCCATCTACGTGCGCGAGGTCGGCTACCCCACGGCGGCCGCGTGCGGCAGCAGCGTCCTCAAGCAGGCGGCCTTCGTCGAGGAGATCCTCCGGGCGTGGGATCGCCACCGGGCGCGCGTGCCCCTCCTCACCTTCTTCCAGTCTTCGGACTACCCGGCCGCGCGCGTCGACGAGCTCGCATCCTACTACAACCTACAAGACCCTACATTCAAGGCGATGCTCGGATCCTTCGGCCTGCGGGCCGAGGACGGCTCCCCCAAGGCCGCGTTCCCCGTCCTCTCGTCGGAGCTGAAGGCCCGCGGCTGGTGACCGCATTGACCTCCTAGCCATACGTCGAGTACTGAAGGCCCTCCGCCCGCCTCGAGCGCGCGCCCGGCCGATGCTTCCTTTCCACAGCCCCGCAGGTCGGGGGTATTGCGCCCCCTCCGACCGCCTACGAAGGCTCGCACGCGCCGTCTGGCTCGTCTGCGCGGGTCTGTTCGTCGCGGGGCTCGTCGTGCTGGGCTGGCCCGAGCGCGTCGCCTCGGCGCAGCCCATCGACGACGCGGGTGTGCCCGGGCTCGGACCTGTGCTGCCGAGCGGGCCAGACCCGGGCGCAGACGGAGGCGCGCCTGCGACCGACGGGGGCGCTCCCGCGAGCGACGGGGGCGCGAGCGCACCGCCCGGCCCCGCCGAGCCCACTGGACCGCAGGTGCGCGTCACGCAGACCGAGGCCGAGAAGGCCGAGGGCACGCCCATCGTGAAGATCGACGTGAGCGGCAACCGCCGCGTCGCGCGCGACGACGTCATCTCGTACATCCGCCTGCGCCCCGGCGCCCCGTTCAAGACCGAGACGCTCGCGAGCGACGTGCGGGCCCTGTGGGAGTCGGGCTTCTTCGACGACATCGAGGTCGACCTCACCCGCGGCGACCGCGGCGTCACGCTGCGCTTTCTGGTGCGCGAGCGGCCCAACATCAAGGCCGTCGAGTTCGAGGGCAACGACGAGATCGACAACGACAAGCTGCAAGAGGCCATCGAGGTCAAGGCGAACACCATCCTCAGCGTGCCCGCGGTGCGCCGCAGCGTGCAGAAGATCAAGGACGCGTACGCCGAGAAGGGCTACTTCCTCGCGGACGTCACGAGCTCGGTCGAGCCGCAGCGTGACAACGAGGTCATCGTCAAGTTCACGATCGCCGAGCACACGCCGGTGACGGTGCGGCGCATCACCTTCGTCGGCAACTACAACGTGCCCGACGAGGAGCTGCGCGCGATCATGCAGACCGGTCAGGGCAGCTTCTTCTCGTTCGGATCGGGCGGCCCGTACAAGCGCGACGTCTTCGAGCGCGACGTCCTGCTCATCAACGCCCTCTACTACGACAAGGGCTACATGAACGTCGTGGTCGGAACGCCACGCGTCATGCTGACGCCCGACCGCGAGGGCATCGAGATCACCCTCACGATCCACGAGGGTCCGCGCTTCAAGATCCGCCAGCTGCGCGTGTTCGAGCGCGACGCCGACGGCAAGGAGGTCGAGCCCATCGGCGGTCGCAAGGCGCTGCGCCAGCTCGTCCGCGCCAAGAGCGGCGACTACTTCAACCGCGCCGAGCTCGTGAAGGATCTCCAGGCGGTCCGTACGCTCTACCGCGACTCGGGCTACGCCAACGTCGAGGCCGACCCCGAGACCGAGCTCGACCCGGTCAAGCGCGAGGTCGACATCATCATCCCCATCCGGCGCGGACCGCTCGTCCACGTCGAGCGCATCGAGGTGCGCGGCAACACCAAGACCCGCGACAAGGTGCTGCGCCGCGAGATGGAGATCGAGGAGGGTCAGCTCTTCTCCGAGACGCGCCTCGAGGACAGCAAGCGACGCATCATCGCCCTGGGTTACTTCGAGCGTGTCGACGTCTCGACCGAGCAGGGCTCGTCGCCCGACAAGATCCTCATCAACTTCGAGGTCGGCGAACGCCCGACGGGCACGTTCCAGGTGGGCGCCGGCTTCTCCAGCGTCGAGAACTTCATCGCGACCGCGCAGATCCAGCAGGCCAACCTGTTCGGCAACGGTCAGTCGCTCGCGCTCCAGGCGCAGGTGTCGGGCCTGCGGCAGCTCGTGAGCATCCGCTTCTTCGAGCCGTACTTCCTCAACTCCGACTGGTCGGCCAGCACCGAGCTCTACGATCAGCTCTACGTCTTCCCCGACTTCGCGCGCCGATCGCTCGGCGGGAGCATCACGTTCGGCTACGCGCTCATCCAGCCGTGGCTCCGCATCGGGCTCACGTTCACCGCTCAGAACGACAGCGTCGACACGCAGCGCGTGAGCACCTTCTTCGGATCGACGTCGGGCTTCTTGAGCGTCTTCCAGCGGCTGCCGCTCGCCAACCTCTTCAACGCCGGCCGCACCATCTCGCTGCGCCCGGCGATCACGTACGACACGCGGAACAACCGCCTCTTCCCGTCCAAGGGCCTCTTCTTGCAGGCCTCGACGGAGCTCGCGGCCGCCGAGCTCGGCAGCCAGATCGAGTTCTTGCGCCACCGCCTCACGGGTCGCTTCTACTACCCGCTCTTCGGCCAGACGGATCAGCCCGGCTCGGGCGTCATCCTCAAGATGAACAACGAGCTCGGCGTCATCACGAGCCCCAACCCCGAAGGCGTGCCCATCTTCGCGCGCTTCTTCCTCGGCGGCATCCTCAACATGCGCGGCTACCGCCTGCGCACGCTCGGTCCGCGCCTCCCGCTCAACAGCTCGCTCGACGTCAACGCGCCGCCGATCCTCAACGGCGCGAACATCGGCGGTAACCTCGAGTACTACTCGAACCTCGAGCTCGAGTTCCCCATCATCGACAAGGTCGGCATCCGCGGCGTCACGTTCTTCGACTTCGGCAACGCGTGGAACCTCGAGGATCAGTTCTGCAAGACGACGCCGGCGCCGCAGTTCTCCAAGCTCGTCAGCCCGTGCTTCAGCGCCTCGAGCCTGGGCTACCTGCGCACCGCGACGGGCGCGGGCATCCGCTGGTTCTCGCCGCTCGGTCCGCTCCGCTTCGAGTGGGGCTTCCCGCTCAACAAGCTCTCGTACGAAGAGTCGAGCGTGTTCGAGTTCACGATCGGCAACTTCTTCTGATCGCCCGCG
>JAGQJA010000457.1 GCA_020430845.1 Myxococcales bacterium
GGCGCTCGTCCCGGCGGCGGCGCTCCTCACCGCGGCGGCGCCGCTCATCGCGTGCTCGTCGGAGGCCACTTCTGAGCCGACCGGCGAGCCCTCGCGTCCCGCCGTCACGCCGCCCGTCACCACGCCGCCGGGAGACCCGCCACCCGCGGGCACCGCGCCTTCGCCGCCGCCGAGCGGGCCGGCGCTCACGACGGTTCGCGTGCATTATGCAGGAAAACCCGGAGCGCTCTCTCTACGCGGGGCGAAGGCACCGCTCTCGTGGGACGTCAGCGCGCCGCTCGCGCTCGCGCCCGGTGAGCGCGCCGTCTACACGTGGTCGAGCGCGACCATCACCGACGACCTCGAGCTGAAGCCGATGCTCGGCGAGACCTGGTCACGCGGGCCCAACTATCGGGTGAAGCCGGGGAAGACGATCGACATCTACCCGCACTTCGTCGAGACCCAAGGCTCGTACTCCAAGCGCTACCCCGCGTTCGTCTCCCAGAAGCTACCGAGCACGCGCGGCGTGTGGGTCTATCTGCCGCCGACGTACCTCGAGAACACGGAGGCCCGCTTCGGCGTCGTGTACATGCAAGACGGCCAGAACCTGTTCGACGCAGCCACCGCGTTCGGCGGCAACGAGTGGAAGGTCGACGAGACGCTCGACGCCGCGGCCGAGGATGGATCGATCCGCGAGGTCGTCGTCGTCGGCATCGAGAACACCGGAGGGCGCATCGACGAGCTCACGCCCACCGTCGACGCCACGTACGGCGGGGGCAAGGCCAACCAGTATTTGTCGATGATCATCGACGAGCTCAAGCCCAAGATCGACGCCGAGCTGCGCACCATCCCCACGCGGGAGCAGACCGCCGTGATGGGCTCGTCGCTCGGTGGTCTCTTCAGCGCCTACGTAGGCGTGCACCGCAGCGATGTGTTCGGCCTCGTGGGCGCGATGAGCCCATCGACGTGGTGGGACAACACGTTCATCCTCGGCGACGTCGCGACGATGGCCGGCAAGCCGGTGCGCCCGCTGCGGGTGTACGTCGACAGCGGCGACGCAGGGAACAGCAACGACGGCGTCGCCAACACGACGTTGCTCGCCGGCAAGTACCGCTCGGCGGGCTACACGGACGGCAAAGACTTCAAGCACGTGGTCCAGGCGGGCGGCCAGCACAACGAGATCTACTGGGCGCAGCGCCTGCCCGCGGCCCTCGCGTTCGTCGTCGGCCCACGCGACGCGCTCTGAGCGGCGACCTCGCGTTCGTCGTCGGCCCACGCGACGCGCTCTGGGATACCCCGCCTCCAGCTCGTCGCGGCCCGGAGCGCGACGCTGGAGCGGCCGCCTCGACTACACGCCGCCGCCGGCGCGGTGCAGCGGCCGGTAGAGGTTGTGCGTGCCGGCGAAGAGCGCCGCCGGATCGCGCGCGAACGAGACGAAGTCGGCCGCGAGCGCGCCGTCGTCGGGCTCGGGGATGAACTTCTCCCACGGCGCGTTTCGCCAGAGCCCCACGTAGGCGAACGCGCGTCCGCGCTGCTTGAGCGGCGCGAGCATCGCCGTCGTGAACCAATCGGGGTCGGACGACGAGCCGTCCTCGGCGATGCCGGTGAGCCCCACCTCTCCGACGGCCGCGACCTTGCGGTGCGCGCTCGCAAAGGCCCCCACGCGCGCGAGATCGGCCTCGTAGCCGCGCGAGAAGCTGCCGTCGCCGCGGTCGTAGCGATCGAAGGCGACCACGTCGACGAAGTCGTCGCCGGGGTAGAAGCGCTCGAAGTCGCCACCTTGCGAGAGCAAGTGACGATCGGTCGGCGCCGCGGGGCAGTAGACCCACAGCACGTTGTGCAGCCCGCGCCCCCGCCGCAAGTAGGTGACCATCTCGCGCCACACGGCGGCGTACACGTCGGGCGCGTTCGACGCCCCCCACCAGAACCACTTGCCCGTGTGCTCGTGAAGCGGCCGGAGCTGCACCGGGATGAGCTCGCCGCGATCGTCCTTCAGCGACCAGAGCAGCTCGGCCAGCTCGTCGAGCATCGCGCGCCACTCGTCGAAGTGCGCACCTCGCGAACCGTCGCGTTTGCGCTCGAGCAGCTCCTCGAGCCGATAGTCGGCGGGGCACGCCGACGGCGAGAACTCGTCGCGCGCGTTGGCGGCAGACTTGGGACACTTCATGTGCCACACGAAGCTCACGAGCGCGCCGTCGCGGTGTTGGTCGAGCACCAACTGACGAAGGGCAGGCCGCCCCGCGCGGAACGCGGCCACGTCGAACGTCGTCATCGCCGACTTGTACGCGTGCGACAGCTCGTAGCTGACCAGGGCCGGCGCCTTGTGCGCGACCGCCTCGATGTCCGAAGGGATCGGCGTGAGCCCGTTCGTGTCGAGGTTGGACACGTCGGCCTCTTGTTGACCGATGAGCACGCGTCGGTCGAACGGGTCGACGCTGTCCATACGGAGCGACTGCAGGTTGGCGTACACGACGCGCGTGGTGAGCGTCGCGTCGGGATCGCTCGGCGGCGTCGAGCTCGCGACGGTGGCCGCCGCCTCCGCGGGCTCGTCCGCGACGTCGTCCGCGACAGGGGACGCGCACGCCGCGAGCGACGTGAGCGCGCTGATCGCACACCCCCGCATCCACGACCCTCTCGAGCGCACCGCGACCACGCCCCCCAACAAGCACACACTGGACCACCTGAGCCGACACCCACGAGGGTCAAATCGGCCGCAAAACAGCCCCGGCTCCTGAGCCACATGGAGTCGCCTCGATCCACCCACGACTCCCATGTTCTCCTCATCCCGTGCCCCCGCACCCGCTCTCGCGCCGACTCGCCCCCTCGCCCCCGCCCGCGCGCGCGCTCCTCACCCTCGCCCTCGCCCTCGCGCTCACCCTCACCCCGCGGCTCGCGCAGGCCAACGCGCCCGCGCCGTACAGCCGCCCGGCCGGCGCCGCGCGCGGCGTGGTGGTCGAGCGCGCTTCTCCCCTCGCGGTCGAGCGCGAGGAGCTCGACATCGACTGCACCGGGGGCGGAACGCCGCTCAACCCCACGTGCACGTTCGTCGCGACGTATCACCTCTTCAACCCGACGAACGCCGAAGAGGAGCTGCTCGGCGCGTTCTACGCGCTCGGCAGCGGCGGCGAGGAGCGCGACGCACACGACCCACGCGACCCGCGTGACCCGCGCGCTCAGATGTCGACCGCGCCAACCGCTGACGACGCGCGCGTCGAGGCGAAGCTCGACGGACAGAGCGTGCGCGCCGAGGCGACGCCGGAGCAGCTCGCGCGCATGGACGACATCGTGCGCCGCGATCCCGAGGTCCGCGCGCTGACGGTGTACGGCAAGCGCCTGCTGCGCACGCCGTTCTCGATCCGGGTCGCGCCGTCGGCCCGCGCGAAGCTCGTGTTCAGCGGGGAGCTCGCGCCCCTCGTCTCCGAGCGACGTGAGCGCGGCATGCACGGCTACACGCTGCCCGCGATCGTCGCGCGCCACCTCGCCTTCAGCGCCACGTCGCGCGAACGCTGGACCTCGTCGGTCGACGAACTCATCTACGTCGCGTCACCTCTCGCCACGTGGGCGGGCGATCCCGAGATCCACGTCACGATCCGCACGCTCCGCGCCAACGACTTCGTGCCCCAGTCGCTCGACGGCGCGTGGACCGAGTCCTCCGAGGCGGGCGCCCGCGTGTCACGCGCGACCTTCCGCGCGTCGACCAAGCAGAACGTCGCGTTCCGCGTGACGCATCGCCCGTCCCCGCTCTACAACGGCGGCCCGCTCGTGGGCATCGGCCCGCGCCTCGGTCGCGAAGAGCTTCGCCTGCGCGCCGGCTACGAGATCGGCATCGGCAGCTCGCTCATCGCGGGTCTCGCCGCTGAGAGCAACCTCCAGGAGTACGTGATCGTCGTGCCGACGGTCGAGCTCGCGAGCCCCAACGTGATCGCCATCATCCCGTCGCTCGCGATCGGCGCCGGCATGCCGGTGCAGGCGCGCAAGTCGGAGCCTGCGCGCGTGGGCGGGCGCGTGATGCTCACCATCTCCTGGCCCGTGCTGAGCCTGCTCTTTCCCATCGACATCTACCCCGAGCCCGGCGCCTCTACGTCGCACGTGCAAGGCTCGTTCATGACGCAGCTCTCCTTCTGACGCGAGGCGCGAACCCTCCTCGCGCCCCGCTGGCTCCCACGACCCGATGGACCCGTCGAACGTCGCTCTCGTCGTGCTGGTCGCCCTCGTGGCATGGCAGATGAGCCGGATGCTGCTCGGCAAGGTCTCGCCCGAGAAGGCCAAGGCGCTCGTCGCCGACGGCGCGACGCTCGTCGACGTGCGCACCCCGGCCGAGCACGCGGGCGGCCACATCCCTGGCTCCAAGAACATCCCGGTGCAGGAGGTCGCGCGGCGCGTCGCGGAGATCGGCGACAAGCACAAGCCCGTCATCGTCTACTGTGCGAGCGGCGTGCGTTCGGCGAGCGCGGCCAAGACGCTCCGGGCGGCGGGGTTCGCCGAGGTCCACGACCTCGGATCTGTCGCGCGCTGGCCCGGCTGAGCGCCCCTTCCCTACCTGCCGGCGGACTCGAGCTCGTAGAAGAGCGCCGGTCCGTCGCGCCGGCACCAGAGCCCAGCGCCCACCTGAACGAAGTGCGGCTTGAGGCAAGACTTGTAGAACGTGCCGGTGCGCGGGTAGACGCGCACGTCGGTGCGGTCGTTGTCGATGACGTCGCGCATGTCGCGCTTGGTGATCGCCTCGAGGTAGAGCAGGCCCGCGCTCATGGCGGCGATGTTCTCGAGGGCGCGCGCGCACGCGTCGTCGTCGAGATACGGCAGGACGCCCTGGCACACGACCAGATCGAACTGCTCCTTGGCGCGCCACTTGGAGATGTCGCGGCGCTCGTGCCCGTATGCCTCGCACGCGTGCTTGCTGATCTCGGTCGACCGGTAGGCGACGCGCGGACGGTGCTTGGCGAACCAGTCGCGCCACAGCCCCACGCCCGCGCCCACGTCGAGCACCGACGTGATGGGGATCTTCCACCAGGCCGCGAACGCGGTGACGGCGGCGCAGAGGTGAGCGATCTCGGAGGCCTGGTGCACGCGCGTGGCGGCGGAGTCGTAGTACCGGCGGTAGTACTCCGCGTCGAAGGTCGAGCCCATGAAGCTCCACGGTAGATCGTTTCGTGGGCCGGTGCGTTTGAGGAAAACGCTCACGCCCCGCCGCGGTCCCCAGCGGACGGCGACGGAGGTCGGGGGGTCGAACGCCCCCGCCAAACCGCTGTTTTGACTGAAAAATTCGTCGTGCTGGGGCACGACGCGAGGGAGACTTCCATGCGCAACGTCGTGCTCGTCGGGCTTCTGTGTGGGTTGATGTCGGCTGGCTGCGCCAAGGGCGCCCAAGGCCCGAAACCGATCACGCCGGACGGCGCGAAGCCGGTCGCCGCGGCGACCCCCGACGGAGCCCCGATCGCCAGCGACGACGGCAAGCCCGGCGCCGAGCCGGCAGACGCCCCCAAGCGCGGCGGCGCGTGGATCGGCGCGGCCGCCGAGAGCGAGATGCTCCTCTCGGGCACCCGCGACACCGTGCTCGGCGTGTGGGTCGACGTGCCCGAGGCGCGCCCCGAAGCACGGCCCCCGATGGACCTCGTCCTCGCGATCGACACGTCGGGCTCGATGGCCGGCGAGAAGCTCACCAACGCGCGCAGCGCGGCCGCCACGCTCGTGAGGAGCCTCAAGGACGGCGACATCGTCTCGCTCGTCTCGTTCGACGACCACGCGCGGGTGCTCGTGCACCCGACCAAGATCGACGTCGAGAGCCGCGACCAGGTGCTCCGCGTCATCTCGCGGCTCCACGTGGGCGGATCGACCAACATGTTCGAGGGCCTCTCGACCGCCGAGAGCCACATGTCGGCGGCCCCCGAAACGCACTCGCTCCGCCGCGTCGTCATGATCTCCGACGGCATCGCGAACGTGGGCCCCTCCACCCCGCAGGCGCTGGGCATGCTCGCGGAGCGCGGGCTCCGCTTCCACGCGCAGGTCACCTCTCTCGGCGTGGGCATCGACTACGACGAGCGCACGCTCAACGCGCTCTCGGTCCGCTCGAGCGGGCGCATGTACCACATCGGCGAGGCGCGCGAGCTCGCCAGCATCATGAAGAACGAGCTCGATCTCCTCAACGCCACGGTGGCGAGCGACGCGTTCGTCGAGATCATGCCCGCGCCCGGCGTGCAGCTCGTGGGCGCCGACGGCATCCGCGCCGACTTCCACGACGGCGGTCTGCGCATCCCCCTCGGCGCGCTCCACGCCGGCCAGCACCGCGAGGCGCTCGTGCGCGTGCGCATCCAGGACCCGAGCGCCCTCGAGGGAAAGACCCGATCGCTCGCGAGCGTGCGCCTGCGCTTCCGTGATCCGTCGGAGGGCGACCTCGAGCGCATCCAAGAGGTCGTCGCGCGCACCACGATGACCGACGACGTCAACCTCGTCGCGCAGCACGAGTCGGCCCGCACGAAGGCGATCCTCGCCATCCAGGACGCGGCCAAGGTGCAGCTCCAGGTGGCGCAGAACATCAACGAGGGCAACTTCGTCGACGCCGATCGCGAGCTCGCCGCGTCGCAGCGCAGGCTCGAAGATCAGGCGATGAAGATCAAGGACGCGCGCGCCCGCGACCGTGTCCAGGCCAGCGCCAAGAAGGTCGCCGCCGCCCGGCGCTCCGCTGCGACCGTGTCGGCCGCGCCGAAGCCCGCGCAGCGCAGCGAGGCGCTCAAGCAGAACGCCGCGGCGATGGACGCCATGGGCTTCTGAGCGGTGGCGCACTAGACTGCGCTCATGCGCGCAAAACGCGAGATCGTGGGGGCCCAGCGCACCTGGGCCGATGGGCTCCTCGTCGATCTCGCCGCCGCCGTACGCGACGTCGACGACGGTGACGTCATCGCGCTCACGAGCGCCCGCGCCGACGTGGCCGAGGGACTCGAAGCGTGGTCTCGCATGACGGGCCACGCCATCGTGGCTCGAGAGGACGCGCCCGACGGGCACCGCTGGATGATCCGCAAGGGCAGCGCCGACGTGGGCGCAGAGCCGCCTCGGCCCATCGGCTCTCGCCTCTGGCTCTACTCCAACTTCGACTGCAACCTGCAGTGCGACTACTGCTGCGTGCGCTCGTCGCCCAAGACCCCGCGACGCGAGCTCGGCCTCGAGCGCGTGCGGCGCATCGCGAGCGAGGCGAGCGCGTGCGGCGTCGACAGCATCCTCGTCACCGGCGGCGAGCCGTTCTTGCTCGCCGACATCGCCGAGATCATCACCACGTGCGCAGAGGTCGCGCCCACCACGGTGCTCACCAACGCGATGCTCTTCACCGGCTCGCGCCTCGAGCGCCTCCGGTCACTGCCGCGCGAGCGCGTCGTGCTCCAAGTGAGCGTCGACAGCCCGACCTCGGAGCTGCACGATCTACACCGCGGCAAGGGCTCGTGGGACAAAGCGATGCGCGGCGTGACCCTCGCCCGCGAAGAGGGCTTTCGCGTGCGCCTCGCGGCCACGGTGAGCACCGCCGCCGACGAGCAGCGCTTCCGCGAGTTCCTCGACCGCGAGGGCATCGACGAGGACGACCGCGTGATCCGGCGCGTCGCCATGCGCGGCTTCGCCACCGACGGCGTGCCGCTCTCGTCGAACGATCTCGTACCCGAGGTGACGCTCACCGGGACCGGCGTCTACTGGCACCCCGTGGGGGCCGACGACGACGACTTCCTCGTCACCACGGAGATGTTCCCGCTCGCCGACGCGATCGCCGCGGTGCGCGCGCGATGGGAGGAGATCCGAGCGCACGACGACACGGTCGCGTCGATCTTCCACTGCGCGTAGGCGCGGGGGCGGGGGCGGGCGCG
>JAGQJA010000458.1:0-7422 GCA_020430845.1 Myxococcales bacterium
CGTGGTTGGAGTCTTCGCCCCAGCCGGCGAAGAAGAGCACCACATGCGAGCAGCGCTTCTCGTCGATCGTCGTCACCGGGGCGTAGCCCGGCAGCGGCGCTTTGCTCAGGATCGGGAAGCTCGCACGTCCCCCGATCGCGGGCGCGCACCCCACAGCACCGCACACCGCTACGGACGCCACCGCCCCCAGCATCATCGCCCGCAAGCCGCTCTTGGCTCGGCGCGCGAAGGCGCCGCCGTGTTTGCTCTTCATGGCTTCGGGGCTATGGCGTCACGCGTGCACTGTCAAGCACGAGTGACCGCCGACGGGCGACGCTGGACGCCGTGGGCTAGACTCATCGGATGAGGGTCGCGCGCTGCGTCGGGCTGGCCGCGCTCGCGGCGTGCGGCATCGACGTGCAAGGAACCCGGCCCGACGCTCCGGACGCGAGCGTCGATGGCGGCGCCCCGTGGGACGGCGCGACGCCACAGGACGACGCGAGCGCCCCGAGCCGAGGTCCGATCGTCGCGTACACGTTCACCGAGGGCGCGGGCGCGCGCACCGCCGACGTCTCTGGCGTCGAGCCGGCTGCGCCTCTGGAGATAGAGAGCCCGGGGGGCGGCGGCTTCGCGTGGAACGCCGACGGGCTCGAGCTCTCGGGCGCGCTCGCTCGGTCGACGGGAGCGCAGAAGGTCTACGACGCGTGCACCGCCTCGGGCGCCATCACCGTCGAGGCGTGGCTCACCCCGGCCACCGCGACGCAAGGAGGCCCCGCGCGGGCGTTCACCTACTCGAGCGGCGACGTCGACGCGCGCAACTTCACCATCGGCGTCGGCAGCGACAGCGGCGGCACTCCCGGGTCGCGGTACTTGCTCCGCTTCGGCACGACCACGCAAGTGAACTTCGAGGTGGCCTCCGGCACGCAAGCCGTGAAGACCGCGCTGCAGCACGTCGTCGGTGCGTTCGCGCGCGGCGCGAGCCGGCTCTGGGTCGACGGCACGTCGCGCGCCGACGGCAGGAACGGCGGCGAGCTCAAGTGGCGCACGGACGCCGTGCTCGCGGTAGGGGGCGAGCCCGGGCGCACCGACCGCCCGTTCCGCGGGACGCTGTCGTACGCCGCGGTGTTCTGCCGTGAGCTCGACGACGCCGAGGTCCGCGCGCGATTCGCGGCGGGGCCACCGCGCTGACACCGAGGTCGAGGCGAGCCTCTGGCGCGACGAGATTCTGGGGCCGTCAGTCGTCGAGCGCGGCGATCTCGTCGAGGATGCGCGATCCAGCCCGCGCGAAGAGGTCGCCGTGCCTTCCGCCCGCGACCTGCACGAAGCGCGCGCCGCGGATGGCCGCCGCCACGCGCTGTCCCATCCAGAACGGTACGATCTCGTCTGCGTCGCCGTGGATGACGACCGTTCGCGCGACGATGTGAGGCGCCTTGGTGAGCGTGTCGAAGTGATCTCGCACGAGCAGCTCCCCGGGCGCGACGGGCACCGCGCTCGTCACGAGGTCGGGGATCGACGTGTACGGCGTCACGAGCACGAGCCTGTCTCCGCGCCCGCGCCGCGCCATCTCGGCGGCGACGCCGGTCCCGAGCGACGTGCCCGAGAGCACGATCCTGTCGGGGCCGACCCCGCGCGCCGCGAGCGCATCGAGGGCGGCCTCGGCGTCGAGGTACAGCCCCTCCTCCGAGGGTGAGCCGCTCGACGCCCCGTACCCGCGATACTCGACGAGCAGCACGCCGAGGCCGCGGGCACGCAGCGAGCGCGCGTGCTCGACGCGCCGCTCGATGACCTCCCGGTTGTTGTGGAAATCGACGACGATCCGCGCGCCGGGCGCGCCCGCGAGCTCGAGCGCGCGCACCGACACGCCATCACGCGCGACGAAGCGGCGCTCCACCACGTCTGCCGGCGCGTCGCCGGCCCGCGGCAGCTCGTGCACCGGAAACAGAAAGCGACGCGACCAGGCACGCCCCACCAGGGTCACGGCGAGCGCGCCGACGACGAGGGCCGAGAGCCCGAACGTGAGACGCCGTCGCACCCCTCAAGCATGGCGCACCCTCCCCCGTGCGCGCCAGCCCCGCGTACCGCCGCGGTGCCGTTTCATTGGGCGTGCAGCCACGCGCACGACGTGCTTCGGTGAGGTCACGATGTGGCAGGTGCTCGGCGCGCTGGTCGACTTCGTCCACGCTCTGCTCATGGCGGGGTGGGTGCTCGGCTTGCCGCTGCTCTTCGTCCACAGGTGGCCGCGCCTCACGCGCCGCTACGGCATCTTCAGCGTCACCTTCATCGCGCTGTCGCTGCTGTCGGACCTCGTCATCGACGAGTGCTTCTTGACGACCCTCGCGCGCTACCTCTGGCAACACCCGTCGACGTGGGGCTCACCCGACGCACCCACGCAGGAGTGGTTCACCGTCCGGGTGACGCGCTTCATCTTTCACCTGACCCCGACGCACGAGTCGATCAACCTCGTCGCGAAGATCCTGATCGGCATCACGGCCGTGGGGGCGCTCGTGTCGATCCGCAAGATCGGCCTGCGCGGCAAGGCGCCTGCTCGAAGCGAGTGAGGTCGGCCATCGCACCGCGCCCGGCGCTTGTCGGCGACACGCGCTCGCGCTAACGAGCCTGCATGCACCGACACCTCTTGGGCTCTTGCGTCATGGGACTCCTCGCCGCCGCCTGCGCTGCGTCGCCGCCGCCACCGTCCGAGGGCGCGACCACGCCGACCGTCGCCGTGACGGCGCCCCCCGCCAGCGCGACGCCTGCCGCACCGGCCAAGGCCGAGCCGACGCCCGAAGAGAAGGCCAAGGCGGAGGCCCAGCAGAAGCTCGCCGCCGATCGCGCCGAGCTCGCGAAGAGCCACGCGGCCGAGCTCGCGCGTTGGACCCCCGAGATGAAGGCCGAGGCCAAGGTGCTCGCGTCCAAGCCATTCCCGAGCGGCCGAGCCGCCCTCGAGGCCGCGACGAAGGCAAAGTTCCGCAGCCCCGAGAACGCGGCGCGCGACGGCGCGCGACACCCGATCAAGACGCTCGAGCTCTTCGGCTTCAAGCCCACGATGACCGTGCTCGAGTACGGCCCCGGCGGCGGTTGGTACACCGAGCTCTTGGCTCCGGCGCTCGCGGCCAAGGGCAAGCTCCTCGTCACGATGAGCGATCCCGACGGCCCCAAGGACGCTCGCGCGACCTACTACGGCGAGGTGACCAAGCTCTTCTTGGCTTCGGCGCCGGAGCTCTACGGCAAGGTGCAGCCCGTCATCCTCCACGACGGCAAGCCGCCGACCCTGGGCCTCGAGGGTCCGGCGGGCGCGGGCACCGTCGACATGGCCCTCGTCGTGCGCGGCATGCACGGCATGGTGAACTCGGGTCGCCTCGACGCGTGGCTCGCCGAGCTCCACAAGGCGCTCAAGCCGAACGGCGTGCTCGGCGTCGTGCAGCACCGCGCCAAGCCCGACGCGAAGGCCGAAGAGAGCTCCAAGAACGGCTACCTGCCGCAGGCGTGGGTCATCGAGAAGGTCGAGGCCGCCGGCTTCAAGCTCGCCGCCAAGTCCGACCTGAACGCCAACCCCAAAGACACGACCGACCACCCCAAGGGCGTGTGGACGCTCCCGCCCACGCTGCGCCTCGGCGAAGAAGACAAGGCGAAGTACCTCGCCATCGGCGAGAGCGATCGCATGACGCTCAAGTTCGTCAAGGTGGCCAAGAAGGCGCCCGCGGGCGAGACGGCCAAGCCCGCCGCCCCCAAGAAGGCCGCCCCCGAGAAGGCGCCCGCCAAGAAGTAGCGCGCGGGCTCACGCGGCGCGGATGTGCCACGTGACGACGACGTGGGCGACCTCCACGCCCGCGTCGTCGCGCAGCTCGACGTCGACGTCGAAGGTCGTGCGTCCCTCGGCGACGAGGCGCGCGCGGATGGCGTCGACCGCCTCGGCGACGCGGCCCTCGGCCCGTACGCGACCTCGCGCCTTGCGCAGGTAGTCGATGCTCGCCTTCTTGGCGATGGGCACTGCGCCGAGCGCCTCGACGATCGGCCCGATCGCCACGCCCGAAGCGGCCTCGCCGAGCGTGAAGAGCGCACCGGCGTGCACTGTGCCGACGTGGTTGTGGAGCGTCGCGTCGTCTTCGAGCAGGACGCGCCCCTCCTCGTCGACGCCGAGGCCGATGCGCTGGTTGAACGGCAAGCTCGCGACGAGCTGAGCGACGGGAACGGACATGGAGCCTCCGATGTTACCAATGGTTACATCTGAGCATAAGGCGGGACCGCGGCGCGTCAAGGGCGCACGCGACCGCCGACTCAGGGCTCGCGGTAGAAGCGCGGCACGCGACGCGAGAGATCCGTCATGACCTCCCAGCCGATCGTGCCCACGGCCTCGGCGACCTCGTCGACCGTGATGACGTCGCTTCCCGCGGGGCCGCTCTGAGCGCCGAGCACGACGACCTCGTCTCGCAGCGTGACGCCGGGGATGTCGGTCACGTCGATCATCGCCATGTCCATCGACACCGCGCCGACGATGGGCGCGCGCCGCCCGCGAACCAGCACCGCGCCGCGGTTGGAGACCGCGCGGCTCATGCCGTCGGCGTAGCCCATGGGTACGGTCGCGATGCGCGACGCGCGGGAGGTGCGGAACGTGGCGCCGTAGCCCACGGGCTCGCCCACGCCGAGGGAGCGCACGTCGACGACCTCCGTGCGCACGCGCATGACGGGGCGGAGCTCGGTGGAGAGCGAGGGGCCGTCGCCGCCCAGGCGCGGCGCGAAGCCGAAGACCGACACGCCGGGACGGACCACGTCGAACAAACCGTCGCCTCGCAGCACGGCGGCGCTGTTGGCCGCGTGGCGGACGGCAGGGCGCACGCCGTGGCGCGCCATCTCGGCGCACGCGACCTCGAACCGAGCGAGCTGCTCTGTGGTCGCCTCGGGTGAGACGCCGAGCTGTCCCATCTCTGCGCACGACAGGTGCGTCATCAGGCCCGTGACCTCGATCTCGGCGGCGTGTGACGCGAGGCTGTCGAGGAAGGGCGCGAGCGCGTCGTACCGCACGCCGAGGCGCGCCATGCCCGTGTCGATCTTGACGTGCACGTGGGCCGGTCGCTCCAGGGCGAGCGCGGCGCGCGCGAACGCCTCGAGGTGGGCCGGGTCGTAAACCACGGGGATGAGCTCGCGCTCGAGGATCTCTTCGTGCGCGTCGCCGTAGTACCCGCCCATCACGAGGATGGGCGCGCGGATGCCCGCGTCGCGGAGCTCGATGGCCTCTTCGACGAGCGCCACGCAGAAGCCCTTGGCGCCGGCGCGCTCGAGCGTGCGTGCCACGGCAGGCGCGCCGTGGCCGTAGCCGTCGGCCTTGAGCACGGGCCACACCTGGGCCGTGCCGGCGTGCCGCTCGAGCACGCGGAGGTTGTGACGCAGCGCCGCGAGGTTGACCTCGGCGCGCGTGGGCCGGACGCAGTCGGACGGCGCCGCGCGGCGCGGGCGGAGCACCCGCGGCTCGGCGGCGTCGTTGCGTCGCCGGCTGGGCGGGGGCGTCGGGATGGGGTCGGGGACGAGGTGTGCCTTCGCGTCCATGGTGCTCACTGAAACGCCCCAGAGGGGCTCGCGCATTCGAGTCGCTGAGCCCACTCTGTCGCACGGTTTTCGTGGTGAGGGAACATTTTCGGCGCCGACAGGTCGCACCTACGCCCACCCCGTCTCACGCGCTGACGGGCGCCACGCTCACGGGCCCGTCGCGGAGCGACGTGGGCTGCTCTTGTGCCGCGAACTGCAGGCGGTAGAGGCGCGCGTAGACGCCGTCGCGGGCGATGAGCTCGTCGTGCGTGCCGACCTCGACGACCTTGCCCCGATGAAAGACGACGATGCGATCGGCGGCGCGGATCGTCGACAGGCGGTGCGCGATGACGAGCGACGTGCGCCCGGCCATGACGGCGTCGAGCGCCGTTTGCAGCCGCACCTCGGTGTCGGAGTCGATGCTCGCGGTCGCCTCGTCGAGGATGAGCAAGGGCGCGTCGGTGTACACGGCGCGCGCGAACGCGAGGAGCTGGCGCTCGCCGGCGCTGAAGTTGGCCGCCCGCTCGTCGACGCGCGCCTCGAGGCCGCCCGGACGACGCTCGAAGACGTCGAGCGCCCCCACGCGCGCGAGCGCATCGGCCACGCGTTCGAGATCGGGCTCGACCTCGCCCATGGCCACGTTGGACGCGACCGTGCCGGCGAAGAGGAAGACGTCTTGGGGCACGACGGAGAACTTCGATCGGAGCTCACGCCGGTCGTACGCGCGCACGTCCTTGCCGAGGACGCGAACGACGCCCTCCTCGTGGTCGTAGAGCCTGAGGAGCAGGCTGGCGACCGTGCTCTTGCCCGCGCCCGTGGCCCCCACGAGCGCGACGCGCTCGCCGCGCGCGACGTCGATCGACACGTCCTTGAGCACGGGCACGCCGGGCTTGTAGGCGAACGTGACAGCGCCGAGGTGGATGGCCTCGCCCTCCGGTCCCGGCTCGGCCATCGGCGCGTCGCGGTCGCCGGCGTCCTCGGTCTCGGCCTCGTCGAGGAGCTTGAAGACGCGCTCGGCGCCGCTCATCGCGCTCTGCAGGATCGTGTAACGCTGCGCGAGCAGGCTGACCGGCTCGAAGAACTGCTTGATGTACTGGGCGAACGTGACGACGAGCGGGAAGGTCACGGCGTGTGACGAGAAGCGGTTGAGCCCCGCCCACCAGAGCACGCTCGCGATGCACACGGTGCCGATCATCTCGATCGCGGCGTCGAGGATGGCCTCGTAGAAGATGGAGCGCTGGTTGACGACGCGGTACTCGTCGTTGATCTCGTCGAACTCGGACGCCTGCGCCGCCTCGCGGGCGTACGCCTGGACGACGCTCATGCCCGACACCTGCTCGTTGAGGAAGGCGTTCAGCCGGGCGGTCTTGACGCGGATCTCGCGGAACGCCTCGCGCGAGCGCCGTCGCACCCACCGCACGACGAGCCCGACCGCGGGGAGCGCCGCGAAGGCGATGAGTGACATGCGCCAGTCGAGGACCAGCATCAGGACGACGATGCCGACGAGCGCCACGAGGTCGCCGATGGCGTTGAGCACGCCCGACGCGAACAGCTCCTGGATCGCGTCGATGTCGTTGGTCGCGCGGGTGACGAGGCGCCCCACGGGGGTCTTGTCGAAGTACCGCAGCGACAGGCGCTGCAAGAACTCGAACACGTGCGCGCGCAGGTCGGCCATGCCGCGCGCACCGGCGATCTGCATCGTGTACATCTGCACGAACGTCAGCGTCTGCATGCCGACGACGATGCCGCTCAGGATGAGGCCCTGGTGCAGGAGCGCCGCGCCGTCGGCGTCCTGCGCGCGCGCGACGATCCGCCCCATGACGATCGGGCGCACGAGGTTGAGGCCCGCGACGCACAAGATCATCACGAGCGACAGGTAGACCCACTGGCGGTGTGGACGGAGGAAGGGCCAGATGCGCC
>JAGQJA010000458.1:7511-8317 GCA_020430845.1 Myxococcales bacterium
CGTTGGCCTTGGCGTCGCTCACTGTCCGGCCTCGGCGCCGGGCGCGTCTTCGACCCCGAGCGCGTCGAGCTCGCTCTCGGCGCTCTGCTCCGCCGCGAACGACGCGTAGATGCCGTCGTTCGCGACGAGGTCGTCGTGCGTGCCCTCTTCGGCGACCCGGCCTTCGTCGAGCACGATGATGTGATCGCAGCGCGACGCCGCGGCGACGCGGTGCGTGACGAGCACCACGGTGCGCGACTGGGCTTGGCGCTCGATCGCGCTGAGGATCGCCGCCTCGGTCTTGGCGTCGACCGCGCTGAGCGGGTCGTCGAGGACGAGCACCTTGGGCTCGCGCACGAGGGCGCGCGCGAGGGCGATGCGCTGCTTCTGGCCGCCGCTGAGCTGCACGCCGCGCTCACCCACGACGGTGTCGAACTGTTCGGGCAGGCTCAGCGCCTCGGCGAGGACCTGGGCCTCGCGGGCGGCGTCGCGCACGCGCTCCATCGACGCGTCGCTGTCTGGGTCGGGCAGGGAGAAGCCGATGTTTCGCGACACGGTCGTCGAGAAGAGGAACGCGTCCTGCTGCGCGTACCCCACGTTGGCGCGCACCGCGTCGACGGGCAGCTGGCACACGTCGATCCCGTCGAGGAACACGGCGCCTTCGGGTGTCGGCAAGAGCCTCGCGAGCAACATCGCCAGCGTCGACTTGCCCGCGCCCGTGCGGCCCATGACGGCGAGCGAGCCGCCGGCCGGCACCTCGAAGCTCACGCGGTCGAGCACGCGGTGCTTGCCGTACGAGAACGTGAGGTCGCGCACGTCGATCGCGC
>JAGQJA010000459.1:0-1217 GCA_020430845.1 Myxococcales bacterium
AATGGGTAGGTGAACATCCCACCCCCCGTCGCAATCGCAGCCGCGCTCGCCTACGCGCTCGCCGTCTGCTCCGCAGGCTCGGCGTAGATCTCCTCGATCTCGCGCGCGTACTTCTCGTTCACGACCTTGCGCTTGACCTTCATCGTCGGCGTCAGCTCGCCGCCTTCGATCGAGAGCTCGGCGGGCAGCACGACGAACTTCTTGATGGTCTG
Source organism: Myxococcales bacterium (assembly GCA_020430845.1). Lineage (GTDB taxonomy): Bacteria > Myxococcota_A > Polyangia > Polyangiales > Polyangiaceae > Labilithrix. Next base: position 213 of record JAGQJA010000459.1, read on the forward strand.
CACCCGCGCGACCTTCGAGTTGACGTGCTCGTCGATCTTCTTCTCGAGGAAGCGACGGAAGGTGGCGTCCTTGGCGGCCGAGGCCACGTCCTTGGCGGAGCTGCCGCACGCCGCGGCGTCGGTTGCGACGCGCTCGGGGTCGAGCGTGAGCAGCGCGGCGAGGAACTTCTTTCGGTCGCCCACGACGACGGCCTGCTGCACGACGGGGATCGCCTTGAGCATGCCCTCGAGCACCTGCGGCGCGATGTTCTCGCCGCCGGCGGTGATGAGCAGGTCTTTCTTGCGGTCGGTGATCTGCAAGAAGCCGCGCCCGTCGATGGTGCCGATGTCGCCGGAGTGGAGCCACCCCTCCTCGTCGATCGTCTCCTTCGTGACCGCCTCGTTCTTGAAGTACCCCTTGAAGACGTGCTTGCCGCGCATGCACACCTCGCCGTCCTCGGCGAGCTTGAGCTCGCCGCCGGGGATGCAGGTGCCGACCTTGCCCGTCTGGTAGCTCTCGGGCATCGAGAACGTGGCCGGACCGGTGCACTCGCTCATGCCGTAGATCTCGAGGATCGGGATGCCGAGGCTGAGGAAGAACTCGAGCGTGTCCCGTGAGATGGGCGCGGCGCTCGTCACGCAGATGCGCGCGCGGTCGAGGCCCAGACGCTCACGCACCTTGGAGAAGACGATCTTGTTGGCGAGCCCGTAGAGCAGCGGCCTGGCCTCACCGCGCTGCGCGGCGTAGCCGCCCTCGAGGCCGACCTTCTTGGCCCAGGCGACGAGCTTCTTACGGAGCGGCGGGGCCGACGCGCCGGCGGCCATCATCTTGGCCTGGATCTTCTCCCACACGCGCGGCACGCCGAGGAAGATGGTGGGGCGCACCTCGGCGAGGTTCTCGCCGAGCTTCTCGATGCTCTCCGCGAAGTACAAGAGCCCGCCGATGGCCATGGGGCCGTGGATCGACATCATCTGCTCGGCGATGTGGCTGAGCGGCAGGTAGCTCAGGATGATCTCCTCCGACGC
>JAGQJA010000459.1:1342-1736 GCA_020430845.1 Myxococcales bacterium
GCGCTCGTCGAGCTTGGCCTCGGGCACCTCGTCGGCCGCCGCGAGGAAGTCGTCCCACGAGATGACGCGCGGGCCCGAGCCGTTCGGCTTGGCCTCGACCTTGCCGAGCATCTGCACGACGACCTTGAGCTTGGGCAGCTGGTCTTTGACCTCGAGGAACTTCTGCACCTGCGCGGGCGTGTCGGCGAACGACACGGCGGCGTCGCAGTGATCGGTGACGTAGCGCACCTGATCGGGGCTGTTGGTGGTGTAGATGCCGGCCGGCATGCCGCCCGCGAGGATGGCGCCCACGTCGGCGATGAGCCACTAGGGGCTGTTGGCGCCGATGATCGAAACGCCGGTCCCGGGCTGCATGCCGAAGTGGATGAGCGCGCGCGCGGCGCGACGGATCGCG
>JAGQJA010000460.1 GCA_020430845.1 Myxococcales bacterium
GGCCTTCGCAAGTGAGCGAGCGCGCTGTGACGATCCTCCGGGAGGTGCGGAGGGGCCGGCGACGCGCTCGCCGCCGCTGGGTATGCGTCCGTCCAGGCACCGCTCACTGCGACGCTGACACACTTGAGCGCTCGTTTCGATGAGGCCGGATCCGCCCGTCCTCCATCTCGTACAGGACGTCGAAGACCTCGAGCGCGCGGTGGTCATGAGTGACCACCAATACCGCAGCCCCGCGGTCGTGCGCGACCCTTCGGAAGAGCTCCATGACGCTTCGACTGCGAACGCTGTCGAGCGCGGCCGTCGGTTCGTCCGCGAGGATCAGCGAAGGCTCGTTGGCCAACGCTCTGGCGATGGCCACGCGTTGCTGCTCGCCGCCGCTCAGCATCTCGGGATAGGAATGCTCACGGCCCGCGACGTCAAGGTAGTCCAGCAGCTCGCGAGCGCGCTTCCTGCCGTCGCTCTTGCCTCCGAACTCGCAAGCGATCTCGACGTTCTCCCGCGCCGTGAGAAACGACGTCAGGTTCGCCTTCTGGAACACGAAGCCGAGGTGCCGCCTGCGCAGGTAGGCAAGATCTGCCAGCGGCACGCCGTCCTTCACGACGAGGCGCCCCTCAAAGAACACTTCACCAGCATCGGCAGGCGAGACGAAGCCGAGCGCCTTGATGAGCGTGGACTTGCCAGAGCCGCTGGGACCGAGCAACGCGGCGACCGTACCGCGCGCGATCGTGAGGCTGACATGGTCCAGCGCCTTCACCGCGGCCGAACCCACTCCGTATGTCTTGCTCAGGTCCACGGCGCGCACTGCGTCTTCCATCGTCAGCCCTCCAGCGCGCGCGACGGGTCGATGCGCATGACATGAGTGAGTCCGAGGATGCTCGCGAGCGTGACGATCGCCATCGTGGCAATCGGAGCCACCATGGAGATGGTCTCGGTGATGAGAACCCGCCGAGGGAACATGGGGAAGACGATCTCCCCAAGCGCGAAAGCGACGGCATAGCCCAACGCACCGAGGAGCCAGGCTTGCTGCAGCACGAGGCCAAGGAGGCGCGGTTTCGGCGCACCCATGAGCTTTAGAACCGCGAGATCGTGCGTCTTTTCGAGCGTAAGGTTGTACATGACCATCATGACGATCACTGCAGCCGTGAGCGTGAGGATCGCGGTGAAGAGCCCGATCTGCATTCGGGCCCGCTGGACGACGCCACCGAGGAGGAGCGCTTCCTCTTCGCTCTGCGAGTAGACGCTGACGTCGCCCCAGCTCCGCATGACCTCTCGCACTTCGGCAAGTCGGTGCGGGTCCGCCTCGACGAGCACGGCGGCTACCGGGGGCGATGCGAGCGCAGGTGCGCGCCAGCGGGGGTCGGTCGCGAGGTCCTCGAGCGCGGGCTGCCCACGGCCGAGGTCGGTGCGGCGCAGGCGCTCCACGACGCGCTGACGTTCGAGCACAGCAGCCTCAGGTGGCTGGTCGAACGCGACGAGTTCGGCGTCGCTCACGGTCATGAAGGCGACGGAGTCGCCACCGGAGGTGAGCGCGTTCCTCGTAAGCCCCACCACGCGATAGTGCTCGCCCGCGAGCATCAGCTTCTCGCCGATGCCAAGCCCGAGCGAGGCGTCGACGATCATCTCTCCATGTGGTTGCTGCAGACGTCGCCCCCGCACGAGCGGCAACGAGCGCCCGGGGTCGTCGGGCCAGCCGAGGCCAACGAGCGCGATGCGCATCACAGCGCCGCGGTGCTCTCGCTGAATGAGCTGATACGTGTACGGACGCGCGGTGCGAACACCAGGCACCGCGGCCGCACGCGCTTCGACGCTCGGGTCGAGCCGAGATCCTTCCGCGAACGGACCGCGCGTGTCGCGCTGAACGAGCCAGAGATCGGCATGCATTGCGCGGGTGAGGATGGTGGCGTCATCGACCATCCCCGCGTAGATGCCCTGCATCGCCACGACGACGCTCAGGAGAAGCCCGAGCCCCGCAGCGGTACCCACGAACCGGGCCAGATGCCTACGAACGTCCCGCAGCGCCAAGTTCATGGTGCCACCCAGCGCCGCCCGAGCGGGAGCGTCGCGACCACGCCCGGCGCCGACAGGACCGCGTCCCCCTCCGCGAGTCCGTCCAGCACCTCCACTTGGTCGCTTCCCGTGAGGCCGAACCTCGGCCGGACCAGAGCAATCCTGCCATCGCGGTCGGCGTAGACGAAGGCTCCCGTATCGTCGTGCTGGACCATGCGGATCGGAACTCGAAGCACATGCTCTCGACGCCCGACCTCGACACGCACATCGGCGCGCTGGCCGATGGCAACACGCCGCTCAAGTCGTTCAGGCGTGACCTCGACGAGCAACTCGTGGGTCTGGCGGTCCGCTTCCCAGGAGATCCTCGTCACGCGGCCCGTCAATGACGCATCCGTGCCCGGAAAGAAGATGGCAGCTCTTTGGTCCACCGCGAGCAGCGGAAGCATCGTCTCGTCCACCGCGGCGTTGACGTACACCCGGTTCGTGTCGACGATGCGCAGCACCGTCGAGCCGATGGTGACCGTGTCACCTGGTTCGCGCAGCCTGCGTGTCACGAGGCCATCAAAGGGCGCCAGTAGCGTGGCTCGTACCATGGCGACGCGCCGCTGCTCTGCACCGCCCGTCGCGACGTCGATGCCACGAGTCGCCTCGGAACGTTGGGCCAGGACGCGATCGAGCTCCGCGCGCGCCACACGCAGGCGATCGCTCGCCTCATCGCGCTGCTGACCAGGAACTGCCCCAGCGTCAGCGAGTGCCTGCGTCCTTGTCGCTTCGCGCTCGGCAGTTGCGAGGAGCGCCCGCGCGCGCTCTTCCTCCGCGGCAAGTCGCTGCAATGAGGCGCGTGCTGCGCTGATGCCCGTCTGGGCAGAGCGAAGGTCCGCTTGGGCCTGGTTTGTCTCAAGGCGAGCGAGCTCCTGGCCAAGGGTGACGCGCGCGCCTTCATCGACCAGAACGTCGCTGAGCCGTCCCACCAGGTCGAACCCCACGGCAGCTTCGCGCTGGCTCTCGATGGTTCCGCGTCCGAACGCTTCCTGCGTGATGGTGCCGCGGTCGAGGCGAGCGACCTCCACGCGGACCGGCGACCAGACCCGGAACCACGCGACGAGTAACACGACCGCGACAAGTACGACGCCCCATAGGCCGCGCCGTACGAGGCCGAGCGCTCGACGGAAGACGGTCGAAGCAGCCGCGGACATCACCGCGCACCTCCCTCGCGAGCAGGCGACTCAGCGCCCAGGAACGGCACCATCCGCCTGAGCACTCCACCTTGGCGAACCTGCTGGAGCATCACGCCACCCACGTGGAG
>JAGQJA010000461.1:0-5092 GCA_020430845.1 Myxococcales bacterium
CACGAGCGTGGCGAGGACCCGGCGCGTGGGACGCATGCACCAGAGCGTATCCCACGCGCCGCCCCCCGCCGAGCGCGTCAGGGCAGGAAGGTCACGGTCCCGGAGGCGATCTTGTACACGGCGCCGACGATCGTCATCTTGCCGTCGGTCTCGGCCTTCGCGAGCAGCGGGCTGCCCGTGCGGATCTGCGCGATGACGGCCTTCACGTTGGCGGCGATCGCCGCATCGAGGTCGGGCGCCCGCGATGCCGGGGCGGATGTCGTCGACGATCGACTGGATGTTGCATCATCGCACGCGCATGGCAGGAAGACGGCACCTATCGCGGTCCCTCGCCCGCCAACCCCTCGCCGCGGGGGCTGGAGATAGGATGGCTCTATGGTCGACCGCCCGCCGGCTGCGCCTGACGCCTCGACGGCGGCGCTCTTCGCCGACCAACAGATCTTCTCGCGTGCGCGCCTCGGGCGTCTCGAGCGGCTCACGCTCGCGACGGACGGGGTGCGCGATCTCCGACCCCTCGAGCGCGCGCGCCGCCTGCGTCATGTCGTGCTCGATGCGACGCGGGTGGACGACCTCGCGCCGCTCGCCGCGCTGCCTCACCTCGAAGAGCTCTCGCTCTACGACAACCCCGGCGTCGCGGACTATGCGGCCCTGGGGGCGCTTGGCGCGCTCGAGCGGCTCACCGTGGGTGTCACGAGCGCCGGCGCCTGGCTCGAGGGAGCGCGGACGCTCGGAGCCCTCGAGGGGCTGCGTGCGCTGCGTCACGTCTCGCTCTACGGCAGGACGTCGCCCGTTGGGCTCGCCTGGTTGGTGCGCATGCCGCGGCTCCGCTCTCTGTCGGTCTACGCCGGCGCGATCGACCCAGCGTGGCTCTGCGGGCTCACGGCCCTAAGATCTCTCCGGCTCACGCGCTCTGGCTTCGAGGACGTCTCCGCGCTGGCCCGCCTCACCAGGCTCGAAGACCTCTGGCTCACGGAGGGCCGCGTGCGCGACGTCGGCCCGCTCGCGTCGCTCACGCGCCTGGGCCGCGTGCTGCTCGGTCACAACCGCATCGAGGACGTCTCGGCGCTCGCGCACCTGCCGCGGCTCACGCGCCTCGACCTGCCGCGCAACCGCGTGGCGGCGTTGCCGGATCTCTCCGCGCTCCGCCGACTCGAGACGCTCGACATCGGTCACAACCGGGTCACCACCCTACGTGGGCTCGAGCGCGTGCGCTCCCTGCAGTGGCTCTTCGCGAAGCACAACCCGCTCCGCGATGTGAGCGCGATCGCGCACCATCCACGCGTCCGCGTGGCGCTGCTCGGACGCACGACCGCCCACAAGCGCGCCGTGCTGGCTACGCTGCCGTCACTGGTGCGCAGCGCGTAGCGACGGTCACAGGCCGTTGGCCGTTCGCACGGCGGAGAACAGATCGCCCACGTCGTAGAAGTCCACGCCCACGAACGTCGGCGGGCGTCCGGCCTCGGCGGTGCAGTCGGCGATGCGCTTGTCGAGCACGGCCTTCGCGTTGGCCTCGGGCGCGTACGCGACGTCGGGCACAGGCCGAGACAGCCAGTGGTTGATCAAGAAGAGCGGATCGCCTGCCGCGCCGCGGTTGAGGCGACACGAGAAGTCGCCGACGGACGCGAACGTGTACGGCGTGTCGCGCACGTTGCCTCGGAACGCCGGGTGCAGATACGCGGGGCTGCCGCCGCCGGTCTCGACGAACAGGACGGCGCGTCTCTCTTGGTCGATGAGCTCGCGCAGCGTGGGCCACGGCGCGCCCGGCGCGTGCGTGTACGCGTAGCTCGCGAGCCCGCTCGCCTCGAGCACCTCGGCCGTATCGGCGTCGCTCACGTGGTTCTCGAAGATGATCGACACGACCTCGCCGGGGTGCTCGTCGAGGAAGCGCGTGACGGTGCAGAGGCCGTCGAGCAGGCGCGCGCGACCGAGCAAGCACGTGCCGTGGCAGAGGTGTACCTGGTCGACCGTGGACCACGCGGGGATGTGGCTCGAGGCGTTGATGTGGGTGTCGGGGTCGGCGTAGTGCAGGTCGAGCATCATGCCGCGCACGCCGTCGTCGAGCTGCTTCGCGAGGCCGTGTGTCTGGTTCGGGATGCCCCACCCGTCGTCGCGGTTGGACATCGCGTTGTGGGTCATCGGTACGACGACGCGATCGTACGTGCGCGCGCAGAGCGCCGCCGAGCCGTTGCACGTCGGGGGCTTGTCGGTGCGCTTCGCGCCGCGCGCGCACGTGGCGGGCAGGCCCGTCGATCGCGTCGCGGCGGGCGAGGCGTCGGTCGCCTCGGTCGCGGGCGGCGTGTCCGTCTTGGAGCACGCGGCGCAGAGCGCGAGCGAGGCCAGGGCGAGTGACCACCGCATGGAGGCTCAGAGCGGAGCGACGGCGAGCGTGACCCCCGCGGCGTCGGCGGCGGCGAGCGCGTAGCCAGCGCTCCACAGGTCTCGCAGCGGCGTGACGGGGTTGGGGCGCCCGATCGGCGCGACGCGGCAGAGTTGGTCGACGTACGCGGCGTGCGCGATCGCTTTTGCGAGCGCTCCTCGCTGCGGGAGGCGCTCGCGCGCGGCCTCGTGGACCGTGCGTTCGAGTTGCTCCGCGCGGCGGTGCACGTGGGCCTCGGCGCCGACCGCCGCGAGCGCTTCGGTCGACGCGGTCACCACGTCGGTCAGCATGGCGGCGGTCCCCTCGAAGTCGGTCGACCCCAAGCGCCAGCGAACGCGCCGTCCCACGCATGTGCCCCACGCCGCGAGCGAGGCGCTCAGCGTCTCGGCGGCGCGCTCGGCGTCCTCGACCCCGGCGCGGTCGGCGGCGAGGGCGACGGCGGCGTCGAGCCTGTCGTCGGGCGCGCTGTCGCGCCAGAGCTTGCGATCGATCCACGCCGCAGGCGCGATGCGCTGCCAGAGGTCCATCAACCCCGCGTCGGGATCGCGCCGCGAGAGGGCGCGCCACTCACGCTCGAGCGCCGTCATCCGCGACGTCACGACGCCGTCGTTCGCCGAGAAGACCTGCTCGCGCAGGCTCACGATGCGCGCCTCGCACCCGGACACCTCGCGGGCGCGCGCTTCATCGGCCGCGCGCCTCTGCTGTCTGTGTCGTTCGCCTTCGCGCACACACCGTTCGAGATCGGGGCGCGCCGGCCGGAGCACGCGGTCGATGACCTGGAGCCAGAGGTCTCGCACCTCGTGAGTCTACCCGTTCATCGGGTCGACGCCATGTCACGCTCGCCGGCGTCAGAGCCCGCCGAGCGGTAGGGAGCGCAAGTGCGCGAGGATCCCGTCCTTCTCGGGATCGGTGAGGTTCCACCGGTGACCCGGGAACGACAACGGGCCCTTGGGCGCGTAGTCGCTCGCCACGGCTTGGCCGGTCGGCGTCGGTGGGTACGTGGCCTCTTGGATGACGCCGAGGATCGTCGCGTCGTCGAAGCCGGCCATCTTGAGCGGGGAGTGGTCGACGCCTTCGGGCTTCGCGTGGCACGACGCGCACGCCACGCGCGCAGGATCGCCGGGGCTCGTGTCGTAGCGCGCCTTGCCGAGCGCGAGCGCCTCGTCGGAGTAGGCCTTGACGACGAGGCGCGCGGTGACGAACGCGTCGGGGTCCGTGCGCGAGCGCACGACGACGGTGGTCTCGCCCGCGCGCGTCATGGTCACGAGCGCGAACGAGAGTCCCTCGGTCTTGAGCTGCGCGGGCGCCTTCGACGGCACCACGGTCGCGATCGACGCGTCGCTGACCGACCACATCGGTTCTGCGGCGCTCGTCGCGAACAGCGCGCGAAACTGCGCGTTGGGGTTGAACCCCGAGTACGCCACGCGCGGAAAGAGGCCCGGCGCGACTCCGGTCCCCGACGGCTCGGGCGTGCCGACGGAGAAGCAGCCCGAGAGCGCGACGGCGAAGACGAGCGCGGTCCACGCGCGTCGACCGCGCCGAGCTGCGGCGCCGAAGTGCCTCATCGCGAGAGAGCCTAGCAAATTCGCGCTTCAGTGTCCGAGCCGCGCCGGCCCGGTGGGGGTGCTCTTGTGTATCGTGCACGGACCCAGGTGGGCGCGCGGGACGAACGGGCGCGCCGCGTCGTCACCGCCTGCAAGGATGCCGAAGCCCTCGTCCGTGAGCTTGCCGCGGAACGACTGGTGCGCGTGCAGCGCGCCCCACACAAAGGTCTTGTGGTCCACGTGCACCCAGAGCGGCGTATCGACGTCGCACGCGATGTGCTCTGAAGCGCCGAGGCGTCCCGAGCCCGTGCCGTACCCCAAGCCGCCCCACGCGACCCTGACGACGAGCTTCGACGGGAGCCAGCCCTCGCCCCGTAGGTCCCGGCCGATCTCGAAGCGCACCTTGGTGCGGCCCTTCGCGGTCTCCAGGGTGGCGACGGGCAGACCGTCCTTTGACTTTGCGGCGACGTCGATTGTCGCGACACGTCGACCCTTCTGATCTTCGAGCGCGACGCTCGGCTGTGAGACCTTGGCGTTCGGTACGACGTCGGCGACGGCGCCGAAGGGCGTCAGCTCCGTGCACGGCACGCGGAAGACGGGCTGCGCGAACGCCGGCGTGATCCACGCGGGGAGGGTGGTGGCTGGCTCGATCTCGGCCCCTCGTGTGCGCTCGGCGTGGACGAGACCGTAGTCGAGCCACCCTTCGCGCAGCACGCGCGCGCGCGGATAGAGCTCGAGCTGATCGCGCACGCTGCTCCGGATGGGCGTCTCGCCGCGCACCGCGACGAGGCTCGAGTCGAACGAGAGGGGCACGAAGTCGGGGGCGCCGTCCGAGAAGAAGAAGCTCACACGGCGCGGTACGCCGAGCGCGCTCAGCGCGGCGACGTGCGCGCCGGCGACATAGATGTCCGAGAAGCCCAGGTGTACGTCGGTCCGCGCGGCGGGCGCCTCGCCCTCGACGACGCACGCCGTCTCGGGGAGGTCGATCGGCGTCGGCCCGTCGACCGGGCCGGCGTCCTCGGGCAGCACACTCTGGCTCACCGGCGCCGCGTCTTGCGTCGCGTGGACGGCGATCACCGTGGGCAGAGGCGCCGGCGTCTGCGCGGGCTGACACGCAACCGTCGCCGAGGCAGCCAACGCGCCGCAGCACACGCGCGCAAGGCGCGCCCGC
>JAGQJA010000461.1:5202-5473 GCA_020430845.1 Myxococcales bacterium
GGGGTCACCCATCATGGGGACTTGTAACCTGCGGCCGTCGCAGTAGCTTGCTTGCCGTGCAATGCCTGAACTGTGGTGGGGGTTTCGAGTATGCGCAGGGCGGCGCTTGCGCCCGTTGCATGCGGTGTCTGTCGCTCTTCCAAATCCAGGGAGGTCAGCTGACGCCCATGGTGGTCTCGCCGCCCGGCGGCGGCTACGACCCCAACTTCAACGCGATGTTCGCGCAGAACCTCGGCTTCGGCCCGCCGCCGCCAGGCGCGCAGCCCATGCC
>JAGQJA010000461.1:5496-5669 GCA_020430845.1 Myxococcales bacterium
CAGCACAACTTCGCGCAGGGCACGGCCGACCTCGGTGGCGGTCAGCAGCTCCAGGTGAAGATCAACGGCAAGACGCCGGAGAACTACCTCAAGGACAAGGCCTCGAGCATGATCTGGGGCTGGATCATCGGCGCCGTGATCCTCGGTCTCGTCCTGCTCACGTTCGTGGGCGT
>JAGQJA010000461.1:5754-6261 GCA_020430845.1 Myxococcales bacterium
GAGTGCAAGGGCAACGACAAGGTCACGCTGTCGGGCGTGACGGCCACTGTGAGCGACACCGCGATCCGCGCTGGCGGCAACTGCCAGCTCACGCTCGTCAACGTCAAGCTCACCGCCCCCGTGGGCATCGAGGCCGCGGCCAACGCCAAGGTGACGATGACGGGCGGGAGCATCACGGCGTCGACCAACTCGGTCGTCGCGTCCGCCGCGGCCAACGTCACGCTGACGGGCACGCAGGTCACGGGCAAGTCGAAGAAGAGCGGCGCCGCCAAGATCACCGGCGCGCCCTGAGCCGACCGGCGCGCTAGGCCCGTACCCGCGCGCGATGGGGCGTGCGCCTCCCAGGTCGACCCACCGTTCCCCTGGACGTGGGTGCGTTCAGCGGGGCGGCCCATTTTCCCCATACAAATCCATGTGTTGACGCGTGCGTCGTGGCGGCCCGCGCCTTGCTGTAGTGGCGCCCATGCCCACCAAGCTCGCCGTCGCGCTCTCCACGTTGTTCGTCGT
>JAGQJA010000462.1 GCA_020430845.1 Myxococcales bacterium
CGCCGCACCAGCACGATGAAGAGGGCGGCGAGGGCGACGTTGAGCGGGATGGCCAACGACGCGGCGCCGCGCGTCGTGAGCAGCGCGTCGAAGAGCCCGTGCGCGGCGGCGGCGGCGACGAGCCACGCGCCCAAGCGCGCCTTGCGCGAGACGAGCCGCTGACCCAGCGCGAATCCCCAGAGCGCTCCGAAGAACATGTGCGCGGGCACGCTCATGAAGCTCCGCGCGATGACCAGGGGCGGCGCGAGTCGACCGAGGGCGAAGTACCGGACGTTCTCGACCGCGGCGAAGCCGAGCGACGACGCGATGGCGTACAGGATGCCGTCGATCGGCTCGTCGAACTCCCTGCGACGCGTGGCGAAGACCGCGCCGAGGAGCTTGGAGCCCTCTTCGACGAGGCCGACGACGACGGTGAGCACGAGCCAGGCGAGCGGGAACGCGGCGACGCGGCCGCCCATGGAGACGAGCGCGGGGTGGAGGTAGGGCGAGAGGCTGGCGAGGGCGATCTCGGCGCCCAGCGCCAAGGCCGCGCTCGCGCCGCCGAGGGCGAACGTGGTGATCACGAGCCAGCCCGGCTCGGGGTGTGCGCGGTCGAACCTGCGCACGAACACCAGCCAGAGCGCCGAGAGCGCGACGGGGAGCGCGAGGCATAGGGCTGCGAGGACGACGTTCGCGGGCAGGGGTTGCCGATCGAGGCGGCGCATCGGCGGCAGCGCGGGGCTCGTGAGCAGCGCGCGGACGTGCTCGGCGCGCGTGTACGCCGCGAGCCCGTCGCCGAACCTGAGCGTCAGCGCGTCTCCCGTGAGCGGCCCGAGCGACGTCCGACCCATCACGATCGCGAGCGGGCGACCCGCCGCGGCGGCCCGCGCGGACGCGAGGCCGGCTTCGGCGACGCTCTGCGGCGCGACGCGGAGCACGAGGGTGGGTCCGGGGCCCCACGCGACCGAGAGCCCCGCGCCGAGCCGACCGAGCGGCTCCGGCGAGACGCGTCGCGCGACGTACTCGGGCTCGCCCGCGCCCTCGGCGGTGCTCCAGTCGGGCTCGATCACGACGTCCTCGTGCCCGCCCGTCGCGCCGTCGCCGAGGAGCCTCCTGCGCGATCCGCGTTCGCCGTCGCCGTCTGCGACCGCGTAGATCTCGAGGCCCCCAGGCCACATCACCAGCTCGTCCACGCGCGCCGCGTGCGCCGCGTCGACGGTGAGGTGGATCGTCCCGTCGCGGTCCGCCACGACATCGGCCGCGAGGCGCGCCGCCGAGAGGCGACGCATCACGAGCACGCGCGCCGCGGCCGCGTCGCCGCCGGTGAGCGTGGCGCGGTACGTCAGCTCCACGTCGTGCGTGCCCGACAGCGAGCCGCATCCGAGGCAGGACAATACGGCGAGCATCGCGACGAGGCGCGCCCACGCGGTGCTCACGCCACGCTCCGCCGACGTTTCTTCTTCTTGGGCGGGGCCTCGGTCGAGGGGGCGCGCGGGTAGCTCCCCATGACCTTCACGAAGTCGGAGCTGCGGCGCAGTCGGCGCAGGACGCGCTCGAGCGGCGGGTCGGTGCGATGACCCTCGACGTCGACCAAGAAGACGTAGCTCCAGGGCTCGCGCGGGTGGGGACGCGACTCGATGCGCGTGAGGTTTGCGTCCGCGGCCTCGAACTCGCTCAGAGCGCGCCGGAGGGCGCCGCGCTCGTGCGGGACGCTGAAGACGATGGTCGTGCGGTCCGCGCCCGTGCGCGGGGCGTCGGCGGCGCCCACGACGACGAAGCGCGTGGCGTTCTCGCGCCGATCCTGGATGTTGGTCTCGAGCGCAGGGAGCCCGTAGAGCTCTCCCGCGAGCGCGCTGCCGATGGCCGCGGCCGTCGGGTCGGTGCTCGCCTCGCGGGCGGCGGCGGCGGTCGAGGGGGTGTGCACCAGCGTGGCTTTGCCCGCGTGCTTGGCGAGCCAGGCGCGACACTGGGCGAGCGCTTGCGGGTGCGAGAACACGCGTGAGATGGCCGTCGTGCGTCGCGCGTGCGTCAGCAGGCAGTGCGAGACCGGCAGCACGACCTCGCGCCGGATGAGCAGATCGCCGTCGATGAGGGCGTCGGTGGTCATGCTGACGGCGCCTTCGCTCGAGTTCTCGATCGGCACGACGCCGTAGACCGCCTCGCGACGCTGGACCGCGTCGAACACCGCCTCGATCGTGGCGCAGTCGCGGTAACGCGCCGCGAGGCCGAACGCGCCGCGCGCGGCCATCTGCGTGTACGTCCCCTCGGGGCCCAAGAACGCCACTGTGAGCGGCTCCTCGACCGAGAGACACGCGCTCATCACCTCACGAAAGACCGCGCGGATCGCGCCGCGCGGAAAGGCGCCCGCCCCCTTGCTCGCGAGGCGATCGAGCACCGCCTGCTCGCGCTCCGGATCGTGGAACCCCGTCGGCGAAGGGCCCTTGCGCCGCATGACGGCGCGCTTGACGACCGCGACCTCCTTTGCGACGCGCGCGCGCTCGTCGAGGAGCGCCAGGAGCTGTTCGTCGAGGGCGTCGATCCGCGAGCGCAGGTCGGACAGCGACTTCACGGGCCCATGGTCGCACGGCGCGCGGCCTCGTGGGAGGACGCACTGCGCCGCCGCCTTTGCAGACCCACGCGCGGGGCTTTGGGCTACGATGCCGGCGATGCCCGAAGCGCAGCTTCTCTACTCGGTCACAGGGGTCGTCATCGTCGGGCTCGTCGCGTGGGTCGGCTGGGCGCTGACGACCGCCAAAGAGCCCTGGGCGGTGCCGCGTCCGGCCGGCGTCGACGACGACGCGCCTCCCCCGTCGGCAGAGGCCAAGGCGCCCAAGGTCGCCGAAGATGCCGACGACGACGAGGACGAGGAGGACGAGGTCGCCGACACGCCGCCCTCGAAGAAGTCGGACGAGAAGAAGGCCGACGCCGACACCACCGTCGAGGCGACCGCGGTCGTCGTGCCGAAGTCCGACGACGAGACCTGAACGGCGTCGCCGGCCTCAGCCCTCGAGCGCGAGCTTGGCGGCCCGTAGGACGCCGCGGTGGATGTAGTCGACGTAGCGCTCCGGGCCTTCCATCCACACCGTGAACGCGCCGCGCACGGCGCCGTCGGCGTCGACGCCCGCGAGCAGCTCGCGCGGCCCGAGCACCGGGAGCTCCACGAGGTAGGTCGGGGGAGGGACGGCACTCTCCTCTTCGAAGCGCGTCGCCGCGTAGCCCAGCTCGTCCTCGGTCGAGAGCGCCGCGATGGCGCCCTTGTGGCGCTCGGCGTCGAGCTGCGTGAGCAAGAGCAGCTCCCACCCCGCGTCGACGAGCACAGGGAACACGTCCGCCTCTCCGTCGGGGTCGAACGCACCGTCGGGAGCGGCGCTCGGGTCGACGCCGATCGACGAGAGCAGCTCACCGAGCACGCGGGCCGCGCGATCACGGCCCGAGCCGACCCAGAAGCTCTCGATCAGGCCGATCAGCTCGGCGTCGGACGCCGCGCGGTGCAGACGTTCGTCGCGCGACGCGCGGTCGATGGTCGCGTCGTTGAGGGTGCGCTCCGCCCACGCGCACCCCGCGGCGAGCGGGCCGCCGTCGTCTCCGCGGCCGGCGGTCGCGGCGATCCACGCGAACGCGTGGACGTCGTGGCGGCGCGAGGCCGCGTAGCGGTGCGTGCCGAGGGCGCGGATGAACCGGACGAGCTCTGCACCGGACTGGGCGGGGACGTCGAAGGCGATCATGTCAGAGTCCGAAGAAGCTGCGGATGGCCGTCACGATGCGCTCTTGCTCGTCGCTCGTGCGCTTTCGTTTGGTCCCCTCGTCGATCTCCTCGCGCGCGGCGGCGAGGCCCACGGAGCGCTCGGCCAGCGTGGCGGAGAGCTCGTCGGCGATCTTGGGGCGGGCGAGGATGACGCGCTCGAACGTCTCGCGGCCGAGCCGGTAACACTCGGTCTGCGTCGTCGCGACGACGCTGGCGAGGCGCGGCGCGCCGGTCATCAGCCCCATCTCGCCGAACACATCGGGCGCGGCGAGCGTGGCGACGGCGCGCTCTTCGCCGTCGTCGGACACCTTGGTGCGGATCTCGACCGTGCCGCGGGCCAGCACGTAGAGGTAGTGCGCGACGCGACCCTGGGCCGTGATCTGCTCGCCCGGGGCGTAGATCATGTGGCTCAACCCACTCGCGAGCGTCTCGAGCTCGGCCTTGGCCAGCGAGCGGAAGAGCGGCACGGACTCGAGCGCCTCGATGTTGCGCTGCATGCGCTGGTCGGAGCGCCGCGCGTCGTCCTCGGGCGTGTTGTCCATGTGCACGCGCGCGGCGGTGATCGGGAGCGCGAACGGGATCTTCGCGCGGTGGAGCGCCGCGTGGATACGCGCGCGCACACGGGAGCTCGTGGGGTCGTCGGCCGCGAGGTCGGTGAGCCAGTAGCGGGCGCCGTAGGCCGCGTACGACTCCAATCTCTGGTGCGAGAAGTCCATGCACACGACGTTGGGGGCAGGCTCGGCGGCGACCCCCTCGATCGGGGTCGCGCGGAGCGCCTCGTTGACGGTGCGGATCACCTCGTCGGGCGCGAAGCGGTAGTCGACGTTGAACCAGACCCACATGCGGTACGGCGAGTCGCGGCCTTCGCGCTTGCCGAGGATGGTGATGTTGTTCGCGAGCAGCTGCGCGTTGGGCACGATGATCGTGGACCAGTCGCGCGTCTCGACGACGGTGTGCCGCCATCGGATCTGGCGGACGCGGCCCTGCTTGCCGCCCTGCAGCTCGATCCAGTCGCCCTCGTGCACCGACCCGTCGAGCTGGAGCGCCACGCCGCCGAGGATATTGCCGAGCGTGCTCTGCAGCGAGATGGCGAGCACGGCGCTCACGACCGCGCTCGTCGCGACGAGGCTCGACGGGTCGAGACCGTGCCCCGAGAGCACGCCCAGCGTGGCGAGGAGGTAGCCCATGCCCGCAGCGAGGTCCCCCATGATCGTGGGCAGCCGGATGCGCAGGCGCGGGAGCACCGCGTCGAACGTGATCATGACGACCACGTTGGTCGCCGTGAACGCCCCGAGCAGCTCGGTCGCGACGAAGAGGCGGCGCGACCAGGCCTCGCTGCCGAGCACGCGCGCGAGCTGGTGGCCGGCGAGCGCCACCGCGAAGGCCACGAAGAGCAACGCCGCGCGACGGATCTGCCCGCGGCGCGCGGGCGCCAGGTGATTGACCAAGAACGCCGCCACGACGACGGCGCCGAGGAGGCCGAGCGAGCTCCAGACGAGAGAGAGTTCCATTCCCTTCGCCCTGTCGCCCCGGTCAGTCCGCCAGAGCCTCGTCGATCAAGCGCTGCTGCTCGAGCTTGTGGCTCGAGTGGCTGCCGGTCGCCGGGCTCGCCGACATGGGGCGCGAGACGACCGAGAGCGGCAAGCGGCTACCGATGATTCCGGGCAGCGTCGAGTTGATGAAGTACCACGCACCTGCGTTGCGCGGCTCCTCTTGGACCCACACGAGGCGCGTTCCGTCGGCGTAGCTGGCGAGCGCCCGCGTGAGCTGATCGTTGAGCGGGTACAGCTGCTCGAGGCGCACGATCGCGACGTCTTGACGGCCCAGCTTCTGCCGCGCGTCGTAGAGGTCGTAGTAGACCTTGCCGCTGCACAAGAGGATGCGCTTGACGTTGCGCGGGTCGGTCGCCTGGTCGGGGATGACGCGCTGGAACGGGCCGCACGCGAGGTCGTCGACCGTCGACATGGCCATCTTGTGCCGCAAGAGGCTCTTGGGCGTGAAGATGACGAGCGGCTTGCGCCACGGGCGCAGCACCTGACGGCGCAGGCAGTGGTAGAGCTGGGCCGGCGTCGTCAGGTTGCAGACCTGGATGTTGTCCTGGGCCGCCATCTGCAAGAACCGCTCGACGCGCGCGCTCGAGTGCTCGGGGCCCTGGCCCTCGTAGCCGTGCGGCAGGAGCATCACGAGGCCGCTGAGGCGCAGCCACTTGTCTTCTGCGCTCACGATGAACTGGTCGATGATGACCTGCGCGCCGTTCACGAAGTCGCCGAACTGCGCCTCCCACATGATGAGGCCGTCGGGGCAGTCGAGGCTGTAGCCGTACTCGAAGCCGAGCACCCCCGCCTCGGACAGCGGGCTGTCGTACACCTCGAACATGCCGGGGTTGAGCTGCGCGAGCGGCACGTGACGCGCGCCGGTGCTCGTGTCGTAGAGGGCCGCGTGGCGGTGGCTGAACGTGCCGCGCCGCGCGTCTTGCCCGCTCAGACGCACGCGGTGGCCCTCGTCGAGAAGCGACGCGAACGCGAGGGTCTCGGCCGTGCCCCAGTCGAAGGGCTCGCCGGCGATCACGCGATCCCGACGGCCCTGCACGAGCGCGTGCACCTTGGGGTTGGGCGAGAAGCCCGGCGGCATCTCCGCCAGCCGCGTGGCGAGCTGCGCGAGCTTGTCGCGCGACAGCGACGTGTCTGCCTCGGGCACGAGCGCGTCGGGCCCGCCGTAGTAGGGCGTCCAGAGGCCCTCCATGGCGTTGGGCGCCGTCATGTAGTCGCCCTGCTTCTCGTCCTCGAGCGCCTGGTCGAGCGCCG
>JAGQJA010000035.1:0-2889 GCA_020430845.1 Myxococcales bacterium
TCGTGCAGCCGCTCCGACAGGGGGCCGCCACGTTCGGCTACTCGATGCGCGTCACGTCGCAGAACAAGAAGCCGCCGGGCGTCATCGCGCTCACGTGGATCCAGGGCGCCGACGAGGGCGAGAAGGAACGCATCCGCGCGCACGCGCGCCAGAACGTCCAGGACTTCCTCGCGGAGCCCGGGTTCATCTCGATCGTCACGGGGTTCACCGACCTCCGCGGCTTCACGGTGACGGCGTGGGAGGACGAGGCGTCGCTCCGTCGCGCGCTCTCGAAACATCACGCCGTGGCGATGAAGGAGCTGTTCGAGGACGACTTCGTCGCGAGCGTGTGGACGAGCGTCTGGACCCCGAAGCGCCTCAATCGCCTCTGGGTGCGTTGCCCGTCGTGCCGTGCGCTCGAGGACGTGTCCGACGGGCGAGAGCGCTGCGGACGGTGCGAGGGCGCCCTGCCGGCGCGGCCGGAGCACTGGTGACGGCGACCGCCGGCGACGAGCCGGTCACCGTCGTCGTCACGCGCCGGGTCAAGCGGGGCCGCGAGGCGGCCTACGAGGCGTGGCTCGAGCGGCTCGTCCGCGAGGCGTCGACGATGCCCGGCTACCTGGGCACCAGCATCCAACGCCCCGCGCCGGGCGCCCCGCCCGAGTACACGAGCGTGTTTCGCTTCGACTCCGTCGCGAACCTGCGCGCGTTCGAGGCGAGTGAGCTGCGTAGGCGTGCGCTCGCCGAGGTCGGAGAGCACGTCGAGGCCGACGCGACCTGGCGAGAGCTGACGGGGCTCGAGCTGTGGTTCACGGCGCCGCCGACGGTCGTCGTTCCCCAGCCGTCTCGCTTCC
This sequence comes from Myxococcales bacterium, assembly GCA_020430845.1. Lineage (GTDB taxonomy): Bacteria > Myxococcota_A > Polyangia > Polyangiales > Polyangiaceae > Labilithrix. The sequence goes on from JAGQJA010000035.1 coordinate 834, forward strand.
GGATGGCGCTCGTGATGATCGTCATCGTCTACGGGCTCGTCCTGTCGATCGGGAGGGGCGTGGCGCTCGTGCTCGAGACGGCGCCGGCCCCCTTGAGGCTGTTCCTGACGATCACGATCGAGATCTTCTTGATGACGTACGTGCTGATGCCGCGTGTCACCCGACACCTCGCGCGGTGGATCTATCCGTCGGCCCCGGCCGTTCCAGTAGTGGAACAGTCCGTTGGGTTGCCGGCCACTAATCGCGAGCGGTGAACAATCCTAGGTTCTCCGAGGCGGGCACGGAGCCGCGCCGAGGAGGAAATCAAGCCATGTCGAAGGTCGCCGTCATCTACTACTCCGCCACGGGCACCAACCAGGCGATGGCCGACGCGGTGGCCGAAGGGGCCAAGGCCGCCGGCGCCGAGGTCCGCGTCCGGCTCGTCGCCGAGACCGCGCCCCCGGAGGCGCGCGCGAAGAACCCGGCGTGGGCCGCGTTCGCCGACAAGACCAAGGACGAGCCGCGCGCGACGCTCGACGACCTCGAGTGGGCCGACGCCGTCGTCTTCGGGTCGCCCACGCGCTTCGGCAACGTCGCCGCCCAGCTCAAGGCGTTCCTCGACTCGGCCGGCGGGCTCTGGTTCCAGGGCAAGCTCGCGAACAAGGTCTACGCAGGCTTCACCTCGGCGCAGAACCCGAACGGCGGGCAGGAGTCGACGCTGCTCGCGCTCTACAACACCATCCATCACTTCGGCGGCATCCTCGCCACGCCCGGGTACACGGATCCGGCCGTGTTCGAGGCGGGCGGCAACCCCTACGGTCCGTCGGTGACGGCCAACGGGTCGGGGCCCACCGAGAAGGACCTCGCCCACGCGCGATACCTGGGCAAGCGCGTCGCGGAGCTCGCCAAGAAGCTCGCGGGCTGACGCGCCCACGCGCGACCGTTGCCGAGCGCCGCGGACCGCAGGGCGGTGCTCACGCTTCGTCGGCGACCCAAGCGCGGAGCTTGTCGTACACATCGCGGCTCGCGAGCAGCGCGATGTGCCCGGTGCCGTACGCGATGAACGTGTGAGGCTCGTCGAACGCGAGGCGCCGCCCGGGGTCGGCGTGGCGCCCCAGCGCGCTGTCGACCGCGACGAGCCCGTCGCCGGGCAGGCGTCGCTGGCTCGCCTTCGCCGTCGTGCCGGCCACGGCGCAGCACTTGACGCCCTCCGGCAAGGCCAGGGCCTCGCGCACGTCGCCGTCGATCGCGAAGCGATCGCGCCACTGCCAGTCTTGGTCGAGGACGCTCCCGTAGCGCAGGTCGGTGACGCCCGCGCTTCGGAGCCGCCCCAGGCGCGAGAGCGGCTCGCTGTACCTGCTGACACCGAGGAGCGGCTCGACGAGGTTGCCCGCGCGTTCGAGCGCTGCCCCGTGGTGCGGCGTACCGATGCAGACGAGCCGTCGCAGCTTGTGGCGCCACGTGGCCGCAGACCCCTCGGCGTAGAAGCACGCGCTGCGCGCGACGAGCCCCCCCATGCTGTGGCCCACGATCGTGATCTCCTCGACGGCGACGGGCCACGCGGCGACGAGGCGCTCGACGAGGTCGGCGAGCTTGCGACCGTTGGTCGAGACGTGGAGACCACTGTTGTAAAGTGCATATATCGGCGTGAGGCCGAGATCGCGCGCCAGAGCGGCGCCGTGGTCGTGCCCCTGCTGCGTCCACTGTCCGTCGTGCATGCTCGAGCCGTGGACGAGCAGCGCGAGCCTCGTCGTCGGCTCGGGCACCGAGAGGTCGACCTGGCCGGACTCGAGCGCCACGTCGCGACCCGCATGCCGGAGCGCCATCTCGATCGCGAGCGCGTTGTCGGTCTCGGCCAGGTAGTCGCCGAGCACGCCGTTGAGGGCGGCGATGACCGCCGCGCGCTCGGGGCCGGGGAGGCTCGCGAAGCCCTCGGGCGTGATCCCGTCGAGCGTCGCGAGCGCGCCGTCGATGCTCGCGCCCACGAGCCGCGTCACCGCGCGCACGCTGCCGTACGCGAGCTTGGTCATGATGCGCGCGGGCACCTCGAACGGACGACCGAGGACGGCGGGGCCGC
>JAGQJA010000035.1:3075-14147 GCA_020430845.1 Myxococcales bacterium
CGGAACTGAATGATTCCGCGCTTCGGCGGGTGGGGGACAGAGCCCTCATGTCGCCGCTGTGGACACACGCCCATGCTTCGGGGTACACCCTTGTTTTCGTAAGGTTTTCCTCCGGCCCTCTGGTGGCTCTAGCCTCGCGAGACACACTATTTCAGGAAACGGCACAAAATGGCTGAAGGCACGATCAAGCGTCTCACGGACAAGGGCTTCGGGTTCATCGACACGGGCACCGGCAAAGACATGTTCTTCCACATGTCGAACGTCGAGGGCGTCCGCTTCGAGGATCTCCGCGAGGGTCAGAAGGTTTCGTTCACCGCCGGCGAGGGTCCCAAGGGCCCGCGCGCCGAGAACGTTCGCCCCATCTGACGGGCTCGGCGCTGCGAGGCGCCGACCACCGCAGTGACGACGCGCCCACGGGGGACTCCCTCGTGGGCGTTGTCGTGTCCGGCGCCGACGCTGCGCGGGGGACGCGGCGGACGCGGCGGAGCCGACGCGTCGCGCTTTCTCGGATCGAGCAGCGAATGGTAGCCTCGTCGGGATGAGCATGCTTCGAGGGTGGGGCTGGGTGGTCGCGGCGCTCTGTCTCGGAGGGTGCACGTCGTCGTCGCCGTCGCCGTCTCCCGCAGAGGACGCAGGCGCAACGGATGGCGGCGCGTCGGACGCGACGGCGAGCGACGCGGGCACCGACGCCGGAGACTGCACGCCGGCGTTCGACATCACGGGCACGTGGGACGAGCGTTACAACTGCGTCGCGGCGGGCTCGTGCGTCGACCAGGACGCCACGTCGGCGATCATCTTCGCCAAGGATCCGGATCGCCCGCCCGCGACGTACACGTTCCGCTCGAAGAGCGGCGAGTGGACGGGCAGCGGCAAGCTTTGTGGCCAGCGATTCGAGTTCACGGCCAAGGAGACCGATCCGAACGGCTCCACCACGTACTCCGAGACGGGTGTGTTCACCTTCTCCGACGACGCCCACGCGACCAAGACCTCGCAGTACTCCCCGACGTCTGGCCCCCCTGGTGCGTGCACCGGCGCGATCGCGCGAGCCGGTCAGACCGTGGCCAAGCCCGCGCCGATCAGCCCCTGCCCCTGAGGTGCCCGCGGGTCTTCGCGCGCGGCACGTTCAGCGGCCGAGCAGCGCGGGATCGCGCAGATCGAGCGGACGCGGCGCGCTCGTCGTCGCGGAGGGAAGGGGCGGCGCGCGCCGGGGTGACGTCGCGTCGACCACGCCTGTCGCGCGCGGCGATGCGGTGCTCGTAGGGTTCGCGCGCGGCGCCGAGGTGCCCGTAGGGTTCGCGCGCGGCGCCGCGGTGCTCGTCGCCGTCGCGGGGGGCGCCGCCACAGACGGGGCTGCGGGCCCGGTGCTCGGAGCGGGTGCCGCGGTCGCCTCGACGCGTCCGCCCGTGGAGCTCGGAGCGGGTGCCGCGGTCGCCTCGACGCGCTCGCCCGTGGCGCTCGGAGCCTCGGACGCGCCACGTCGATCGTCGGCGGTCGTCGGCACGCCGGCGCCGCGCGACGCGAAGGCGAACGCACCCACGACCGCCACGAGCGCCGCCGCGCCGACCACGTACCGACGCACCCCGGCGCGGGTCGCGGGGCGCGCGTCGGGAGACGCCGCGTCGACGGCCTCGGCATCGACGGCCGCGTGCGCGAACGGCTCGAGGGCGCGCGAGAGATCTGCCACCGTCTGGAAGCGGGCGTCCGCGTCCTTCGCGAGACACTTCGCGACCACGTCGTCGAGCGCGGCCGGCACGCTCGGTCGCGCCTCGCGCATCGCGCGGGGTGAGGCCCCCGCGATCCTCGCCGCGATCGCGACCGCGCTCTCGCCTTCGAACGGCCGGGCTCCGGTCAAGAGCTCGAAGAGCACGACCCCGAGCGACCACACGTCGCTGCGCGCGTCGGCGCGCGCGGCCGACTCGAGCTGCTCCGGCGACATGTACGCGATCGAGCCCATGACGGCAGAGTCGGCGGTCGCGGTGAGGTCGATCGAGGCTCCGTCGAGCGGCTCGGTGACCTTCGAGATCCCGAAGTCGAGCACCTTCACCAGCTCCGTGCCGTCGCGCCGCGCGACGATGAACAGGTTCGACGGCTTGAGGTCGCGGTGCACGATGCCGAGCGCGTGCGCTTCGCCGACGGCCTCGCAGGCCTGACGTACGTAGCGCACGGCGACGTCGACCTCGACGAGCCCGCCTTCGGCGAGTCGCTCCGACAGGTCCACCCCGCGCAGGTGCTCCATCACGATGAACGGCGCGCCCTCGGCCGTCCTGCCCACGTCGAGCACGCGCGCCACGTGCTCGCTCTCGATGCGCGACACGGCGCGCGCCTCGCGCAAGAAACGACCCTCCTCGGAGCCGCCCGCGCGCAGGAGCTTGATCGCGACGCGCGTGCCGAGCTCGAGGTGGCGTGCCGAGACGACGATCCCCATGCCGCCCTCGCCGATGCGGCGCTCGACGCGGTACTTGTCGGCCACGACGTCGCCCTCGAAGAGACCCGGCGCGAGCTCGATCCGCGGGTCGTCTTCGGCGGCGGGGAGCGCGGCGAGCATCTCGGTGAGCGCCACAGCGACGTCTGCGGCCGACGGACGCTCGCGGGGCTCTTTGGCGAGCATCTGCTCGATCAGGGCCTCGACGCCGAGGGGTGCGTCCGGGCGCTCTTCGCGGATGAGCGGCGTCACCTCGACGAGCACCCGCGCGAGCAGCGCGTAGGTCGTCTCTGCGACGAACGGCGCGCGTCCGGTGAGACACTCGAAGAGCACGCAGCCCAGGGAGAACACGTCCGACGGGGGGCTCGGCTCACCGTCGGCGCGGATCTGCTCGGGCGCCATGTAGCCCGGCGTACCCACGATGGCGCCAGGGGCCGTGAGCGTGGTGGCCGCGAGCGCGCGCGCGATGCCGAAGTCGAGCAGGCACGCGCGGCCGACGTCTCCGCGATCGTCGTCACCCTGCAAGAACACGTTCGACGGCTTGATGTCGCGATGCACGATGCCCGTCCGGTGGACCTCGGCCAGCGCGTCTGCGAGCCGTCGTCCGAGCGCGAGGGTCTCGCGCACCGAGAGCCGGCCCAGCCGCAGACGCTCGGCGAGGTTGCACCCGCGGAGGCGCTCCATCACGAAGTACCGTGCGCCCTCGTGGAGCCCGTGCGCGACGCACGAGACCACGGCCGGGTGCGACACGGCGACGAGCGCGCCCACCTCTCGCGCGAAGCGCTCTTCGTCGTGGTCGCCGCCGGAGCGCACGATCTTGATGGCGATCTCGACGCCCCGCTCGCGATCGAAGCCGGCGTAGACGACGCCCATGCCCCCCTCTCCGATGCGCTGCCTCACCTCGAACCGGTCCGCCAGGACGTCGCCCGGGCCGGGGCCGTCTTCGTCGAGGAAGGCCCTCAGCCCGCGGAGCGCGCCGTCGCCCAGCGTCACGGGCGCACCCCGAGCGCGCGGGCCTCGTCGCGGTACTCTTCTTCTGTGGCGGTGATCTCGCGGAGCTGCGCGAGGATGCACGTGCGCAGCTCGCGGCGCGACCACGAGAGGTAGTTGGTCACGTCGCTCACCGAGATGTCGCAGCGACGCGCCACCTCTGCGTACGACGGGCGCGAGACGTCGACATCGGCGCCCCCGGTGCCCAGCTCGGGCTCGAGCACGTAGGCACGGAACACCTCGAAGTACGCGCGCTTTCCTTGCTTGTCGCAGCTGGCTTCGAGCGCCGCGACGGCCGACGCGAAGAGGCTCCGCGTCCACTCGTGATCGAAGCACCCGTCGGCCGCGTGCGGATCGGTGACGGCGCCCGAGCGGACGAGGTCGTCCTCGGCCACGTCGAAGTCCAGGCTCATCGCGAGCGCGCCGCCGCCGCGCTTGTGCCTCGCCGCGTCGCGCGAGAGCTCCATCACGTAGTGATCGAGGCTCCCCTTGAGGTACGTCCGAAAGCGAGCGCGCGTCGGGTCGTAGCCGCCGAGCTGCCCCTTCTCGAACGCCCGCGTGAAGAACCCCTGCGTCGCGTCGCGCGCGTCCTCGGGCTCGCGGCGCCACTTGAGGCGCACGTGCGCGTAGACCGGGCGCCAGTAGGCGCGGACCAGTGTGTCGAACGCCCGCGCGCGCTCGGCGGGATCGCCGCTCGCGACGCCGCCGATCGCGGACTGTCGCGTCTCGGGGAATTTGTCGTTCGGCGGGCTCATTTCGAAGAAAACCGACGCCAGGTCTAAAGGACCGCCTTCGGGACGGCGAATGACATGACGAGAACGTCGGCGCGTCCGACAAGCATAGGAGATTCCATGGTCATTCATCGTCGCTTCGCTTTCCTCGCCGGTCTGCTCGTCGCTTCGTCGCTCGTCGCGTGCGGAGGCTCGGCTGTGCCCGACGGGCGACCTGGACCGGTCGACGCCCCTGTCGAGGCGAGCGCCCCTCCGTCGGCGGGTGATGCTGGCGTCGCAGCGCCCCTGCCGGACGCGGCCGTGGACGTCGACGCGGCCGGTGACGCCGCGACCGCCGACGGCGGGCGCCCGCAGTGCAACGCGCTCGCCAACGTCGCCGAGGACGTGTCGATCGTGGCTTCGCCGACCGCGCCCCCGCCCGCGGACGGCGGCGTCATCGCCGACGGCGTGTACGTCGTTCGCGTCGCCACGCTCCACACGGGCGTCGGTGGCGCCGCGGGCGACACGGGCAAGACCGTCAAGATGACGGTCAAGGTCTCTGGAGCCCAGGTCGAGAGCGTGTTCGACGGCGTCACGCGCTCGGCTACGATCGTGGTCGACGGCGCGACGCTCCGAACGACGAGCACCTGCCCGAGCCAAGGGACGGACGACGTGGCGTTCTCGGCGACGCCGACGACGCTCTCGCTCTATCTCGTCGACAACGCGGGCACGCGCGTCTACTCCCTCGAGAAGCTGTGAGAGCCGCGATGCACCCCAAGATCCCTCCCGCTGCGCGCTTCGGGGCCCGTGCGGCGTGGCTCGTGGCGCTCGCGATCACGGCCATGGCCCCGTCGGCGGCCGCGCAAGAGACCGAAGGGGAGCGCCTCTTTCGCGAAGGGCGCGCGAACATGCTCGACGGGCGCTTCGACGCGGCGTGCCCGATGCTGGCCAAGAGCCAGGAGCTCGAGCCTCACGTGGGCACGCTGCTCAACCTCGCCGCGTGCCACGAACGGCAAGGCAAGGTCGGCAGCGCGTGGGTCGAGTACCAGAAGGCCCTCACCGCCGCGCGCGCGGAGGGACAGACCGAGCGCGCGCAGCTCGCCGAGGAGCGCATCAAGGTGCTCGAGCCGCGCGTGCCGTGGCTACGCGTCTCGTCGTCGGTCGACGACGTGGAGATCTCGCTCGACGGGGGCGAGGTCGCGCGCGTCGCGTGGGACCAAGAGATGCCGGTCGACCCGGGGGTCCACGTCGTGACCGCAGCGCGTGGCGGCGCCAAGGTGTTCGACGAGACCGTCGACCTCCGCGAGTCCGAGCGGCGCACGGTGCGCGTGACGGCGCGTGCGTTGCCGCCCCCGCTGCCCGATCCCGACAAGCCGGCGCCGGAGCGCGTCGTGGTCGAGCCTCGCTCGAAGCCGAACGTGGCGCCCGAGGGCTCCGCGAGGGGCCGATGGGTGCTCGAGCCGGCGGTGTTCGTGGGCTACCTGGGCGGCGCCGCGGACCACCCTCGTCTCACGAGCGAAGGCGTCGTCACGCTGACGTCGACGAGCCCCGGACAGCCCGCGGAGTCTTGCGGGAGTCGGTCGTGCGGCATCGGGCCGACGCGCGGGGCCGGCGGCGCGGCGGTCGGCGTGCAGGTGTTCGGCGGGTACGCGTTCAGCGAGTCGCTCCACGGCGGCTTGCGCATCCTGGCCGCGCCTTCGACGGGCGGCGGCAGCGTGTGGGCCTTCGGGCCTTCGTTGCGCCTCCGCGCCACCGACACGGTGACGCTCGGTCTCTTCGGGCTGTTCGGTGACGCGACGTTCCGTGGCAGCTCGGTCGTCGCGGCGCCCCCCGGCTTCAACGCGTCGCCGGGGCTCGCCGAGAGCGAGGGCACGCTCGCGGGCGGGCTCGGGGCGGGGGTGGAGCTCTCGGTCCGGCTGTTCGAGCTGGGGAGGGGCAGCGTGCTGGCCCAGACGACGCCGTTCTTCCTCGGCGGCAACGGCAACGCGTTCTGCGTGCCGATCGGCGTCGCGTATCACTTCCAGTGAGGGGCGCGACGACCCGCGGTCAGAGCTCGACGACGAGCGCGCGCGCGGCGCGGCAGCGCTTTCCGCCCGTGTCGACGCCGATCGCGTCGAGCCCCATCGCGTTGGCGACCGCGAGCACGGTACCGCGGCCGCAGAACGGATCGACCACCACGCGCGTGTCGGTGTCGTGGCGCAGGTATCGACACGCCACGCGACAGGCCTCGACGCCCATCGCCTTGCTCCAGGGCATGAGGCCAGCGTCGGGCAGCACGTCGGGACCTGCGTGACGCGCCGCGGGCCGCACCACGCGGCTCACGCAGATCATGTGGGCGTAGCTGGGGCGGCCGAGCGCGACGGTGCCCGGCGGTCTGCGGCACACGACCTTGTGCCACACGACGTGCGCGCGGGCGTCCTCGGCGGCGCGCATCACGAGGTACCCCTTGTCGATCCACACGCCGCCGAAGCGAACGTCGCTCTGATAGAAGATCGCGACCCCGCCGTCGGGCACCCACGTGATCACGCGTCGCGCGGCCCCGAGGAACCACGCGCGCCACCCGTCGAAGCCGAGCTCGTGCAGCTCGGAGACGTCAGGCAGTGACGTGACGACGCTCGTTCCCGGCTCTGCGGGGTGAGCGTCCATCCACGCCAGCGCCTCGGCCTGGACGACGCGCCGTTGCATCGTGAGATGCGGCGGTCAGCGACGCCGACGACGCCGGCGGCGGGCCGGTCGCGCGCCGTCGGTCCGCTCGCCCGTGGCGGCGTGAGGTGCGCCGTGGTTGACGTGGCTCCCGCCGTTCTGCGGAGCGCCGTCGCGCGGGCCGGCGTGCGTCGCCTGAGCGACGCCCGTGAGCGTGCGCGGCGCGTCGTGGCGCGGTCGTCCGTCGCCCGGTCGACCGTGACCGCGCGCCGGACCTCGCCCGCCTCCGCCGCCGCGGCCGTGCTGCGGTCGCGGAGGCCGCGGTCGGCTCGGCTCGGCCTCGGGCAGGGGCTGCCCGTCGAGGATCATGCGCTGGAGGCGCGTGCCCGTGAGCTTCTCGATGTCGCGCAGGTAAGGGCGCTCCTCGTCCGAGCAGAGCGAGATCGCGATGCCCGACGCGCCGGCGCGGCCGGTGCGTCCGACGCGGTGCACGTACGTCTCGGAGATGTTCGGCAGGTCGAAGTTGATGACGTGCGACAGCTCCTTGACGTCGATGCCGCGCGACGCGAGGTCGGTCGCGACGACGACGCGGATCTCGCCGGAGCGGAAGCCCGCCATGGCCCGCTCGCGCGCCCCCTGGGACTTGTTCCCGTGGATCGCTTGCGCGGGGATGCCGGCGCGCTCGAGCTTCTCGGCGACGCGGTTGGCGCCGTGCTTGGTGCGCGTGAAGACGAGCGCGCGCTCGACCTCTTCTCCCCGCAGCAGGTTCGCGAGGAGCGACTGCTTCTGCTTCGAGTCGACGAAGTACACGGACTGGTGGATCGGCTCTGCCGTCGACGCGATCGGATCGACCGCGATGCGCTCGGGCTCGAAGAGGATGCTCTGCGCGAGCCGCTCGATCTCCTTGGGCATCGTCGCCGAGAACAGGAGCGTCTGCCGCTCCTCGGGGAGCTTGGCGAAGATCTTCCGTACGTCGTGGATGAAGCCCATGTCGAGCATGCGGTCGGCCTCGTCGAGCACGACGATCTCGACGTCGTCGAGGCGGAGGCCGTCGTTCTGCATGAGGTCGAGCAGGCGCCCCGGGCACGCCACGAGCACGTCGGGTGCGCGGCGCAGAGCGCGGGCCTGCGGGTTCTTGTTCACCCCGCCGAAGACGACCATGTTCGTGATGCTGGTGCCGGCTCCGTACGTCGAGAAGCAGTCGCCGATCTGGGCGGCGAGCTCTCGCGTGGGCGCGAGGATGAGCGCGCGCACGCCGTCCTGGCCGCGCTCTCGCGGCTCACGGAGCAGGTAGTCGAGGATGGGCAGCGCGAACGCGGCCGTCTTGCCGCTGCCCGTCTGTGCGCAGCCGAGCACGTCGCGGCCGTCGAGCACCAAGGGGATGCCCGCGAGCTGGATGGGGGTGGGAATCGTGTATCCCGCACCCTTCACGGCGCGGCAGAGGGCCGGCAGGAGCCCGAGGTCGAAGAACGGATCGGTGCCCTGCGTGGGCGAAGTCGATTGGAGGGACATGAATCTCGTATGAGAGCGCGACCGCGTACTGCAGCGCGCAGCTTGGGAAGGGGCGGCGATGCACGGGCCCGTGGCCTCTCTGCATTCACGCTTCACCCTCGAAACGTGCACCGCGGTGTCTGAAAAGCTCGCTCCCGGCCGCGCCGGGAGTAGGGCATCCGAGAGCAGGCGCGTCCAGAATCGGGCGCCGCTCCCTGGGAGCACTCGGAACCTGACACGGGAAGCACCTCGGAGCAACAGCAATGACGCGTCGCGTCCACGGTCGGGCGCCCGCGCCGGGTCGAGCGGTGCCTCAGCGCGCGCTCAGATCCAGCGCGCCCAGCCCGCGGGGTGGGCGGCCTTGTACCGCCGGTACCAAGCGCAGGCCGGGTAGAGCGCCACCACCACCGCGAGGCCGCCGACGTAGGCGGAGCGCAGGCCGAGCTGGCCGTGGAGCCCGGTGAGCTGCGCCACGAGGGCGAGCGCGTGGATGTGCAAGAGGTAGTAGAAGAGGGCCGTCTGACCCAACAGACGGAGCGGCTCGAGCCACCGCGCCGCGCGCGCCCCGGCGAGCATCAACGCCGCGAGCAGGAGCGCCGCGATGCCGAGCTCGAGCCCGACGAACGTGGCGCTCGGTGGGTACTTGCTCACGTGGAGCCATTGGACGATCCCTGGCGCATCGCGCAAGAGCCGCATGTTGCCGAAGCCGTTGGCGGCGCGCAGCGCGCCGAACAGCGCGAGCCCGGCCAGGCCCGCCGCTGCGAGCACCTTGGCCCCGCGCGCCGAGGCGTCGATCCCCGCGGCGCGCCAGGCGACGAGCCGTCGCCCGAACGTCCAGCCGATGCACATCACGCCGAGCCAAGGGAGGACGGGGTAGGCCACGATCAGCCTTCCTCCGAAGAAGAACCCGCCCGAGATCGTCAGCGCGACGGGGAGCGTCTCGAGCACCCCCGTCGCCACGGCGAGGCCGAGCAGCAGCTCGGTCCCGAGGGCGAGCGCGAGCCCGACCGCGAAGAGGGCGCGATCTCCGAGGCGGCGGAGCAGCGCCATGCACACGAGCGATCCGCCGATCGCGTAGAGGACCTGCAAGAGGAAGAGCCCGAGCTTCTCGCGCATCGCGAACGACATCCAGACGACCTCGAAGGCGATGAGCAGCGCGCCGCGCAGCACGATGTGGCGATCGATCGACGCGGCGCTCTCGCCCCTCTCGCGACGTCGCTCCGTGGAGATGGCGAGCGCGGTCCCGGCGAGCGCCACGAACGTGGGCGCGCAGAGGTGCGTCATCCATCGTGTCAAGAACTGGGCGGCGGGCAGCGGCGTGCCCGGCGTGTACACCCAGACCGCGTCGGTGAAGAGGCGCCCGCGGTTGAACGTCTCCGACGCGTGGTCGACCGACATGAGCACCATCACGAGGCCGCGGAGCACGTCGATCGCGTTCACGCGCGGTGAGGTCGCGGTGGGGGCCGGGTCGCTCACCCGCGCCAGACTACACGACCCCTTCGCTCGAAGAGGCCGCTGGCGTATCGTCGTGCATCGCAGAGGAGAGCTCCGACATGACGAGCAGAGGATCATGACCCGTCCACCCACCATGCGCGCTTGGCGCCTCGACGCTCCCGGCCCGCCCGAGGCCCTCACCCTCCACACGATTCCGGTGCCGGAGCCGCTCGCGGGCCACGCGCTCATCCGTGTCGACGCGTTCGGCATCAACCGCTCCGAGATGTTCACGCGCCGCGGCGACTCGCCCAGCGTGAAGCTGCCGCGCGTGCTCGGCATCGAGTGCACCGGCCGCGTCGAGGCGGCGCCCGAGACGGACCTCGCCCCTGGTACGCGCGTCGTGGCGATCATGGGCGGGATGGGCCGCGAATACGACGGCAGCTACGCCGAGTACGTCCGGGTCCCGCGCGCGCACGTCTTCGCGGTCGAGAGCTCGCTCGACGCGCCGACGCTCGGTGCGCTCCCCGAGATGTTCCAGACGGTGCACGGGAGCCTCACGGTGGGGCTCGGAGCTGCGGCGGGCGACGTGCTCCTCGTGCGCGGCGGGACGTCGTCGATCGGCCTGACGACGATCGCGCTCGCCAAGGCGCGCGGCATGCGCGTGCTGGCCACGACGCGCGCCGAGTCCAAGGGGCAGGCGCTCCGCGACGCCGGCGCAGACGACGTCGTCATCGACACCGGCCGCATCGCGACCGACGTGCGCGCGCGCGTGCCTCGCGGCGTGGACCGCGTGCTGGAGCTCGTGGGCACGGCGACGCTCAAGGACTCGCTCGCGTGCGCGCGGCCGGGCGGTGTGGTCTGCATGACGGGCATCCTGGGCGACGCGTGGACGATGGCGGATTTTGCGCCGATGGACGACATCCCGACGGGCGTCCGGCTCACGTCGTACTCGGGCGGCTCCGGCGACATGGATCTCGCAGCGTTCCGTGACTTCGTCGAACGCGTCGAGCTCGGAGAGATCTCGATCAAGATCGCCCGCGTGCTCGACTTCGAGGACGTGGTCGACGCGCACCGGCACATGGAGGAGAGCCGAGGGGCCGGCAAGCTCGTCGTGCGCGTCCGGTGACCGCCGAGGCCGCAGCGGTGACGGGATCGGCCGGCGTGCTCGCGCACATCGGTCGGACGCCGCTCGTGCGGCTGACGCGTGTCGGGCGCGGCCTGCGGGTGCCGGTCCTGGTCAAGTGCGAGCACCTGAACCCTGGGGGGTCGATCAAGGACCGCATCGCGCTAGCGATCGTCGACGACGCCGAGGCGCGCGGCGACCTGCGGCCGGGGATGACCCTCGTCGAGGCAACCGCGGGCAACACGGGCGTCGGCCTCGC
>JAGQJA010000035.1:14276-15307 GCA_020430845.1 Myxococcales bacterium
AACGTGGCCGCGAAGATGGCGCGCGCCGAGGGCTGCTTCGGCACCGACCAGTTCAACAACCCCGCGAACGTTCGCGTGCACCATGAGCACACGGCGGGAGAGATCCTCGAGCAGACGGGCGGACGTGTCGGCGCGTTCGTCGCGGGCGCCGGCACAGGTGGGACGATCTCGGGCGTGGGGCGCCGCCTCAAGGCGACGGTGCCCGGCGTGCAGGTGGTGCTCGCCGATCCCGTGGGCTCGGCGCTCGCCACGTGGGTCGAGATGGGCACGCTGGGCGCCGACGGCGCGTACGCGGTCGAGGGCATCGGCGCGAGCGAAGCGCCCCAGAACCTGCACCGCGACGTGATCGACTCGGCGGAGCGCGTCTCGGACGAAGAGAGCTTCGCGATGGTGAAGCGCCTCGTGCGCGAAGAGGGCCTGCTCGTCGGAGGCTCCGCGGGAACGAACGTGGTCGCCGCGCTTCGGGTCGCTGCGCGCGCGGACGTCGACGGTCCGGTGGTCACGGTCCTCCCCGACAGCTGGGACAGGTATCGCGCCCAGCCGTGGATGTGCGACATCGTCGCGTCGTGAGCGCAGGCGCGCTGTCACCCGAACGACGACTTTGTGTGGCGCTGGTGAGTGGTTAGGCTGACGTCCATGTCGCGTCCTTTGTTCGTCGTCGCCCTCGCCGCTCTCTCCACCGCCTCGGCCGCCGCCGCTTGCGTAGGAAGCGATCCCGTCCCCGTGGGCGCCGGACCCGGCGCGGCCGACGCCGCGACCTCGGAGACGGGATCGGGCGCCGACGGCGCGACGCCCGACGGCGGTGGAGGCGGCGGTGACGCGCAGGTCGACGCCGGAGCGCGGTGCGATCCGTCGAAGCCGTTCGGGATCGTCGAGCGCCTCGACGGCATCAGCACGGCCAATGACGAGTCGGGCGTGTGGGTGAGCGCCGACGAGCTCACGGCGTACGTCGCGACGGCGCCGCTCGGCAGCTCCGCGACGACGATCATGAAGAGCACGCGCGCGTCGCGCGACGTGGCGTTCTCGGCCCC
>JAGQJA010000463.1:0-2702 GCA_020430845.1 Myxococcales bacterium
GGCGCCGTCTTCAGCGGCTTCGCGATGGTCATGACGCTCATGCTCATCTGCCGCGCCGTCTACGGCGTGCGCAGCCTGGTGACGATCAAGCACCTCGAGCTGATGAACAAGATCATCCTCGTGACGGGCAGCCTCGTTGGCTACGCGTACGGCATGGAGTTCTTCATCGCCTGGTACGGCGGCAACGAGTACGAGAGCTTCGTCTTCGCCAAGAACCGCCTCACCGGTCCGTTCGCCTGGGCGTACTGGATCATGATCTCCTGCAACGTCCTCAGCCCGCAGGTGTTCTGGTTCAAGCGCTTCCGCACCAGCATCCCGGTGATGTTCGTCGTCTCGATCCTCGTCAACATCGGCATGTGGTTCGAGCGCTTCGTCATCATCGTGACGTCGCTCTACCGTGACTTCCTCCCGTCGTCGTGGGGCGACTTCCGGCCCACGCTGGTCGACATCTTCACGTACGGCGGCACGCTCGGCCTCTTCTTCACGGCCTTCCTGCTCTTCATCCGGTGGGTGCCGATGATCGCCATCGCCGAGGTCAAGGGCGTGCTCCCCGAGGCCGACCCCCACCACCACCCCGAGGGTGAGCACGACGCGCACGACGACGCCGCGCACGCCCCCGAGCCCGCCGCCGCGGAGGCCGAGTGATGAGCTCGCCCACGACCAAGAAGAAGAGCGTCCTGTCGCTCTACCTGGCCGAGTTCGACTCCGCCGGAGACGTGCTCCACGCCGCCGAGAAGCTCCACAAAGAGGGCTACACGGTCTACGACACGCACTCGCCCTTCCCCATCCACGGGATGGACAAGGCCATGGGGCTCGGCGACAGCAAGCTCGGCTTGCTCGTCTTCCCCGCCGGCCTCACGGGCACGTGCCTCGCGTGGCTGATGATGTGGTGGATGAACGGTGTCGACTACCCGATCATCATCGGCGGCAAGCCCGGGTACTCGCTGCCCTCGCAGATCCCGATCATGTTCGAGGTGACGATCCTGCTCAGCGCGTTCGCCACCGTCTTCGGCATGTTCCACCTCAACCGGCTGCCGCGACACCACCACCCGGTGTTCAACAGCGAGCGTTTCGGCTCCTTCTCGAACGACAAGTTCTTCGTGTCGATCGAGTCGACCGACCCGAAGTTCAACCTCGAGAAGACCAAGGCGCTGCTCGAGTCGCTTCACCCCACGGCGATCGAGCTCGTGCACGACGACGACGAGGGCGGCGCGATTCTCTTGAGCGGCGGCGAGGAGGCCAAGCACTGATGGCTCGTTCCACCCAACGTGTGTCGACGCTCGGCGTCCTCTGCTTCGCCGCCGCCGCCCTGGCGGGGTGTCGCGGTCAGACGTCGCGCGAGACGCCGGTCTTCGGCATCCGCAACATGTACGACCAGCCGCGGTACGACGTGCAGGAGGAGGGCGACGGCAAGCTCTTCGCCGACAAGCGCACCATGCGACCGCTCCCCGAGGGCGTCATCGCCCGCGAGACCGAGATCGACCCGCGCATCGCGCGCGGCCGGCTCGAGGACGAGACGGCGTACGTGCAGGAGATCCCCAAAGAGGTCGTGACGCGCATGGGCGGCATGCAGCCCATGCTCGAGCGCGGTCGCGCGCGTTACGACATCTACTGCGCGCCGTGCCACGACGGCACCGGCAGCGGCGAGGGGCTCGTCAAGCAGCGCGCCGAGGCGGCGGGCGCCGCGGCGTTCAAGCCGCCCACGTTCCACCAGGACCGCCTGCGCCACATCCCCGATGGTCAGCTGTTCGCGACCATCAGCAACGGCAAGAGCAACATGCCCCCCTACGGCGCCGTCGTGCCGGTGAACGATCGCTGGTCGATCGTCGCCTACGTCCGCGCGCTGCAGCTCAGCCAGGCGAAGCTGCCTCAGGAGTCGAAGCCGTGAGCGAGAAGGAAAAGTCGAAGCCCAAGGCGTCGCAGCCGTCGTACGAGCTGCCGAGCTCCTGGCAGAACACGTGGAAGATGTTCGCCGGTGTCGGCGTCGTCGGCGCGGCCATCACGCTGGGCGCGGGCATGAGCGGCAACACGGAGCGCATGGCGTTCTCGTGGCTGTTCGCGTTCATCACGTGCCTCACCGTCGCGCTCGGCGCGATGTTCTTCGTGCTCATCCAGCGGCTCACGTCCGCCGGGTGGAGCGTCACCGTCCGACGCACCGCGGAGTTCTTCGCCCACGGGCTCATCGTGTTCCCGGTGCTCTTCGTGCCGGTGCTGCTGTTCATGGGGCACATCTTCCCGTGGCTCGGTCACCACGGCGCGGGCCACGAGGGCGGTGGTCACGCCGCGACGACCACGGTCGTCCGCGAGGCCCGAGCCGACGAGCTGCCGGCCGACCCGCACGCGGCCAAGGCCGACCCGCACGGCGCGGCGCCTGCCGCCCACGCGGCGGCCCCGGCGGCCCACGGCGACGCGCACGGCGCCATCAAGTCGGGGCACATGCCCGACCCGCACGCGGTGATCCACGGCGAGCTGATGGAGAAGAAGGCTCCCTACCTCAACAAGAACTTCTTCATCATCCGCGCGGTCATCTACTTCCTCATCTGGATCGTCCTCGCGACCCGTCTCTTCGGCCTGTCGACCAAGCAGGACTCGTCCAAGTCGCCCGAGCTCACGCTCCAGGCCCAGCGCCTCGCGCCGCCGGCCACGTTCCTCTTCGGGCTCAGCCTCACGTTCGCGGCCTTCGACTGGATCATGTCGCTCGA
>JAGQJA010000463.1:2759-2893 GCA_020430845.1 Myxococcales bacterium
GTCATCATCCTCGTGACGCTCCAGCTCCGTGACTCGTCGGCGCCCATCAAGAGCGTCATCACGATCGAGCACTACCACGACCTCGGAAAGCTCATGTTCGGCTTCCTGGTCTTCTGGGCGTACATCGGCTTCTC
>JAGQJA010000464.1 GCA_020430845.1 Myxococcales bacterium
CCCCCCCCCCCCCCGCTCCCTCCCCGCCCCCCCCCCCGCCCCCTCCGCCTCCCCCGCCGGCGGCCAACGCGTCCGCATCGACGGGCGGCGGTTTCACCGCGTCGGCGGCGGGCGCCACCGACGAGCCCAAGAAGGCCACGGATGACGGGCCCGACCACGAGATGTTCGTCGGCAAGTTCGCCGTCGGCTACCTGGGCCTCACGCAGGTTCCGCTCGCGACGGGCGGCCCCAACGCGGCCGCGCGCGGCAACGTGCCGGCGCCGGTCATCGGGGTGCGCTACTGGCTCCTGCCCAAGATCGGCATCGACGGCGGCATCGGCTTCGGGTTCGCGGGCGGCTCGTCCGAGACCGTGGCCCTCAACGGCACGACGACGACGGTCGACAACCCGAGCGCGACGGCCTTCGCCGCGCACGTGGGCGTGCCGATCGTCCCGGCGTACGCCAAGCACTACAAGTTCCTGATCGTGCCCGAGATCAACGTCGCGTTCGCGACGCAGACCCAGCAGGTCGTCAACCCGCCCCCCAACCTGAGCGACATCACGCGCACGGGCTTCCGGTTCGACGTCGGTGGGCGCGTAGGTACCGAGATCCACTTCGGATTCATCGGCGTGCCCCAGCTCTCGCTGCAGGCCACGGTGGGCCTCGCGTTCCGCCGCGACGCGTACAAGGTCAAGCAGGATCAGCCCAACGCCGGCGGCTCCTCGACGGTGTCCTCGTCGATCGGCGACACGGGCATCTCGACGTCGGTCCAGAGCGACCCGTGGGCCCTCTTCGTCAACAACATCTCGGCCTTCTACTACTTCCCATGACGCGCCGTTTGCCGCGGAGCCCGAGAGGGGCCAAGCTACGTGAGGGAGGAGCAGTCATGCATCGACGCATCGTCGCGGTCGTCGCGATCGCGGCGCCGCTCGCCGCGTGCTCGGCGGGAGGCGCGGGGGCGCCGTACTTCTTCGGCAACGACGACCCCTCCCCGGGGACGCGTGAGAGCCCGAGCAACACGCGCGAGGCGCCGAGCGCCGGCGGTCGCGGCGGCGGCGGATCGTCGAGCGGCGATCCTCAGAGCTCGTCGGGCGGCGGGTCGGGCGCGTGCCCGGCCAACTGCACCGGCCGGTTCACGTGCACGAGCTCGACCGGCGAGAAGAGCAATCTGACGCTCGCCACGCAGAACGGCGCCTGCGCGGGCGCCGGGGTCGTGCTCAAGTGCGACGGCTCGCTCGTGGCGGCGACGGGGTCGGGCTCCGGGACCGGCACGTGGCAGGCCTCGGGCAACGGCTTCTCGGCCACGTTCGGCAACGAGACGACGAACTGCGTGCCCAGGGGCGACGACACGCCGGACCCGCCGCCGGTGATCGTCGACGCGAGCCCGCCGCCCCAGCCGGCCCCGCGCGACGGCGGCTGACCCTCAGGGCGCGTACTCGAGCGTCGCGTCCTCCGCGAGGAGGCCGCGCGCTCGTGCGCGTCTGAACAGCTCTTCGATGGCGCGGCGCGTGTCGTCGGCGGCGTCGGCCGTGTCCTCGTTGGCGTACATGTCGAGGTATCGATCGAGCGTCGCGGCGTCGAGCGCGAGGTCGGCGCGCGTCTCTCGTTCGAGCAGCGCGCGCGCCACTTCGTCCTTGTGATCGAGCGCCCATCGGATCGATCCGCGGATGGCCTGCGACGCGCGGGCGATGACGTCGCTGCCGAGCCCGCGACGGATCGCGTTGCCGCCGAGCGGCAGCGGCAGCCCGCCCGTCTCTGCCGCCCACGCCTCGCCCAGGTCGACGACCCTGTGCACGCCCTCGCGCTCGTACGTGAGCCGTCCTTCGTGGATGAGGAGCGCCGCGTCGACCTCGCCGGCCTTCAGCACCTCGAACGCGCGCGCGTACGGGCTGATCGGCACGACGACCGGCTCGAACTCGGGCGCGAGCAGGCGCAGCACCATGTAGGCCGTCGTGCGGAGCCCCGGCACGCCGATGCGCTTGCCTCGGAGCGCGGCGAGCGTCGTCGGCGCGTTGGCCACCACCACGGGGCCGTAGTCGCGGCCGACCGACATGCCGTGCGGCAGGAGCAGGTAGTCGCGTGCCACCCGCGCGTACTGCGCGATGCTCACCGCGACGACGTCGACGTCGCCCTGCTCGGCGCGCGCGTTGAGTGTCTCGGTGTCGGCGCGCGACGCGTCGAAGGCGAGGCCCTCGCGCGGCACCTTGCCCTCGAGCAGCGCCCAGAACATGAAGATGTCGTCGCTGTCGGGCGAGAACGCGACGCGGAGGGGCTCGGTCACTTGCACCCCTGGAGCTTTCGTAGCTCGTCGATCTCGGCCTTGAGCGTGGGGTCGTCGGCGAGCGTGCGGATCGCGGCGTCGTCGATGCCGAGGTTCGGCGCGTTCGCGGCGAGCTTCAGGTAGAACTGCCCGCGGTCGTAGATGGTGAGCGCCGTCTTGCGCCAGCACTCGTCCTTGGCGATGAGCTCGTACGTGCTGGGGTACTTCTCGCGCGCCAGCTTGAGGTAGCGCTCCATGTACCAGATGAACGTCAGGATGCCGTCGCGCTCGCTCGATCGGGTCGACGTGTAGCTGTCCTCGAACGACCACGAGGTCGCGAGCGAGTTGATGTACTGCGCGGCCTCTTCGAGCAGCGAGTCGTAGCCCTGGTCTCCGCTCTGGAACTGCCCGTCGGTGGCGCTGCCGTCGAGGTAGATGTCGGCGTAGATGTCGCAACCCTGCTTGGGCTGGCCGCCGCACGCGACGCGTTTGCTGTAATATGCATCTTGTCGGAGCAGGCTCCGCGCGAACGTCTTGCCGCCGCGGTCGGTCGTGTCGCCGTCCTGGCACGTGAGCTTGAGGTCGGGCCTGAAGACGTACACGTCGGCGTTGTTGGCCGCCTGACCCTCGCCCAGGTCGAAGAAGTGCCCGCACTCGTGCACGAGCGTGGACGCCTGCCGGAGCACCGCGTCGGCGCTCGACGTGTCGCGCAAGAAGCGCGCGACGCAGTCTTGTCCGCCGCCGACCACCGCCGTGTTGGCGAGGCCGCCTTCGACGAGCGCCTTGCCGATGGGGTAGCGCCGCGCGAGCGCGTCGAGCAC
>JAGQJA010000465.1 GCA_020430845.1 Myxococcales bacterium
TTTATAGCCGCGGCGGTACTCGAACTTGTTCTCGGCCTTCATCAGGCCGATGTTGCCCTCTTGGATGAGGTCGATGAGCGGCAGGCGCCCGCGGTTGTAGCGGCGCGCGATCGAGACCACGAGGCGCAGGTTCGCCTTCACGAAGCGGTTCTTGACCCGCTTGCACTCCTCGGTCGCGGCGTGGATCTGCTCCACGTACTTCTTGTAGCCGGCCGTGACGGCGAGCTGGGGCACCGACGCCGTAGAAGCGGGCGGCGGCGCGATGGCGATGCCCTCGTCCTCGAGGTCGTCGGGTGAGTCGGGCTCTCCGAGCGAGCGCGCAGCCTCGACGCAGCCGGCGATCCAGAGCCGGTCGCTGTCGGCGAGGCGGATGGCGCGGGCGAGCGCCTCGCAGTGCGAGCGCCACTTCTTCTCTTGCTCGCGCGTCAGCTTGTTGCGCTGCTTCTTGTACGTCTTGACGAGCTTGTGCAGCTCCGCGAGCTGGGGCAGGTCGAGCGCGTCGTCGCCCGTGGGCAAGAAGCGCGTGAGCGTCTCGAGGATGTGCTCGGCGGCCGGCAGGTACGCGAGCGCGGCGCACCACTGCTCGACCTCGGCGTTCTCGACGTCGATCGCTGTCGAGAGCTCCTCGTCGGGGCCCATCACCGAGTGCGTCGCCATCTCGCGGAAGTAGCGCGCGAGCATCGAGTCGCCGCCGCCCTCTTCGTCCTTCTTCTGCTTGGCGCTCGGCGGCTTGCGGTCGTCGTCGTCCTCGTCGACGACCACGGCCTCGACCTCGGCGTCGTCGTCGAAGTCGTCCTCGAGCGTGGCCGCGCCAGCGGTCGGCACCACGTCGTCGGCCTCGGTCTCGGCCTCGAGCTCGTCGTCGACCTCCGGTGTCTCCGGGGCCGCGTCGGTGGGCTTCGAAGCCGTGGACTTCTTGCTCATCGCGGGTTTCGTCTTCTCGGGCGTCTGCCGACTTCGGGCCATGGAGGGGGAGACGTTGCGGAGGGGTTGGGGGGGGCCGGCCGATCCGGGTTTGACGACTTGCTCGGACGGGGTCATAGACACCCTAGGGGTGGCGCGCGGGGGCGCGTCCTTGGGTGACCCGCGGAGCAGAGCGGCCTTCGATGGTACGCGTTTCTGACCGGACGGGTGTCGCCGATTTTCGTTGCAAGTGTCGTTCCCCGGTTGGGGCGCTTCTGCGGGGCTGTGTGCGCGGGTAGGATGCCGCAACGCCGCGCCGCGGTGCGCGGTCGTGGCGAGCCTCGCGGTGCGCGGCGTGACAAGCGCGCGTCGCGTCGCTATTTGCTCGACCCCAGCCGGAGCTGAGCGCGGAAGGCTTTTGATTTTGGGCATGGAGAGTTTGTACGCCCGCGTGGGGCGAGCGGTTTTGCGTCGAAGCAAGGTGGGGCTCCTCCTGGGGTCAGGCGCTCTCCTGCACGCTCTCGGCCACGCCGGGTTGGCGGTGTGCGCAGGCGCGCTCGTCGCGACGCTCGAAGGCGGCGCCATGCCGCACGTGGCGCGCAGGGCCCTGCTCTCGAGCGCGCTCGGCGGCGCCGAAGGCGCGAGTATGGTGCGGATCGCCGCGATCGGTCTCGCGTGCGCGATCGTCAAGGGTGTTGGCACCACGGCATCGTCGTGGGCAGAGGCGGCGCTGGCGGGAGAGGTGGGCGCGCGTCTGCGCATGCAGGTGCTCGACGGGTGGCTGGGCCTTCACGGATTGCGTGGCACGCGACACGACGATCATGGATCGCGAGCGGCCCACGCTGAGGTCGACGAGAAGCGCGCGCTCGCGTCGATGACCGCGCACGTGCACGAGGTCGAGCGGGGCGTGGCGCACGGAGCGCTGGTCGAGGCGCGTGCCGCGCTCGCGCTCGCGCCGCTCGTCGTGGTCTTGTTCGCGTGGAGCCCTGACCTGGCCGGTGGCGGCGTGCTCGCGCTCGCAGGCTTTGCGCTCACCGCGCTGTTGGCGCGCGGCCGACTCAAGCGCGCCGGTCGCGCCTCGGCGCGACACGCCGAGAGCACAGTCGCGCTCGCCGACGAGATCGTGCGTCACGCCGACGTCTTCACGGTCTACGACGCGGTCCCCGGGCTGCGCGCGCACTTGGTGCGCCTCGGGACGGCGGCGGTCGACATCGGCGCCCGCGCGCGCGCGCTCACAGCCGTGCTCGCGTCGACGAGCGAGGTCGCGGGGGCGCTCGCGCTCCTGTTGGTGCTCGTCGCGGCCACGCGCGGCTGGCTCGGCGCCGGCGTGTCGCTCGCGTCCGTCGCGCCGTTCGCGGTCGCGTTCTTCATGGCGTACAAGCCGCTCCGCGAGCTCACCGAGGCCCGCGCCACCCGCGCTCGCGCAGAGGCCGCGCTCGAAGCGCTCGGGGGGCTCGTCGGTGAGCCGCAGCCCGCAGACGTCGGCAACTCGCGGGCCGCCAGCGCTCGCGAGCCGCGCGTCTTGCGCCTCTCTGGCGTGCGCGCGCGCCACGGTCGGCACGCGCCGCTCACCGTCGATGTGGCCCCCGGCGCGTTCGTCGCCGTCGTTGGCCCCACCGGCGTGGGCAAGTCTTCGCTGCTGCGCGGCCTGCTCGGGGTCGACGCGCTCGCCGAGGGCCACGTGTCGTACGACGGCGCGTCGATCGACGGCGCGCCGGCGGGCTCGGCGCGCCCCTTCGCGTGGGTGCCACAAGACGCGCCGCTGCTCGCCGCCACGATCGAGGACAACGTGTGGCTCGGCCGCGAGGCCCCTTCGGCGGCGGCCACCCGCGAGGTGCTCGAGCGCGTCGGGGCCGGGCGCCTCGCGCGCGAGCTGGTCGGCACGGGGCTGCGGCTCACGGTCGATCGCGCCGTCTCGGGCGGCGAGCGCCAGTGGATCTGTATGGCGCGCGCGGTGGCGAGCGGCGCGCCCGTCATCTTGATGGACGAGCCGTCGGCGTCGCTCGACGTGGACGCCGAGGCGGCGCTGCTCGAGGCGATCGAGCGGCTGCGGGGTGAGCGGACGCTCGTGCTCGTCACGCACCGACCGGGCGCGGCCATGCACGCCGACGTGATCGTCAGGCTCGCGGCCGACGGCGCATCATCGGCGCAGGGTCGCGACGTCGAGGGTCGGGCCGAGGGCGACCTCGACCTCGCGGCTCTGGAGCACGTCGCCGTCGAGCACCCAGGACCCGGGCGCGTCGAAGCGGAGCCGCATGCGCGACGCGAGCGCGTCGACGCCCTGACCGAGTAGGGGCTCGCCCATGAGCACCAGCGGCAGCTGAGGCGCGAGGGTCTCTGGGCCGAGCGCGCTCGCGACGGCGTGGAATCGATCGCCCCGCTCGCGCGCCCGATAGGTGAGCCGCATGCCGAGCCCGAGATCGTCGAGCACGCTCGCCACGACGAGGCTCGCGCGGTCGAGCCCGCTGTCGGCGCCGTCGATCTCGAGGGTGCACGCGACGGGCGTGAGGATGCGTCGCGCGGTGGGCGCGCGCACGGGGGCACCCGCGAAGACGCGCGTGACGATGAGCGCGGCGCGACGCAGGCCGGCTGGCCCGCCGCCCTCGTAGTACATGTCGAAGAACCGCGAGACGAGGCCCGCGCCGAAGATGAACGCAAGCCGCTCGTGGCGTCGACCGTCGACGTCCGACCACTTCACGCGGAGCGTCGGGGTCGTCGTCGTCGCGTCCGCCCCGCACGCGATCGCGTCGAGCAGGTCGTCGATGTACTGGACGCGACGCGCGGCGCCGAGCGACGCGACGCCGCCGTGCGCGAAGCCGAAGCTCCGCGCCACGGTGCACACCGTGCCGCCCGGCAGGAGCGCCACGCGAGGCAAGCTCGGCAGTCCGCGAAGCTCGCGCTCCCGCTCGAGCGCAGAGAGGCCGGCCATGTAGGTGCCGTCGCCGCCGGCGAAGGCGATGAGCTCTGGCGTGGCGAAGTCGTAGAGGCCCGTGATGGCGGCGCCGAGCTCGGCGACCGACGCGGTCTCGCACACCGTGACCTCGCTGCGCCGCCGGCGGAGCGCGTCGAGCAGCGGGCCCTCGTCGACGAGCCGGCCAGCGTTGCGGTTCACGATGACGACACGTCTCATCGCGCCGCCCGAAGCTAGCAGCTTCTGGAGGGCCCGGCGACCTTGGCCTGTTTCGGTCGTCCCGAGATACGATGGTCACATGAGGCACGCCCTCCTCCTCGTCGCGACCGCGCTCTTGGCCTCGGGCTGCGGGGCTTCGGCCACCGTACGCGCCGCCCGCGCGGGCGACCGCGCCGAGCTGCGCAGAGAGATCGCCGAGCGTCATCGGCAAGGCACGCTGGGGGAGGGCGAGGCCGCCAAGATCGCGCGGGCCGTCGCGGCGCGCGAGCTGTCGACGGCGACCGGACCCGACGCGCGCAAGCGCATGAGCGAGCTCCGCGGCTGCGCGATGGACGTCGAGGACGAGCTCTTCGAGCGGACCAAGAGCCACGACGAGACCGGCGCCGCGGCCGCGCTCGTGCTCTTCGAGGACGGGCGCCTCGGCGACGGCGATGCGCGCGAGTGGCTCACGGACGGCGACGACGCGTGGAGATCGATCGCGGCGCGCGCGCTCGTGCGCGACGACGACGGGCCGCTCCGTCGCAAGCTCGTGCTCGACCCCAGCCCGCGCGTACGACGCTCGGCCGTTCGTGCGAGCGCGCGCGCCGGTGAGCTCGCGGACCTCGAGACGCTCTTCGAGACCGCGCGGGTCGACCCCGAGCCGATCGTGCGGACCGAGGCGCTCCGCGCCATGAGCGCCGTGCTGCGCAAACGTCAGCCCGCCGCGGGCCACGCCGCCGATCTCGCCGTGCGCTTGCGCGACCTATGGACGGCCGGCGACGACGCGGCCCGAGAGGACATCGCGGTCATGTGGGCGCTCTCGCCGATCCGCGAGCACGGCGGGATGCAGGCGCTGCGCGTCACGGTGGCCGCCGGGCAGGGACCGGGCGCCATCGCCGCCGCGGGCGTCGTGCTGCGGACCGAGGCCGCCAAGGACGCGGAGCTCGCCGCAAGCGCGCGCGCGCTCTTGTCGAGGACCATCGCCGAGGGCTCGCGTCGTGATCAGCTCCACGCCATCGCCGTCGCCCCGCTCGCGGCCGACGATCTCGTCGCGGCGATGCGCAAGGTGGGCAAGGGCCCCGACCCCGAGGTCCGCGTCGCCGCGCTCGCGCGGCTGCTCGAGGTCCCCGCGGACCGCGCGGGCGCCATCCGCGATCTGCTCGCGTTCGCCGCGTACGGCGTGCGCGCCGGTCGCCCGCCGTCGGCCCCCGAGGACGATCCGCTCGGTCTGGCGCACGCCGCGCGCGCGCGATTCGCCCTCGCCGCGATCGGGCAGCTCGAGGCGCAGCGCGCGTGGGTCGAGGCCGATCTCGGAGCCCCGGATCCCGTACGCCGCCTGCGCGCCGCCACGACGCTCTCGCTGCTCGGCCACGCGGCCCGCGCCGCCCCCCTCCTGGCCGACGACGACCCTTCGGTTCGCACGCGCTCGGCGTGCATCATCCTGTCGGCGGCGCGCGGCCCGAGCCGCCGTTGACAGGGGCCCCGAGCCACCTTTATAGCTCGGCGCGCCATGCGCAAATCCCTACTCCTGACCTCGCTCCTCGCCGGTGCGCTGGCGCTCGGCTCGACCGGGTGCCTCAAGAGCATGATCCTCAACGGGCAGATCGCCTCGACGCGCAAGGGCGCCAAGGCGGCGGACACGCTCGGAGACTACGAGGTCGCGCGCGCCGCCTCGTCGGCGGGCCTCGTCCAGTTCGAGGGGATGCACAGGCTCGCGCCCGACAACGAGGACGCGCTCTACCTGCTGCTCCGGGGCTGGGCGGGGTACGGCTACGCGTTCGCGCAAGACGACTACGAGGTGGCGCTGATCGCCGGTGACGACGCCGCGGCCGAGTACCACAAGGGCCGCGCCAAGCTCGCGTTCGACCGCGCGATCTCGTACGGCCTCGAGCTCATCGGAAAGCACGCCGAGGGCTTCGAAGAGAACAAGAAGGACGCCGACACCATCAAGAAGTGGCTCGAGGCGAACTTCGACTCCAAAGACCACGCCGAGACGCTCTTCTGGCTCGGCGGCGCGTGGCTCGCGCGGGTCAACCTGCTCAAGGACGATCCCACGGGCGAGTACGTCGCCAACCTGTTCATCGGCGTCGCCATCCTCGAGCGCAGCGTCGCGATCGACCCCGAGTACCTCTCGTGGGGCGGCACCTCGACGCTCGCCACCTACCACGCGCGCGGCAAGGGCCCGGAGCTCGAGGAGGCCAAGAAGATGTTCGAGCTCGCCCTCCAGAAGACGGGCCGCAAGTCGCTCGGCGTCCAGCTCAACTACGCCAAGTACTTCTGCATGAAGCAAGACCAGGCGGGCTACGAGAAGATCGTCAACGAGGTCCTCTCGACCGAGGATCCCGATCCGAACCTCCGCCTGCAGAACACCATCGCCAAGCGCCGCGCCAAGCGCGCGCTCCACAAGTCGGTCATGGAAGACTGCGGCTTCCCGCCCAAGGAAGCGCCGGCCACGCCGACCGAGTGAATCCGCTTGCGTTAACCCCGTCCAACGGTACGGTCGAGCGTCTCGTCCGCGCGTGTACTGGACGGGCGCTCAGCGTGGCTTACCGCCGAGGAGGTCTCGGGACATGATTCGAAAGATGTTGGTAGTGGCCGCCGCAGCGGCCGCGACGCTCGCGGTCTCTCAACCGGCCGCGGCCGAGGACGTCAAGCTCGGCACCCTCGCCCCCAAGGCGTCCATCTGGGGCGCCGTGTTCAACGCGTGGGCCAAGGCCGTCGAGACCGAGAGCAACGGCGCGCTCAAGCTCACCTGGTACTACAACAGCACGCAGGGCGACGAGATCGCCATGATCGGCAAGATGCGCGGCGGCCAGCTCGACGGCGGCGCGTTCACCGCCACGGGCCTCTCGCAGATCTACCCGAGCATCATCGCGCTCCAGATGCCGGGGCTCTTCCCCGACTGGGCCAAGCTCGACAAGGTGCGCAACAGCACCAGCAAGATGTTCTCGGACGCGTTCGCCGTGGCCGGCTGCCCCGGCGGCACCGCGGCGCCCACGTGCGGCTTCAAGCTCATGGGCACGGGCGACGTCGGCATCGCGCACATCATGTCTCGCGACGCGGCTGTGCGTACGCCCGACCAGGTCAAGGCGATGAACCCGTTCTCGCTGCCGGGCGACGCGATCGGCAAGCACTTCCTGCGCGCCGTCGGCGCCGCCGGGGCCAAGACGATCGCGGTCCCGGCCATCCTCCCCGCGCTCTCGTCGCGCGCCGAGGGGGCGCCGCGCATGATCAACACGCCCGCGCTCGCGGCCGAGCAGCTGCAGTGGGCGTCGCAGCTCAACCACATCAACACGAACGCGAGCGGCATCGGCATCGGCGCGCTCGTCATGACGAACAAGCGCTTCAACGAGCTTCCCGAGGACGCGCGTGCGGTCCTCAAGAAGACGGGCCAGAACACCGGCCAGCTCCTGACGACGCGCATCCGCGCCGCCGACGCCGCGGCGTTCAACCGCCTGAAGGCGAGCAAGACCGTGGTCGACCTCAACGACGCCGAAAAGGCGAAGTGGAACGCGGTCTTCCAGCAGGTGCGCGAGGCCCTCAAGCGCGAGGGTGACATCAAGGGCGACGTGTACGACGCCGTCGTCAAAGCCGCGCAATAGCAAGTCTCGACTGCGAGCGAATCCCCCGCGGCCCACGAGGTCGACGGGGGATTTTCTTTTGAGAGTCGAGCGCCTACGTCCTGTAACCTTCGTCGCCGATGGGCGAGGACGACAAGAGGTCGAAGGGGGACGCAGACGCGGACGCGAAGGCGAGCGGGAGCGCCAAGGCGAGCGCGGACGCCAAGGCGAGCGAGAAGGCCAAGGCCGCCGCGGACGCAGACGCGCCGAGCGAGAAGGCCAAGGCCGCCGAGGACGCAAAGGCAGACGCAGACGCAAAGGCAGACGCAGACGCAAAGGCCGACGCAAAGAAGCCGGACGCCGACGCAAAGAAGCCGAAGGCCGACGCAAAGAAGCCGGACGCAGACGCAAAGGCAGACGCAGACGCCGACGCAAAGGCCGACGCGAAGAAGCCGAAGGCCGACGCGAAGAAGCCGGACGCGGACGGGGACAAGGACGACGCCAAGAAGCGCCCCTCGTCGCCCTGGCCCAGCACGCACAAGCCCTCGCGCCCTGCCGCGCCGCCCCCCAAGGAAGACGACGGCAAGGCGGCGTGGGGCGCCCCGCTCGCCCGCGTCGACAAGGCTTGGACGAAGCTCGAGTCGCGCCTCTGCGCGTTCGTCCTCGGCGCCGAGATCCTCACGCTCGTCTTCTGGATCGCGCTCAAGGCGCTGTCGTCACCCTCCGCGGGCGGCGCCGGGCTCGTCTTCCGCGTGCTCTTCGGCGCTTCGGTGGTCGGCTACGTCGCGCATCGCGTCGCGGCCAAGCACGAGCGGCACGAGGTCATCGTCGCCATCGCCGTGCTCGTCGGAGCCTTCATCGGCAAGAGCACCGGGACCGGCGGCTCGGCGTACTTCTCGAACTACCTGGGCTGGCTCCAGAACTCGAGCTCGCTCGTCTTCTTGGGCGGCGTGAGCGACGCGGCCAAACGGCTCACCCTCTGGGTGGCGCTGCTCGGCGCGTCGATCGCCACGGGGCAGGGCAAGCACATCAACGTCGACGTCGTCATGCGCTTCCTCACGCCGAAGGCGCGCGTCCCCGTCGCCCTCATCGGGTGGCTCGCGGCCTGCGTGATGTGCTTCGCCGCGGCGTGGGGCTTCTTCGACCAGATCGCCGTCGAGGACTTCCACATCGAGCCGAGCGCCCCTTGCGCGAGCGATCCGGCCAAGTCGTGCGACACGCGACCCGGCGCGAAGATCAGCCGCGTCGCGCACGAGACGTCACGCGACCTCTTCTTGCTCCGCCGCCAGATCTCGCTCGACCTGCGCTCGCTCCCCAAGGTGCTCAAGGGCGCGCCGTACGAGAAGCTCATGACGGGCGCCGAGTGGAACGCCTGGATCGACGACGGCGGTTGGGAGGCGTACTTCACCAAGGAGTCGCTCCAGCAGATCAAGGGACCGCCCGAGGCCGACCAGGAGTGGCGCATGCCGGCGCTCACCAACGTGCCGGGCGCCGACGAGCGCGTGCACAAGCTGCTCATCCACGAGCTCAACCTCGTCTTCCCGTTCGGCCTCGTCATGATCGCGCTCCGGTTCATCCTTCGGTCGCTTCTCGCGTTGAGCGGTTGGGTCAAGGTCGACCCGAACGCCGCGCACGCCGACGACGACGAAAAAGAGGCCGACGACAAAGAACCCGTGGCCGAAGGAGGTGCCTCGTGAGCGCCGAGACTCCGGCCGAGAAGCCGGTCGACCCGCGCACGGCGCGCATCGGGCTCGGCGTCGTGGGCGCCGTCGTCGCGTTCATGGGCTGGCTGGGCGGCGGGCTCGTGGCGCTCGTCATCGCGCTCGCCCTCCTCGGCACGCCGCTGTTCGCGGTGATGGGAGGCGCGAGCGAGCTCGCTTGGCTCGCCCACCCCGACCAGCGCTACCAGTACCTGCGCTTCATCGCGCCCGAGGTCTTGGCCTCGCGCTTCGCGGGCTCGCCCATCCTCACGACGATCCCGCTCTTCACCTTCGTCGGCTACCTGCTCGCCGAGTCCAAGACGCCGCGGCGCCTCGTCCGCGCGGCGAGCGCGTGGGTCGGCTGGATGCCCGGCGGCCTCGCGATCGTCTGCATCGTGGCGAGCGCCGTCTTCACGCTCTTCACGGGCGGCAGCGGCGTGACCATCATCGCGGTCGGCGGCCTGCTCTACCCTGCGCTCCGCGAGAAGGGCTACAGCGACAAGTTCTCGCTCGGCCTCGTGACCACGGGCGGCTCGCTCGGGCTGCTGTTGCCGTACTCGCTGCCGCTCCTCGTCTACGCGCTCGTCAGCGGGCTCGACTTCAACCTCGCGTTCAAGGCGGTGCTCGCGCCCGGCGCGCTCGTGCTCGTGCTCATGGGCGCGTACTCGGCGTGGGTCGGCATCCGCGACAAAATCCCGAGACAGCGCCTGGACTTGCGGGAGGCGCTCCGCGCCACGTGGGACTTCAAGTGGGAGCTCGGCATCCCCGTCCTGCTCGTTCTCGGCATCAAGACCAACCTCACCGAGATCGACGAGGCGGCCGGGTTGGTCGCGCTCTACACGGTCCTCATCGAGGTGTTCGTCTACCGCGATCTCACGGTCAAGAAGGACCTCGTGCGCATCGCCAAGTCGTCGATGGCGCTCGCGGGCGCGGTCATCCTCATCCTCGCGATGGCCAACGCGCTCATCAACTACGTCATCCAGGAGCGCATCCCCGACAAGGTGCTCGAGTACATGCTCCGGCTCGGGCTCGACAAGACCTGGCAGTTCTTGATCGTGATGAACGTGTTCCTGCTCGTGCTCGGCATGGTCATGGACGGGTTCAGCGCGATCCTCGTCGCCGTGCCGCTCGTGCTGCCGTTCGCCGCCCACTTCGGCCTCGGGCCGTTCCACGTGGCGATCATGTTCGTGCTCAACCTCGAGCTCGCGTTCTGTTGCCCGCCGCTCGGCCTCAACCTGTTCATCTCGAGCTTCCGCTTCAACAGACCGGTGGTGAGCCTCTATCGCATCGCGCTGCCCTTCGTGGGGCTGCTCGCGTTCGCGCTCTTGCTGGTGAGCTACATCCCGAGCATCAGCAACGTGCTCGTCGTGGGCGACATCCAGGGCTGGCGCGAGAAGGCCGAACGAGAGAACCGCACGCCGCGCGAGGCGTGGCTCCTCGAGTGCGTGCAGCAAGATCGCTCGAACCCGCTGCCGTGCTCCGAGGCCGACAAGAAGAAGTACCCCGACGGACAGATGCCCGTGGTCGAGACGACGGGCCCCGTCACCGCGACGCCCGAGGCGGGCACCGGCGAGGACCTCACCGACGACGAGCTCATGAACCTCATCAGCGGCAAGGAGGCCGGCGCGCCCGCGCCCGGCACCGAGTCCGACGAAGACCTGCTCAAGGCCATCATGGGCGGGGGCGCCGCTTCGGACGCCGGCGCCGCGCCCGCGCCGACTAGCACGGTCGTGCCTGGTCAGGAGACCGAGGACGAACTAATGAAGATGATTCAGGGGGGGCCGGAGGCCGGCCCATGAGTTATTCGTTCTTCGTCACCGCCCCTGATGGGCCGCCCGCGTTCTCGAAGGTCGTCGGCGGCGTGGGCCTCGACGGCGTCGTGTGCGTGGAGCCACCGCGCGCGAACGACGGCTGGCCGCTGGGCGAGCCGTTTCACTTCTTGATGCGCGGCCGCTCGGCGCGGGAGGTCGAGGTCGGCTTCGAAGAAGAGGGCGCGTTCCACGTGCGGATCCTCACGTGCGCGGCGCGCGTGGACTACGAGCTGGCGATGGCGTTCATCGACGCGATCGCCAAGCTCACCAAGGGCACGATCCACCCCGAGGACGGCGACGGCGTGCCCTGGAACGAGCGCGAGCGCGCGTTCGGCAGTGAGTGGATCGACAAGATGGTCGAGTGGGGCCCCAAGATGGTGGCCGACATCGTGGAGCGCGAGGGCAACATGCTGAGCCTCCGCGGCCCCAACCGCGTCTTTCACTTCGGGCGACGGCTGCTCGCCGAGCTGCGCAAGAGCGGCGACCACCACGTCTTCAGCGAGCGGCTCTTGGAGATGAGCGTGCGTCTGCAGTGGCTCGAGGGCACGTTCGAGCAGCCCAAGCCCGTGCTCACGCTGCCGCGGAGCCGTAGGGACCCTGCCGCGGGCTTCACGTCGATCGAGTGGCGGCCCGAGACGCGCTGCTTCTTGCCCGGGGGCGACTACCTCGCGCTCGACGCGGCCGAGAAGATGTTCGTCCCGTACGCCAAGGGGCCGGAGCTCGCCGGCGACAAGTGGACGTACCTCGACGAGGTGCAGGCCATCGTCGAGCCGCTGAGCCTCGTCGAGTGGGCGGCGATGCTCAAGAACGCCAGCAAGCACCGCGTCGACGCCTGAGGTCCTCGCGGTCGGAGCCCGCGCTCGCCAGGAGGTCGGCGCGCGAGCTCAGAGCTCGATCGTCTTCCAGGCACCGCCCCGGAACTTGAGCGTCATCACGGCGGCCGCGCAGACGGCGTAGGCGACCGCCGACGCCCACATGCCCGACAGCCCGTAGCCGGTCGCGATGCCGAGCACCCACGAGAGCGGGACGAGCACGCCGAAGACGAGGCAGAGCTGCGCCACCGCGACGAACTTGGTGTTCCCGGCGCCGAAGAGGGCCTCGCTGACGATCATGGCGACGGCGATGATCGGCGTGACGATGCCCATCATGCGCATGGGCACCATGGCCGCGTGCCGTACGGCCTCGGAGTGGGTGATGAAGCCCACGATCTGTGGCGTGAACAGCACGCCCTCGCAGAGCCCCACCACGCCGAAGATCCCGAGCCCGAGCCGCACGCTCGCCCAGCCGAACTTGGACGCGTCGTCGGGTCTGCGCGCACCGAGCGACTGCCCCACGAGCGTGGCCGTGGCCGTGCCGAAGGCGATGCACGCCGTGAACGTGAGCTTGAGGATGGCGACGATGTCGGTCGTGGCGGCCCCGTTCACGGCCTCGTGCGCCGCGTCGCCGAGGCGCTCGGCCTCGATCGCGTCGAGCTTTCCGGCGACCTTCGCGAAGAGGCCGAACCCGAGCATCATGACGACCGTGGCGAGCGACGCGGGGATCGACAGCTTGAGAAGGTCCCACGTGAGCGACCGTGACAGGTTGCTCCAGCGCACGAACGTGTAGCGCTTGCGCTCGCGCGACGCGAAAAACACCATGATCCCGAGGCCGATCCAGGTGGACACGAACGCGCTGAAGCCGGCGCCGGGCGCGCCCATGCGAGGCGCCCCGAGGTTGCCGAAGATGAACATCCAGCAGAACAGGACGTTGAACACGTTCATGATGAGCGCCGAGACGAGGTGCACCCACGTCTTGCCGACGCCGTCGAAGAACGCCTTCACCGCCATGGTGGCGGCCATGCTCACGACGCCGAGCAGGCGCCACTTGGAGTAGTCGTAGGCGATGGAGTGCACCTCGGGGACCTGGATCATCAGGCTGAGGATCCATCCGATGGTGAACGCCCCGAGCACGCCGAAGAAGACGCCGGCGATGGTGCAGAACCAGACGGCGTTGGAAAGCACGGACGCCGCCTCGTCGTACTTGCGCTCGGCGTAGCGCCGCGCGGTGAGGGCCTGCGTCCCTACGCTGATCGCGCTGAGCGAACCGCCGAAGAGCCACACGATGAGCAGCGACGGCAGGAGCGCGGCCTGCGCGTTCGACGACTCGGGGTGGGGGAGGTGCGAAAAGAAGACGACGTCGATCTCGTTGACCGCGCTCTGGGAGAGCATCGCGATCACGGTCGGAAGCGCGAGCTTCAGGATGGCCCGATAGGGCGGCCCGCTGATGAGCTCGAGGTTGACCTCTGCCGGGGCAGCCGTCGCCATTGTTGCCTCTCCGATTACGCGATGGCCCTGCCCGTGACAAGGCCACGGGTGTGAAACCTCTATGAATCGAGCGGTAGTTGCGCTTTAACCGGGGCCGCTGGGCCGGAGGCTCGGCCGCGTGGGGCAGCGCCAAAGCATGATGATGTCGACGAACGCGTGGAAGGTGGCGAGGCGTGCGGTAGCGCTCGGGGGCGCGCTCGCGGTCGTGTCGGTGCTCTCCGCGACGGGCTGCGGTGGGCTCAAGTACCCGCTCTGCGAGAACGACCTGCAGTGCAACGCCGACGGTCACACGGGCGTGTGCGTCGCGGGCAAGTGCGTGGCGTGCCGCGACGGCGACACCTCGGGGCCCGGGGCGTGCGATCCCGGGCACGCCTGCAAGGGCGGCCGCTGCGAGAAGATCGCGGGCTGGTGCGACGAGAAGACGAGCCCCTGTCCCGGCGGCGTGCCGTGCTCCGACCACAAGTGCGCGTCGGAGGTGGCCCACGCGCCCACCGAGTGCGACGACGAGCACCCGTGCAAGGGCGAGGGCGAGAAGTGCCAGAACGGCCACTGCGTCGGTCCGCAGCCCGGCGGCCCGGGGTGCCGTGACTTCGAGCCGCCGACGTTCGCGTTCGAGTCGACCGAGCTGACGGCTTCTTCGAAGGCCACGCTCGAGCGGCTCGCCAAGTGCCTCGCCTCGGGCTCGCTCAAGGGGCACAAAGTGCTCCTCACCGGACACTGCGACAACCGCGGTGAGTACGAGTTCAACATGAGCCTCGGCGCCGAGCGCGCCGAGACCGCGCGCGCCTTCCTCGAGGGCCTCGGCACCCCGCGCACCATCGTGTCCACGTCGTCGCGCGGCAAGCTCGACGCCGTCGGGACCGACGAAGCGGGCTGGGCCAAGGATCGCCGCGTCGACGTCGAGGTGCGATGAGCGGGCGCGTGCGTGCTCTGGTGAGCGTCGCGCTCTGCGGAGGCGCGCTCTTCGGCTGCGTGATGCAGCGCGACCACGACGCGCTCTCGGCCCGCGCGGCCAATCTCGAGAAGGAGCTCGAGCGCTCTCGTGGCGAGATGCTCGCCATGAAGCAGGGCCTCGACGCCACGCGCCAGCGGCTCGACAACGCGCTGCGCGCCAACGCCGACTCGAGCACCGACGTGCTCTCGACCAAGCAGCGCATGAAGGACCTCGGCGGGCGCCTCGACGCCGTCGAGCACGGGGTCGAGGAGCTGCGTCGCGACATGAACGCCACGCAGAGCGAGCTGTCGGCGCGCATCGACGAGATCAAGCGGGGACAGCCTGCGGCCGCGGCGCCTCCACCGGTGGCCGTGCCCGCGTCCAAGGACGCCCATATCGCGGCGCTGCGCGAGGCGCGCACCAAGAAGGACTACGCCGCGGTGCGCGCGCTCGGGCCCGAGTACCTCAACCGCTATCCGACCGACGCCAACGCCGACGAGGCGCTCTGGCTCGTGGGCGACGCGGACCTGGCCGACGGCCGCCCGGCGTCCGCGCTCGCGAGCTTCAACCGAGTGCTCAAGCTCTTCCCCAAGTCGAAGCTGCTCGACCGCACGCTCTTCGACATGGGCGAGGCGTACCTTCTCCTACATGACTGCCCGAACGCCAAGCTGGCGTTCACGGCGTGCGAGTCGCGCTTCTCGAAAGAGAAGTACGGCGCGCAGGCACGCGAGAAGCTCGCGCTGATCGCCAAGAGCCCGCCGGGGCTCTGCGCGCCGCCCTGACGGTCACGCGGGACCCCGACGGTCACGCGTGACCGCGGAAGGTCACTCGTCGCCGCTGACGGGGTCGGGCGGGTGGAGCTGCACGCGTCCGGCGCGGCTGCGACCCGCGCGCCGAGGCTCGTGCGATCCCCCGCGCTCGCTCACGCGGGCGCGCGTCCCGCCGTCGAGGCGCGAGAGCAGGCGCCGCGCGTCGGTCGAGGTCGGGTGCGTGGCGAGGTACTCTTCGAGCACCGAGCGGGCCTCACGCTTGCGACCGCTCGCGTCGAGCACGCTGGCGAGAACGACGCGAGGCTCGGAGGATCCGTCGTACAGGGCCCAGCGCTCGGCGGCGCGCCTCGCCTCGCGCAGCTCGTGCGCCGAGACGGCGGCGCGAGCCCACGCGCGCAGCAGCTTGGGATCGGTCGGCTTCGCGCGTGCAGCGTCGCGCGCCGACGCGAGGCGAGCCGCGGCCGAGCTCGCGCCGGTCGAGGCCGC
>JAGQJA010000466.1 GCA_020430845.1 Myxococcales bacterium
TCACGTCGATCATCCACCAGGCGCGTCCGCTGCCGTACTCGGGCGGCAGCGCGATGGGCGCCGCCGGTAGCACCCACCGCGTGCCCTGGGGCGCCGGGATCTCGCGGGCGAGCGGCACGAGGTCCGTGCCGGGCGCGCCGAAGCCGTGCAGTAGCACCACGACGAGGCCGTCCCCGCCTCCGAGCACGCGCGCGTCGAGCGGAAGGTCCTTCATGGCGCCATCGAAGGCGGGGTGAGCGCCGGGGTCAACCGGCAGCCGTTGCGGGTTGCTGGGCCGCGCGGCGCCAGGTATCACAGCCCCGTGATTCCCACCGCCCTCTCCGACCGGATCCGCAATGAAATCGAGGATCTGAAGCTCGACGGCGACATCCGACGAGAGCTCGAAGCGTGGCTCCACGCCGACCGCGAGTTCAACGTCTGGTTCCTCGAGACGACCAAGGGCAAGCTCGACGACGACGCGCTCATGGGCCTGCTCGAGGGCTACCGCGAGGATCAAGAGGCGGTCGAGTCGGCGTGGGCCGACTTCTGGAAGGACCGCGACGAGGCGGCGCTCACCGCGTGCTTGGTGCGCTCCCGCGCCAAGATGGTCGAGCTCCAGGAGCGCTGAGCGCAGTCACTGGGCGCGCGAGACCTGCACGTCGAGGTCGCCGTCGGCGTCGCGGGACACCCACACGCGCCACGGCTGACAGCAGACGTCGCAGTCTTGCACCATCTCGCCCTCGGTCTCGGGGTCCACCACGAGGAGCTGGCTCTCGTAGCAGTAGGGGCAGGTCACGGAGGTCTCGTCGGAGAGCGAGCGGGTTCGGCGGGCCATCACGAGAACCCTAGCGCGACGCGCCCCGTCTTGTGGCATAAGGCCCGTGTCA
The DNA here is from genome assembly GCA_020430845.1 of Myxococcales bacterium. Classification (GTDB taxonomy): domain Bacteria; phylum Myxococcota_A; class Polyangia; order Polyangiales; family Polyangiaceae; genus Labilithrix. The sequence continues at coordinate 867 of JAGQJA010000466.1, forward strand.
TGGACGCGCAGCAGGTCGCACAAGAAGTCGCGCGCAGGCGCACCTTTGCGATCATCAGCCACCCCGACGCCGGCAAGACCACGCTCACCGAGAAGCTCCTGCTCTACGGCGGAGCCATCCACCTGGCGGGGGCCGTCAAGTCCAAGCGCGCGAGCCGACACGCCACCAGCGACTGGATGGCGCTAGAGAAGGAGAGGGGCATCTCGATCTCCACGAGCGTGCTCCAGTTCGACTACGGCGACTGTCACTTCAACCTGCTCGACACGCCCGGCCACAACGACTTCAGCGAGGACACCTACCGCACGCTCGCGGCGGTCGACGCCGCGGTCATGCTCATCGACTGCGTCAAGGGCGTCGAGCCGCAGACGATCAAGCTGTTCGAGGTCTGCAAGCTCCGCAAGATCCCGATCATCACGTTCGTCAACAAGCTCGACCGTCACGGCAAGGACCCGCTCGAGCTGCTCGACGAGATCGAGCGCATCCTCGGGATGCCCTGCTGCCCTCAGACATGGCCCGTGGGCATGGGCGATCGTTTTCAGGGCGTCGTCGATCGTAAGACGGGCGTGTTCCATCGGTTCTCGCGCGACGGCGAGGTGGGGACCCGCGCGGCGATGACCGAGTCGAAGCTCGACGCCGACAAGCTCCGAGAGCTCGTGGGCGAGCAGATGGCGGCCGACTTCGAGGGCGAGATGTCGCTGCTCGAAGAGGCGGGGAACCCGTTCGACCGCGAGGCGTTCCTCGCGGGCAAGCAGACCCCGGTGTTCTGGGGGTCGGCCATGACCGACTTCGCCGTCGAGCCGTTTCTCCAAGCGCTCATCGAGCTCGCGCCCCCGCCCGGGCCCCGCGAGACCGACGACGGCTACCTCGAGCCGTCGGCGCCGTTCTTCTCGGGCTTCGTGTTCAAGATCCAGGCGAACATGGATCCCAAGCACCGCGACCGCATCGCGTTCATGCGCATCTGCTCGGGCGTGTTCACGCGGGGCATGACCGTCAAGCACCCGCGCACGGGCAAGAGCGTGACGTTCTCGCGGTCGCTCAACTTCCTCGCGCAGGAGCGCGTGACGGTCGAAGAGGCGTTCGCCGGCGACGTTCTCGGCGTGTGGGACCCGGGCATCCTGCGCATCGGCGACAGCGTGACGACGGGCAAGCCCGTGTCGTTCCCCGGCATCCCGCGCTTCTCGCCCGAGCACTTCATGCGCGTGCGCGCGGCCGACCCGATGAAGCGCAAGCAGCTCAAGAAGGGCCTCGAAGAGCTCGCCGACGAAGGAGCGCTGCTGCTCCTCTTCGAGCGTGACGAGAACGACGCGGAGCCGATCCTCGGCACCGTCGGCCCGCTCCAGTTCGACGTCGTCTCGCACCGACTCAAGAACGAGTACGGCGTCGAGCCGCGGTACGACAGCTTGAGCTTCGTCTGCGCGCGGTGGATCGAGGGAGACGTCGACCTCGACGACTTCGTGCGACGTGACCGCCTCCTCTTGGTGCGCGACATCGAGCAGCGGCCGCTCCTGCTCTTCGGCACCGACTGGATGCTCCAGCGCACGATGGAGAAGTACCCGAACGTGAGGTTCATCGCCGCGGCGCAGCCTGGGCGCGCCAAGCGCCGCTGATCACGGCCCGCAGAAGCTCGAGCAGGCTCCCAAGCTCAGCGCTCCGCAGTCGAAGACGGCGCATCGGCCCGCTCCGTCGCAGCGGCGGTTCGCCAAGCCACTGCACGCCGCCGCGGAGCACAGCTCGGTACCGCCGACGCACGAGGCCTCGCACTTCGACTCGTATCGGCCGATTGGCGTCCGCCGAATGCAGCAGACCTGCTGAGCCGCGAAGCAGTCTGCGCCGTCGTTGCACGCGAGGTCCGAGCTGCTCAGCGCGCACGTGACCGCGCACTCGAACTTGTTGCCTGCGCTGACGCAGCAGTGCTCGCCCGCGTTGCACACCACGGCGCCGCACGTCATGCCGACCGTGCCGCAGTTGTTCGGGATGCTCACGACCGACGCGTCGACGGGCAACGGATCCGTCGCGTCGAGAAGCGACGCATCCACCGGGAGCGGGAGGACGACGCCGTCTGCGCCCGCGTCGACCGGGGCAGGATCACATGCGTCGCCGACGCACTCGATGTCGACACACTTGCCACCCGCGACGCAGGTCTGACCAGGACACGGGTTGCCGCGGCACTCCTCGCGCAGCTCGATGGGCACGAGCACGCGCTCGTGCTCGCGGAACGACACGCGCCGTCGCGCGACGATGCAGTCGGCGCCGGGCGTGGCGCTCGCGGCGCACCCCGCGCCCTCGCGCACCTCGAGGGTGAAGGTCTCGTCTCGGCGCCCCGACGGTGTCAGGACCACGTTGCCGACCGACCCCGCGGGCCCACGCGCCGGGTCACAGGTCGCGACCTCGGCGCGCGGCACGGCGAGCTCTGCGCCCAGAAAGAGCGTGACGCTCGCCTCGCGCGCCGGAGGTACGGGCCGGGTGCAGATGCCGACCGTCGTGATGTTCACGTCGATGACGGTCGGTGAGTACAGGCAGCTGGCGGCGGTCGTGGTCGCCACGATCCCGCTCACGACGAGGGCACGCAGCGATCGTGTCGTGGGCACCTCGGCATATTACGGCATGCCGCCGCCCGAGACGTCACCCAGGTCGCACGACGTGATGGCGCTTCGCGAAAGGTCCGGTACGGGCGCCCCGTCGGCCAGCGGCAGGTACACGCACGAGCCACGGAGCTGCGTCTGGATCGGCGCCGACGTCGACCCCTCGATGTCGGAGCACAGCAGCACCTTCTTCTCGATGCGCAGACGCTCCACCGCGAGCTCCTCGACGCGCACGGTGCTCGGCGCCCCAGCCGACGGCGGAAAGAACGCGGCGCTCGGCACGTCGAACGCGGACGTGATCGCCCCTGCGCCCCCGGAGCTCCGGATCGACAGCTGCATATTCGGCGCGGTCGCGAGCGCGTCGCTGGCGCGGTACGTCGTGGCGCCGACCCGCAGTGGTCGAAAGGTGGCGTCCCCGCCGGTGCGGGCGTGGAAGCGCAGCGCGACGTCGTAGAGCAGCGGCGCGTCGGTCATCGTCCCGCTCGACGCGCAGATCGCCAGGTAGTGCCGATCGAGCGGCGCGGCCATGCAGGCGCTGCGTTCGTCGAGCGACTCCTTGCATGCCTTGCCACACGCCTCGGCGTCCGCGGCGCTGCCCTTCCAGCAGTTGCTCGCGTCGCCGTAGAGCGTGACCAAGGGTCCGGCGGAGGTGGCGTCGATGTCGGCGACGCACGCGATGAGCGCCTCGCAGTAGCCCTTGGGCGTCGTAGGAGCGACCGCGCCGGCGTCCGCTGTGGTCGGGTCGCCGCCCGCGGAGGGGGCTTCGGCGTCGGG
>JAGQJA010000467.1:0-7442 GCA_020430845.1 Myxococcales bacterium
ACCAGGCAGGCCCGGTCAGCAAGCGCGTCGCCTCGGCCTCCTGCTCTGGGGTGGCGCGCGTCGGCGGGGCAGGTCGCGGTGGGGGAGGGGCCGGGCTCTCGTCGCTTCCGCACGCGGCGGCGGTGACGAGCAGCCCGAGCGTGAGCACGGCGAGGCTACGGCGAAGCATCCACCGGCGATCGTACGTGCTCACGCGGCGGCGACAAGCGCGTCGAGGCGCGCGGCTCAGCAGGCGCGGAGCACGAGCACCACGTGCGCGAACAAGAGCCCGCTCGCGACGATGACGAGCGCGTGGAACACCTCGTGGTAGCCGAACACGCGCGGCAGCGGATCGGGCCGCTTGAGCGCGTAGACCACGGCGCCGAGGCTGTAGACGACGCCGCACGCGACGAGCAGACCCGTGCAGAGCGGGCCGACGATCGAGAGGCGGCTCAGCACCTCGCTCGCGACGGCCCAGCCGAGGCCCACGCACAGCAGCGCGGTCATCCACTTGGGGGCGCGCGGCCACGCGAGCGACTTGGCGACGCCGAGCGCGGCGCCGGCCCAGATGACGGCGAGCGCGCCGTGGCCGCCGTGAGGGGAGGGGACGAGCGCGAACAGCGGCGTGTAGCCGCCGGCGATGAGCACGAAGATGGCCGCGTGGTCGGCGCGGCGCATGCGCATACGCGCGCGCTCCGACCAGTCGACGCGGTGGTAGAGCGCGCTCGTGGTGAGCAGGCAAGTGAGGCTCGCGCCGAACACGGCCGCGACGCGGGCCTTCTGCGCGGAGCCCGCCGCGGCGACGAGCCACGCGCTGGCGACGAAGGCGACGACCGCCGCGAACTTGTGGGACACGCCACGCAGGCGCGGCTTCTCGGGGGCTGCGGCGGCGTGGGTCGACATCACAGCGACCCTCTACCCCAATCCCGAATGTGGGGGAAGGTAGGAGCCGCCTGGCGTAGAAATGCCGGTAGCGCGTGCCGACCGATCGCCTGCGCCGACGCGTCAGCCGGCGCCGACGAGCCCACGCAGGACGTCCTCGAGCGACGTCTCTCCCACGACCTTGCGGCCCGCCCCGTCGTACGAGACGTGTCCCTTGGTGATGCCCTCGAGCATCTCGCGATAGAGCTCGGCGAGGTCCTTGGGCATGCCAAAGCTGGTGAAGGCCGGGACGACCGCGTCGAGGGGCGCCACCTGCACGGTGGGCCGCTTGCTTGTGATCTTCCCGAGCGCGTCGGCCGCGTCCTCGGCGGAGTACGGGCCCGACGACAGCTCGATGATCTGCGTCTGCTTGGTGCCCTCGACGAGCAGCTTGGCCGCGACGCGTCCGATGTCTCTCGTCGCGATCATCGGCAGCGCGAACGTGGCCGGAAGGAAGCTCGAGATCGCGCCCTGCGCGAGGGTGCCGAGCGAGCCGGCGAGGTTCTCCATGAAGTACGCCGCGCGCACGTGGCTGAACGCCGTGCCTGGGATGCGCGCGAAGCGCTGCTCGGCGCGGTGCAGGCCCGCGATCGGTCCGGTGCCGCCGGCGTGCTGCGCGCCGACCGACGAGAGGAAGACCACGTGCGGCACCTTCGCCGCTTCGATCGCCGTCGCGAGGCTCTCGATCACGCGGTCCTGGTAGGCCGCGAAGCTGGGCTCGGTCATGCTCGGGGGCACGAGCAGATACGCTCCCTCGGCGCCGGTGAGCGCCGCGGCAAGCGCCTTTGCGTCGCCGAGGTCGGCGACGGCGACCTCCGCGCCCTTGTCCTTCCACGCGCCGCCCTTCGTCGCGTCGCGGACGACGACGCGCACGGCCTTCTTGTCCGCGAGGAGCGTCTCCGCCACGACCTTGCCCGTATTGCCCGTCACGCCTGCGATCACGAATGCCATCTCTTCATCCTTCTTTCCGCGGCCGCGTCTCGGCCACCCCCAGAGCATGGGCACTCGGGCGACATTCGTGAAGCGCATGATATACATGACGCATGATGCATGCGGTGCATGATGGGCCCGCGGCGGCCGTACGGCTCGGCGCCGTCGATCTCAACCTCCTGCCCGTGCTCGACGCGCTGCTGCACGAGCGCCACGTCACGCGGGCGGCCAAGCGCGTAGGGCTCAGTCAGTCGGCCGCCAGCCACGCGCTCGCGCGGTTGCGCGATCTCTTGGGCGATCCGCTCCTCACGCGCACCCACGACGGGATGAAGCTCACGCCCCGGGCCGAGGAGCTCCGCGCGCCCGTGCGACGCGCGCTCGAGACGCTCGAGTCGGTGGTCCGGCCCCCCGAGCCCTTCGACCCCCGGACCGCGCACCGGACCATCCGCGTCGGCACGACCGACTTCGCCGAGCTCGTGCTCCTGCCGGGGCTCCTCGAGTCGCTGGCCTCGCGCGCGCCCGGCATCGACATCTGGGCGATCGCCAACAACGACCGCGGCGTCGATCCGGTGACGCGCGGTGAGATCGACATCGCGCTCGCGCCGTCGCGCCCGGCCGATCGGCGGCTGCCCGGCATCCGGTCGGAGGAGCTGTTCGCCGAGCGGTTCGTCTGCCTCGTCCGCGCCGATCACCCGATCACGCGCGCCCCCGGCGGGCTCACGCTCGAGCGCTACCTCGCGGCGCGGCACGCGTTCATCGCGCCGCGAGGGCGGCGCGGCGGCGTGGTCGACGACGCGCTCGCCGCGAGGGGGCTCGAGCGCCGCATCGCGCTGGCGGTGCCGCACTTCCTCGGCGCGCCGTTCATCGTCGCGCGCACCGATCTCATCCTCACCGTCGCCGAGCGGGTCGCGACGGAGATGGCGGCGCATCTGCCGCTCACGATCCTCGAGCCGCCCCTCAAGCTCGACGGCTTCGTCATCGCGGCGTACTGGCACGAGCGCAGCGACGCCGATCCTGCGCTCGCGTGGGTGCGCGCGCGGCTCGCCGAGATCGGCTCTCGCGTCGACGACGGGCAGAAGGCCGCGGGCCCTCGGCGACGCGGGCGCCGGCGCGCGGCCGAGAGATCGCCGCGCTGAGCAACGTGTGCCACAATCGCCCGCGATGGGGATGTCGCGTCACGCCGCGGTTCGCGCCGCCAGTCTCTCGCTCCTCGGCGCGTGCGTCGCGACCGTGGCCGTGAGCGCACGCGCCGACGCGACCGACGCGAAGCGCCCGATGAGCTCGCGGGCGCAGGTGGGCGCGGCCATGGCCCAGCTCGTCGCGGGGCTCCGGGGCCACACGCGCGGGATCGCGGAGGGCGCCGCGGGGACGATCGAGCACGCCGTGGCGAGCTACGTACCGCTCAAGTTCCACCCGGTCGACGAGGGCACGTTGCCGGCCGCGCGCAAGGGGGGCTCGTGCCCGCCCGCGATGGCGAACGTCGACGGCCGCTTCTGCATCGACAAGTGGGAGGGCTCGCTGCTCGAACGCGGCGCAGACGGGAAGACCACGGCGCGCGCGTCGAGCGGTCCCTTGCTCAAGGACGGCGACTACGTCGCGCGGAGCGCGCCGGGGGTGCTCCCGCAGGGGTACATCAGCGCGGCTCAAGCCTCCAAGGCGTGCGCGAACGCAGGAAAGCGCCTCTGCCAGAACGTCGAGTGGCGCTTCGCGTGTGGCGGCAGCAAGGGCACGGCGCACCCGTACGGCGCCAAGAAAGAGCCCGGCAAGTGCCACGACTCGGGCCGCGCGCCCATGATGGCGCTGCACGGTCCCGTGCCCGGTCACAAGTTCGTCGGCTGGGGCATGGCCGAGCTCAACGATCCCAAGCTCATCACGCTCGACGACACGTTGGCGAAGACGGGCGCGTTCCCGGAGTGCGTGAACGACTACGGCGTCTACGACATGGAGGGCAACCTCCACGAGTGGACCGCCGACGCCAACGGCACGTTCCAGGGTGGCTACTGGCTCGACACGACCCAGCACGGCGAGGGCTGCGCGTACCGGACCATCGCGCACGGGTACAACTACCACGACTACTCGACCGGCTTCCGCTGCTGCGCGGACCTCGCCGCGGCGCCCTGAGCGTCGTCGCTACGCCTCGCCGGTCGGCGCGCAGTTCGACCCGGGCGTCGGGATGTCCTCGACGTCGTCGGCGTCGGGCCGCGTCGACTCGAGCGCGTCCAGCTGGCGCGCCAGCACGTCGTGCATCGCGCGCGTGCGCTCGCCGTCGGCGCGCGGATCCCGCAGGACCTCGAGCCGCCGCTTCCAGCGCTCGTCTCGCGTCGAGGCCGCTCCGGGCAGCGCGCCTCGCGGCTCGTCGCCTTGTCGGTCGGCCGGTGCGGCCTGTCGCAAGCCCTCGCACTGGTAGCAGACGCCCTCCTTGGACACGAGCGAGCAGAGCCGATCGTAGCGGCGCATCATCGTCTCGCGCGCCGAAGCGAGGCGATGGCGGAGCGTGCCCAGGTCGAGCCCGAGGCTCTTGGCCGCCTCTTCGTTGGAGTACTCGTACACGTCGCGCAGCACGAGCGCCGCCTGCTCCTCGGGCTCGAGCGAGCGGCCGACGCACGCGAAGCAGTAACGCACGTGCTCGCGTACGTCGAAGTGGAAGTCGGGTTGGGCCACCGCCGCGAGGACGTCGACCATGCCGCCGTCGGTGACGCAGGCGTCTTGGGCGAAGAGGAGCGCGCCGGCGCGGTATCGCTTCTTGGTGCGCAGGAAGTCGAGCGCGGCGCGCGCCGCGATCGCGTGGAGCCACGTGCCCACCGCGGCGTCCCCGCGAAAGCCCTCGATCGCGCCCCACGCCTTCACGAGCGCGTCCTGGAGCACGTCGTCGACGTGATCGGGGCTCGCCAGCATGCGTCGCAGCAGCGCGCGGAGCTTGGGCAGCTCGGGGCCGACGAGGACATCGAACGCGGCGCGATCACCCCCGCGCGCCCGGGAGACGGCTTCGGTCACGGTCATCGACGCAGAAGCTACGCCACCGCGCCCGGCGACGCCACGCCCGCGCGCCGCTCGGGCTCGAGGGCGGCGTTTTCGAATGGGTGAACAATATCCATGGGTTGGCAGGTTGTTCTGCCGCCGTCGTCCAAGTCTCCGAACCACGCGCTCGGCCGAGTCGAGCGCGAGAGAAAGGACGAGAACGATGAAGCTCTACCACCACCCCGCGTCTCCCAACTCCCGCAAGGTGCTCGCCGTCGCCAAGCACCTCGGCGTGCCGCTCGACCTCGAGCGCGTCGACATCATGAAGGGCGAGCAGCAGGGCGCCGCGTTCCTGGCGGTCAACCCCAACGGCATGGTCCCCGCGCTCGTCGACGGCGACCTCCGCCTCTGGGAGTCGAACGCGATCATGGCGTACGTCGCCGGCAAGAAAGACAGCGCGCTCTGGCCGAGGTCGGACGCGCGCTACGACATCATGCGTTGGCAGTCGTGGGAGCTCGCCCACTTCGGCCCGGCGTGCTCGATCTTCATCGCCGAGAACATGATCAAGCCGATGATGGGCCAGGAGCCCGACAAGGCCCGCCTCGACGAGGGGCGCAAGGAGCTCGCGCGGTTCGCCGGCGTGCTCGACGCGCACCTGACGTCACGCGCCTATCTCGTGGGCGACGCGCTCACCCTCGCCGACTTCTCCGTCGCCGCCGTGCTCGGCTACGCGAGCGCCGCGAAGATCCCGCTCGGCGACTACGCGTCGGTGCGCAAGTGGCTCGGTCGCCTCGACGAGATCCCCGCGTGGAAGGAGACGGCGCCCCAGGGCTGAGGCGGACGCGCGCGCGACGGCGGCTCCCGCGTGGGGCCTCCGTCGTCGCCGCGCGTGGTATCTGATGCCCATGCAGACGCCGTTCCGCTCGATCCAGCGGGTGTACTTCGACGATCTCGACGCGCTCAACATCCTCCACAACGTGCGCTTCTTGCTCTTCATGGAGCGGGCGCGCGGCGAGCTCTTCAACGAGCTCGGCTTCCGGTGGGAGGACCCGCTCGAGGTCAACCCGGACAAGTACCACGTGGTCGCCGCGCACCAGGTCAGCTACCTCTCGCCGGTGCGGGGAGAAGGGGAGCTCAACGTGGAGCTCCAGCCGACGCACCTCGGGACGTCGAGCGCCATCCTCTCGGCGCGCGTGCGCTCGCTCCACGGCGATACGATCCACGCCGAGAGCGTCACGAGGCTCGTGCGTCTCGATCCCGAGACGCAGCGACCGTGCCCGTGGAGCCCGCGCTTTCGTGCGGCCTTCGGCCCGCTGGTCAAGCCGACGTCGTGATCGCGCCCGCGCGCCCGGTGCGCTAGAGAGCGCCCTCACCATGAGGTCGCCTGCCACGTCCCTCTCGGTCCTGTCGCTCCTCGCCTCGGTGGTCGCCGGGTGCGGAGCGCCCGCGGCCAACACGCCCACGCCGCGCGTCGCGTTCGCCGCGCCGCCTCCCCTCGTCGCGTCGGAGCTGGCCGATGATGCCGCGGTCGCGCGGGCGATCTCCGAGCACTACGTCAAGTACGAGCAAGAGATCCCGATGCGCGACGGCGTGAAGCTCTTCACGGCGTTCTACGTGCCGCGCGACCAGACGCGCAAGTACCCCATCCTGCTCCACCGCACGCCGTACAGCGTGCGTCCGTACGGCGTCGACGCGTACCCGCCCGCGAGCGACTTTCGCGCGCTCCGGCGCTTTGCACCGTCGTCGCGCTTCGTGCGAGAGGGGTACATCTTCGTCCACCAGGACGTGCGCGGTCGCATGATGAGCGGCGGCGACTTCGTCGACGTGCGCCCCGGCAAGACCGGCAACGGCGCCAAGGACATCGACGAGAGCACCGACGCCTACGACACGATCGACTGGCTCGTGAAGCACGTGCCCGCGAACAACGGGCGCGTGGGCGTCTGGGGCATCAGCTACCCCGGCTTCTACGCCGCGCAGGCGGCGGTGGGCGCGCACCCCGCGCTCAAGGCCGTGAGCCCACAGGCGCCCGTCACCGACTGGTTCCGCGGTGACGACTTCCATCACAACGGCGCGCTCTTCCTCGCCGACGCCTTCGGCTTCTACGCGAGCTTCGGCAAGCCCCGCCCCAAGCCCACCAAGCAGTCCAAGTGGGGCTTCGACTACGACGCCGGCGATCTCTACGAGTTCTTCCTCGCGATGGGGCCCGTCGCGAACGCCAACGACAAGTACTTCAAGCGCGAGATCGCGTTCTGGAACGATCTGGTCGAGCACGGGGCGCTCGACGCCTTCTGGCAGGCGCGCGATCCGCGGCCCCGGTACAAGGACGTCAAGCCCGCGGTCATGACCGTGGGGGGCTGGTTCGACGCCGAGGATCTGTGGGGCGCCCTCGAGACGTACCGCGCGATCGAGAAGCAGAGCCCCGGCGCCGAGAACGTGCTCGTGATGGGACCGTGGTCGCACGGCGGCTGGGCGCGCACCGAGGGCGACCACCTGGGCGACGTGACCTTCCACGCCAAGACGTCGGACTTCTACCGCGACCGCATCGAGTTCCCGTTCTTCCAGCGGCACCTCTCCGGCAGACCGGGCGCCGCGCCGCCCGAGGCCTGGATCTTCGAGACGGGGACCAACGTGTGGGCGAGCTACGACGCGTGGCC
>JAGQJA010000467.1:7526-8134 GCA_020430845.1 Myxococcales bacterium
CCGCCGACACGTGGGTGAGCGATCCGAACAAGCCCGTGCCTTACCACCCGACGCCGTCGCTCGAGGTGCTCAAGGACTTCATGACCGCCGACCAGCGCTTCGCGTCGCGCCGGCCCGACGTCGTCACCTATCAGACCGCGCCGCTCGACGCCGACGTGCACTTCGCGGGCCCGATCGAGGCGTCGCTGTGGGTGTCGGTCACGGGCACCGACGCCGACTTCGTCGTGAAGGTCGTCGATGTCTACCCGCACGACTATCCCGAGCCCGAGGGCAAGCCCGGCGCGCCGCGCATGGCGGGCTACCAGCAGCTCGTGCGCGCCGAGGTGCTCCGCGGGAAGTTCCGCGAGTCGCTCGCGAGCCCCAAGCCGTTCACCCCCGGCGAGCCCACGCTCGTGAAGGTCACGCTGCCCGACGTCGCGCACGCGTTCCGTCGCGGGCACCGGATGATGATCCAGGTGCAGAGCTCTTGGTTTCCGCTCGTCGACCGCAATCCGCAGACGTTCTGCGACATCTACGCCGCGAAGCCGGCCGACTTCAAGGTCGCGACGCATACGCTGCATCGCGCGCCCGGGCGGGCGTCGTCGGTGCGGGTGCTGACGCGCTGACGG
>JAGQJA010000467.1:8222-8365 GCA_020430845.1 Myxococcales bacterium
GCGTCTGCGATTGCGTCTGCGTCTGGGGCTGCGTCACGCTCTCGCTCTCGCTCTCGCTCTCGCGCACGCACCCGCTCTCGCGCACGCGCCCGCACCCGCGCCCGCGCCCGCACCCGCGCCCGCACCCGCTGCGGTCGCGACCT
>JAGQJA010000468.1:0-10513 GCA_020430845.1 Myxococcales bacterium
GGCGCCGCCGCCGCGACGCTGCCACCGCCCACGACATGATCACCGCCTCCAAGCTCGCCGCCCTCGAGCGTCACCGCAAACGCCTCTGGGGCCTCTGCTACCGGATGGTCGGAGACCGGGCCGTCGCCGACGACCTGTGTCAAGAGGCGCTCGCGCGTGCTCTCGAGCGCGAGGCCCAAGCCTCGGAAGAGCACTTCGAGGGCTGGCTCTATCGGGTCGCGACGACCACGTGCCTCGACGCGCTGCGGAGCCGCAGGAGGAGCGCGGACGCCGTCTCGATCGTCGACCCGCTCGTCCTCGACGACGCGCCGTTCGTCGACGACGCGTCGCCTTCCGAGTCGCGGCTCCTCAAGCGTGAGGACCTGCGCCTCGCCGTCCTCACCACGTTGCGCCGTCTCGCGCCTCGCCAGCGGGCGGTGTTGATCCTGCGCGACGTGCTCGACCGGTCGACGGCGGAGACGGCGGAGGCACTTGGGCTGAGCATCACCAACACCAAGGTGCTGCTGCATCGCGCGCGCGCGACCCTCGCGGCCGAGCATCGGGTGGAGGCGTGCGACGAGCCTGTCGACGGCGCGCTCGTCGAGCGCCTGTCCGGCGCGCTCGAAGTGGGGGACATCGACGCCGTCACCTCGCTCCTCGCGACCGACGTCTGGGGACTGGTCGACGACGGTCGCGGGCGCCGGCGGCCGACGCTCGGGGCCCTCGCCGTCTCGCGTCAGTGGCGCAACGCGCTCTCGCGCTACGGCCGCGCCGACCGGATCGCGCGCGTGGTGCTCAACGGCGAGCCGTCGCTCCTGGCGTACGTCGGCGGCGCCGCGCTCGCCGCCGTGCACGTCGAGTCGTGCGAGGGGGCGATCGTGAGCATTCGGGTCATCCTCGACCCGCCGCGCCTCGCCAAGCTCGGGATCGCAGCGCACGACCGGCGCGGGTGAGGCGCCGCGCGCGAAGGAGAGGCCGCCATCGACGAGCTGGGTCATAGTACGCGTATGCTCGTGCTCTACGGCGGAGGCCGCTCGCGGTGGGTGCGTCCTTTGTGGATGCTGCGCGAGCTCGACGTCCCGTTCCGCACCGTGGTCGTCGACCGCGACGCCGGGGATCTCGACGCCCCTGCGTTCCGCGCCCTCAACCCCGTGGGCAAGATCCCCGTCCTCGTCGACGGCGATCTCGTGCTCGCCGAGTCTTGGGCCATGCTCGCGTACCTCGGCGACAAGTTCCCCGACCGCGGGTTGGTGCCGCCCCCCGCGACGCACGAGCGCGCGATCCACGACCAGTGGATGTTCTATCTCGCGACGGAGCTCGAGCCTCCGATCTGGCTCCTGCACCGACAGACGACGTTCGGCGAAGGCGGACGGGAGGTGCGGGCCCTCGCAGAGACGAACCTCGCGCGCGCGGCCGCGTACGTCGAGGAGCGCCTGCGCGATCGGGCACACCTGACGGGCGACGCGTTCGGTCCTCCCGACATCGTGCTCGGCCACCTGCTCACGTGGAGGGTGCTCGCGGCCTTCGTTGAGGAGCGGCCCACGCTCCGCACGTACCGTGACCGCGTGACGTCGCGGCCCGGATTCCCTAGCTTTCTCTACGCGTGAAATCGGACGAAGCCGACGTGCCCTCAGACGGCCGGGGCCAGCGGGCGGCGCGCGCGCCGACGCGGCGGCGGATCGTGCGTCTCGCCGTCGCGCTCGTGGTGCTCGCGGCGGTCGGCTACGGCGGTTGGCGCGGCTTCCTCGAATATCTGTATATGCAGATAAAGCCCGCGGCGCTCGCGGCAGCCCCCGCCGTGCGCGAGCTGCCTTCTCCGAGGGCGAGCGGGTGCGCCGGTTGCCACCGCGACATCTACGACGAGTGGCGGTCGAGCCTGCACGGTCAGGCGATGAGCGATCCCTTCTTCGTGGCCGAGTACGACGAGCAGAAGCGGATCTTCGCCTGCCTGCGCTGTCACGCGCCGCTCCGCGCGCAGCAGCCCACGATCGTCTCGGGCCTCGCACGCATCGCGCCCGCGCGCCCGCGCGAGCGTCCCAACCCCGACTACGACCGCGAGCTCCACGACGAGGGCGTCACGTGTCTCGTGTGCCACCAACGAGGCGACGCGCTCGTCGGTCCGCTGCCGTACGACGGCGCGCCGTCGCTGCACGCCGTCACCGTCGACCCCGACTTCGGGGCGAACGCGCTCTGCGCCCGCTGCCACGCGGCCGAGGCCTTTCCGTTCTCGGACGTGCGCCGGCCCGTCCTCCCCACGCTCCACGAGCACGACGACTACCGGCGCGGCGGGGGCACGTCGCGCTGCGTCGAGTGCCACTTCTCGCGCGTCGACCGGCCGATTGCCCAGGGCGGACCGACGCGACAAGGACGGCGCCACACGCTCCTCGGCGCGCGTGATCGCGCGTTCTTGCGCGACCACCTGACGGCCGGCGCGCGGTGCGACGTGAGCGCGGCGGGGAGCACGTGCGTCGTGTCGCTCACCAACCGCGCCGGCCACCGCTACCCGACGGGAGAGCCGGGCCGCGAGCTCGTGGTCGAGATCGCGCCCGACGACGGGTCGGCGCGAGACGCGCGGTCGATCCTGCGCCGCATGGATCGCATCGACCTCGTGGAGAAGCCCGGAGAGGACAACACGCTCTTGCCGCACGAGACGCGGGAGGTGAAGGTGAGCGCCCGCGTGCCCGCCTCGCTGCGCGTCCGCTTCTGTCTCTACGAGGCGAGCGATCCGCTGCTGAAGGCGGTGGGCGTCGCGTACGAGGACGTGTGCCAGACGCTCCACGCGTTTCGCGTCGACGCCACCGGAGCCGTGACGCCCACGCCCGAGCCTGCCGCCGCCCCGTCCGACGCCGGCGCCGAGCCCGCGACGCGCTTCAAGCGGCCGTGATCTCGGCGCTCACGCGGTCGCTGTCGGGTCGGCTGCGAGCGCGACCTTCACTTCGCGTCGCGGACGAGCTCGTCGAGCCGATCGAGCGCCTTGTCGATCACCTCGAGCGACGGCCCGAACGAGAAGCGCACGTAGTCGCGGAAGCGCGACGCCCGGCCGCTGCGGCGCTTGCCCGGGTTCACGTCGAAGAACTCGCCGGGCACCGTGATGACCTTCTTGTCGAGGGCCGCGCGGAAGAGCCCCATGCCGTCGTTGAGCGGCGCCGGAAGGGCCGACACGTTGCCCCACGCGTAGAACGTGCCGTCGGGCATTCGGTCGAAGCGCACGCCCATCCGCTCGAGGCGCGGGATCATACGATCGCGCTTGGTGCGGAACGCCTCTTGGATCGCGAGCGTCTCTTGGGTGACGTAGTCGACCTCGAGCAGCGGGACGGCCGCGCGCTGCAGCGGCTTCGACCCGCCGCCGTCGAGAAAGGAGCCCGCGCTCGCGAACGCCTCGACCGCGCTCTTGGGGCCGAGCGCCCAGGTGGTGCGCCACCCGGGGTAGCGCCAGTTCTTGGTGAAGCCGTCGAACACGACGACGGGGTCCTTGTCGACGTCCTCGACGTAGCGCGCGGCGGACTCGACGGGCAACGACCCCGGCGGCGCGCGGAAGAGGTAGTGCGAGTAGAACTCGTCGAGCAAGAGTGTGCAGTCGAGGTCTCGCGCGACCTTGACCCACCGCGCCAGCTCGTCACCGGCCACGTGCTTGCCGGTGGGGTTGCACGGGTTGGAGAGCAAGAGCGCCGAGAGCCCGCGACCGAGCACCTCGCGCTCGAGGTCGGCCGCGGTGAAGCTGTAGCCTCGGTCGCCGTCGAGCAAGATGGGGATGCTCGTGAACGCCTTGAAGATGTCGAGCAGCTCCTCGTACGCCGTGTAGTCGGGCAAGAAGTGGCCCAGGTTGATCGACCCGAGGCTCGCGGCCGCGCGGGTGAGGGCGGTGCGCCCGCCGCCCGACACGCACACGTTCTCGGCGCTGTACTGCGAGGGGAGACCCTTTCGATATAAACTATTGTAGAGTGCAGCAATCGCCTCCCGGAGCTCCCAGAGGCCGGCGACGGGCGCGTACTCCTGGTCGTCGGGCGCGATCACGATCTCGTGGGTGCGAGGAGGTGCGCCGGGTAGGGGCCCGGTCTCGGGCTGCCCTTGACCGAGGTTGCACCACTCGGGGTCGGTCTGGCTGAAGCCGAGGCGCGTGGCCTCGCTGGTGACGTAGATCACGCCCGTCTTGGGGACGGACCGAAAGGCGTGAAGGGGCGGCTCGACGCTGGACATCGGCGCCCACCTTAACACCGAGACTGCTCGAGTCGGGCCTCCGATTCGCCCCGCCCCTCGCGCCCCTGCCGAATCGGCGCCCGCCGTGTCGCTCGCCGTGTCGTCGGCGGCAAGAGAATGAATGCGCGAGGGACTCCGCTCGTCGTTCCCGGCTCGAGCTCATGTGTCCGAGCAGGGGCACCGGCCGGCGGGCCCGGGCCGCCGTGACAACAAAGACGAGGAGCGAACGATCATGGTCACACGCATGTGGGGTGGGGTTGCGGCCGGAGCGGCGGCCGTGGGGCTCGTGGTGGCGTGCAGCTCGTCGGGCGGCTCGTCTGGAGGTACGGGGCCGGGCGCGATCTCGTCGGTCGACTCGTCGAAGAAGGCGACGGACCTCTCCGAGGCCGACGCGCAGCAGTACTGCCGCGACACGCTCGCCTACCAGAAGTCGCAGATCAGCGAGGCCGACACCAAGCGCTACACGTGCGCGGCCATCGGCGCCGCGGTCGCGAGCTTCACGGCCAAGACCGACGAGGAGGCCAAGGCCGCGTGCGTCAAGAGCCGCGACGAGTGCATCGCCAAGCCGTCGAGCTCGAGCCAAGGCGACGCCGGCCCCGAGAAGGACCCGTGCGCCAACGCCAAGAAGGACCTCGGCAACTGCACGGCGACCGTCGCCGAGATCAACCAGTGCACGGCCGACCAGATCGAAGCGTACAAGGCCGTGGTCAACCAGGACCCGTGTGCGAGCGCCACCGCGGCCAAGCCCGACGGCGGGCAGCCCACAGGCGCGTCCGTGCCCGAGCCGGCGAGCTGCAAGGTCCTCAAGGAGAAGTGCCCCGCCCTCTACGGTGACGAGGGATCCGGCGGCTCGGGCGGCGGCGGCTCGGGCGGCGGCAACGCGGGCTGACCGCGCTCCGCCCGCGTGCCGTGATCGCGGCGCGGCTCCCCGCCCGCCCTCGACAGCGCGTGGCTGACGCCCGATACTCGCGCGCATGTCGTCCCACAACGAGACCGACGACCTCCGCGCGCGCGTCGAGCGGCACCTGCGCGACCACGCGTCGCTCGCGCAAGACGCCGGTCGCGTCGTCGTGACCGCCGTGGCGCCGCTCGCGGGCGGCGCCTGCCAGGAGAACTTTCGCGTCGACGTCGACGTGGCCGGCGCGCCGCGCACGTTCGTCTTGCGCAGCGACGCGCGCACGCACCTGCCCGGGAGCATCGATCGCGAGGCCGAGCACGCCGTCATCAACGCCGCCGTCGGCGCGGGCGTGATGACCCCGGAGGCGCGGTGGCTGTCGCGCGGGCTCGTGCGCGAGGGGGCGAGCGCGTACTTCCTCGACTGGGTCGACGGCGAGGCGATCGGCCGGAAGGTCGTCGCGAGCCCCGCGCTCGAACGCGCGCGCGCGGCCCTGCCGGCGCAGCTCGCACGCGAGCTCGCGAAGATCCACGGCATCACGCCCGCCGCGTGCCCCGCGGTGCTCGACGCGTCGTCGCTCGGCGCGGACTACGACCCCGTGCGCGCTCACCTCGACCGCCTCCGCAAGAGCATCGACGCGCTCCGCGAGCCGCGCCCGGCGACGGAGCTCGCGTACCTGTGGCTCGTCGAGCACGCGAGGCCCGAGCGCGAGACCGTGCTCGTGCACGGCGACTTCCGCACCGGGAACTTCTTGGTGGGCGAAGAGGGGCTGCGCGCGCTCCTCGACTGGGAGTTCTCGCACTGGGGCTCGCGCTACTACGACCTCGCGTGGATCTGCCTCCGCGACTGGCGCTTCAACCGCGTCACGCTACCCGTGGGCGGATTCAGCGGTCGCAGGGCCTTCTACGACGCGTACGAGCGCGAGAGCGGCGTCACGCTCGACCCGGCGCGCCTGCACTACTGGGAGATCGTGGGCAACCTGCAGTGGGCGATCGGAAGCGCGGTCCAGTGCGAGCGTGTGCTCTACGGCGGCGAGACGGACATCGAGCTGCTCGCGATCGGTCGTCGTGCGTGTGAGATGGAGCTCGAGGCGCTCAGGCTCGTGGAGCGCGGGAGATTGTAGAATGCAAGATTCACCCGAGAAGGAAATGATCCTCGCCTCGATCGCGCGCTTCCTCCAAGAGGACGTGCGCCCGCTCGTGAGCGACCCTCGCGTCTCGTTCCGCCTGCTCGTGGCCGCGCACCTCGCCGGCGTCGTCGCCATGGAAGGCGCGGCGGAAGAGACGCACGACGTGGCAGAGCTCACGCGGCTCGCGGGCATCCTCGACGGTCCGAGCGCAGCCGCCACCCGCGCCGAACGACGCCAGCTCATCGCGAAGAACAACCGGCGCCTCGCCGAGCTCATCCGGCGCGGCGAGCTCGCCGCCGACGCGCGCCGGCAGATCACCGATCACGTCTTCGCCACGCTGCGCGACAAGCTCTCGGTGAACAACGTGCGCTTCGACGCCACGAGCACCGACCTCGGAGAGGAGCCGTGACGGCCCCCGCGCTCGGCCCCGCCTTCGAGCTGCCGGAGCAGCTGACGGCCCTCCGCGCCAAGGTGCGCACGTTCGTCGACGAGCGCGTCATCCCCAACGAGGCCAAGATCCTCGCCGAGGATCACGCGCCCGACGCACAGGGGCGCAGCGTGGCCCCGCGCAGCGCGACCCTCCGCGCGCTCCGCGACGAGGCCAAGGCCGCGGGCCTGTTCACGCCACACCTGCCCGAGGCGCTCGGCGGCCTGGGGCTCGGCGTGATGGGCATGTGCGCGCTCTTTCGCGAGATGGGCCGCTCCCCCGTCGGCGCCGCGGCCTTCAACTGCGACGCGCCCGACCAGGGCAACATGGACGTGCTCCTGCGCGTGGCGACCGAGGAGCAGCGTGAGCGCTGGCTGGGGCCGCTCGCGCGCGGGGAGATCACGAGCGGCTTCGCGATGACGGAGCCGGCCCCCGGCGCCGGAGCCGACCCGTCGAACCTGCGGACGCGCGCCGTGCGAGACGGCGACGACTGGGTCATCGACGGGCACAAGTGGTACACGACCGGCGGCGGCGACGCGTCGTTCCTCATCGTGATGGCGCGCACGAGCGACGACCCGCGCGCGGGCGCGACGATGTTCCTCGTCGACCGCATGCACAAGGGCATCTCGCACGTGCGCGACATCCCCGTGATGTGTCCGCCCATCCTCACGCACCGCGAGGCCGAGATGCGCTTCGAGGGGGTGCGCGTCCCCGCGTCTGCGGTGCTCGGTGGCGTGGGCGAGGGGTTTCGCCTCGCGCAGACGCGCCTCGTCCCCGCGCGCCTCACACACTGCATGCGCTGGCTGGGCCTCGCCGAGCGCACGCTGCAGATGTGCCGCGAGTACGTCGTGACCCGCGAGAGCTTCGGGCGCACCCTCGCGCACCACCAGGCCATCCAGAAGATGATCGCCGAGGCGTCGACCGGCATCCACGCGGGCAACCTGATGACGCTCCACTGCGCGTCGATGCTCGAGCGAGGGCTGGCCAAAGAGGCGCGCCCGTACTCGTCGATGGCCAAGAACCACGTCGCGCGTCTCTTGTGCAAGACGCTCGACGACGCCATCCAGATGCACGGCTCGCTCGGGTTCAGCGACGACATGCCGTTCGCCCTCTGGTACCGCTACGCGCGCTCGGCGCGCATCGCCGACGGCCCCGACGAGGTCCACGACGTCGTCGTCGCCCGCGATTTCTTGCGGGGCACGCTCGACGTGCTCGTCTGAGCCGAACGGGTCGCGGGGCGAGCGCGCCGGCTCGACCCAGGCTAAACTGAGGGAAGTATGGCTTTTCTTCTACGCTCACGGGCCGCCCGCGCGGCCCTCGCGGTGATCCTCGTCGTCGGCGGAGCCCTGGCCGCGTGTGACGGATCGAACGCGAGCACCCCCACGATCATCGACCCCGAGGGCGGCCTGCGCCTGCAGACCGACGGGGCCCTCGACGGTGACGCCGTCGCCGACGGCGAGGTCGACGCGCCGCCGCCGGAGATCGACGCCGGAGACGACGCGCCGGTCGACGCCGGAGACGACGGCACCATCTCCGTGGACGCCGGCCCCACCGACGAGACCGTCGGCAACGTGTGCGCGGCCGACGTCGACTGCGAGAAGGTCGCCCCGGTCGACAAGATCTGCACGAAGAACGGCTTCGCGGTCGGGTCGATCAACCCGACCCCCGTCTGCATCGGCGTCTCTTGCACGATCTTCGATCCCAACCTGGTCAACCTTTGCGACGGCGCCAAGGGCGTGTGCGTGCTCGGCGGCGTGTGCATGCCTCAGTGCACGTTCGACGCGACCAAGATGACGTCGGCGTGCGCGGGCAAGAACATGTGCAATGTGCACAAGATTCGCGGCGGCGGCCCCGCGCCCTTCTACGGCGTCGGGTACTGCTACCGCGGGTGCCGCGCCGACCTGGACTGCCCGGGGGAGTCTTGCCAGGTGGAGACCGGCGAGTGCGTCGTCACCAAGAAGGTCTTCACCAAGGCCCTCGGCGACACGTGCACGGCGGCCGACGACGGCGTCGCCTGCAAGTGCCGCTCGCTCGCCGAGGCGGGGGCCAACCAGGGCAAGGGCTACTGCACGACCTTCTGCGCGATGGGCGAGGCTTGCCCCATGGGCTACCAGTGCAGCGCCGAGCTGCCGCTCAACTTCGGCGGCGAGCCCAAGGGCCTCGCGGGCAACTGCCTCAAGACGTGCGTGGGCGACGCCGACTGCACCGCGCTCGCCTCGAAGTGCCGCACGCTGGCGGGCAACAAGCGCGTCTGCGTGCCCGCCAACTGACCGCGAATTGATCCTCGCGGGCGGCCCGTCTGGTACAACTTCGGCCATGAGCGAGTCACCCGCAGCGAAGGGCCTGCCCCCGGTCGACGTCAACGAGTACGGCGGTAAGAAGGACGGCGAGCGCCAGTCGATGAACCGGCGCCTGTTCATGCAGCTCGTCGTGTTCCGTTCGCCGCCGGGGAGGCCGATCGACGGCGTCACGCGCGAGCTCCTCGATGGGCTCCGCAAGCGCGAGGTGCACGGCGTCGTGTACGCCGACACGATGGACCCGCGCAGCGCCGGTCTGCTCACGTGGTCCGAGGATCCGGCGCACTTCGTCGACCGCGTGCGCCCGCTGTTCTCGGAGGGGGCGCTGCTCGACTGCGAGCTCCGCGACGACTTCTCGATGATCGGTCGCACGTACGCGACCGGCCACGAGCCCGACCTCGAGTTCGTCTTGCTCCGGCGGGCGATCGAGAACGTGATGCACGCCGACTACGGCTGGCACGTCTGGTACCCGTTGCGCCGCTCCGGCGCCTTCGCCGCGCTCGAGCCCATCGACCAGAGCCACATCTTGCGCGAGCACGCCGCGCTGGGCATGGCCTACGGTCAGGCAGAGCTCGCCCACGACATCCGTCTCGCGTGCCACGGCCTCGACGCGCGAGACAACGAGTTCGTCATCGGGCTCGTGAGCAGCACGCTCCACCCCCTCTCGCACCTCGTGCAGGCCATGCGCAAGACGCGCCAGACCCGCGAGTTCATTGCGCAAATGGGACCGTTCTTCGTCGGGCGCGTCATCGGCCGTAGCGGCGCCTGAATAGCGCCGCCGCGCCCTCGTCCAAGTCGGGCCAGGGAGGTCCGAGATGCAGTACGGCGCGATGCTCCTCGTCGTGGGGGCGTGCGGTGTGGTGGTGGGGTGTGGCGGCGCGGCCGAGTCGGGCATTCGCCCCGAGCCGCTCAACGTCAGCTCGTACGGCGGCAGCACCAGCGCGCCGTCGGGCGGCGGCAGCTTCGGGCCGCGCGGGCCGGCGGCGTCGAGCGGGCACGCCGACGAGGGCGCCGGGATCCTCGCCGCACCCGATGTCATCGAAGTGCCGTTCGCGATCGCCGTCGAAGGCGAGGGGGGCGCGGCGGTGGCCGAGCTCGAGCCCGAGGCGCGCGCGGTGACGGAGCGCATCAAGGCAGCCACCGGGCACCCCGTGTCGACGCGCATGAAGACGATGCGCTTCGAGAACGTCGCGTACGGCAAGATGGAGTCGGCCAAGCGGCAGACCATCGCCGAGGGCTGCGTCGAGGTCGACATCTCGAAGGACACCGAGTTCTGGGCGCGCGCCCGCGTGCTCGCGTCGATCTCCGCCGCCGCGCCGGCCGATCACGTACTGACCAAGGAGACGCACCGCACCACGTTCGGCGCGCCCGTCCCGCGCGTGCGCGATCCCGAGGTCCATCGCAAGGCCCTCGTCGACAAGTGGATGGAGCGGAGCCGCGGCTTCATCGCGGCCGCCGACGCGAACGGCGCGGGCACCATGCGTCTGTCCGACTGCGCGCCGCCGCTCGAGATCCACCAGGCTCCCGTGGGGACCGATCAGGTCCTGCTCTCGTTGCCCGCCGCGTGCAAGCTCGCGAGCGGTGAGCCG
>JAGQJA010000468.1:10626-20926 GCA_020430845.1 Myxococcales bacterium
GTCCCCGTCGTGAGCGCCTTCGGCTGCGGTGGCGACGGCGACGGTGGCGGCGGCGCGTCGTCGAGCTCCAGCGGCGGACCGCGCGACGCGAGCGTGCTCGAAGACGGCGCGATCACGCCCACGGCCGCGTGCAAGGCAGAGGGAGGGAGCGCTCCCGTGGCCGCGCCGCAGCACGTCCGCAACGTCGAGACCAAGGAGACGGGCTGGTTCGCGTCGCCGCTCGTCGTCGACGTGACGGGAGACGGCAAGCCCGAGATCGTCGCTGCGCTCTACAGCACGATGATCTTCGACGCCGAAGGCAACTTGATGGGCGCCAAGGGCACGGCCACCAAGGGCAGGGTCTACGCGCCGCACGTCGTGACCGACCTCGACGGCGACGGCGTCGTCGATGTGGTCGTGGGCGGAAACGAGGGCACCGTCGCGGCGTACGAGGTCAAGGGAGGCGCGCTCTCGGTCAAGGCGGGGTGGCCCGCCAGCACGTGCAGCGCAGGGCAGTGCCCCGAGGCGCGTGGCATGGCGGCCGCGGATCTCGACGGTGACGGCAAGGTCGAGATCGTGGTCACGACCACCAACACGCAGAAGACCGGCGCGCAGGTGTTCGTGTTCTCGGCCGACGGCAAGCTGTTCGCGCCCGGGGGCAAGGCCGACGCCTGGCCGCGCTACAACACGCTGTCGGGACCCGGGAACGACGCCGACTTCAACGGGCAGGGCAACCACGGCTACGGCTGCTTCGGCCTCAACGTGGGCATCGGGAACATCGACGACGATCCGGGGCTCGAGATCCTGGTCACGTACGACAACCATCACATCAACGCGTTCAAGCCCGACGGATCGTCGATGCTCGCCTCGGGCTGGTACACCAACCGACAGAGCCAGTTCGACGGGCAGCGCATGGGGTGGGGGCAGTTCATCCGGTGGGTCGACCCCAAGGTCGAGGACGACCACTACCACCTGCACACGGGCGAGTGGCCCGACGTCAAGACGACGATGTGGCTGCAGTGGACCGCGTCGCCGCCCAACGTGGTCGACATCGACGGCGACGGGAAGAACGAGGTCGTCGGCATCCCCAACGCGGAGATGAAGGAGCCCTACGAGACCCAGGCGTACGCGTTCATGGTGCTCGAGGGGGCGCACGGCGACGGCGAGCGCGCGGGGCGTCGCAAGGCCGGGTTCGAGCAGCTCCCGATGACGGACAAGCCCGCGGTCCGCGCGTCGGACGACTACTATCCGCCCGACGGCATCCCCGCGCCCACGACCGTGAGCATCGTGGGCGACGCGCGCCCCGAGATCGTCGCGCCCATCAACGACGGCTACGTGTACGCGATCGCTCCCGACGGCTCGCGTCTCTGGCGCTACGATTTCGCCAAGGGCAAGGCCAAGGTGTTCGCGTCGGAGGTCGTCGTGGCCGACCTCAACAAGGACGGCGTTCCCGAGCTCGTCTTCGGCACCTACTCGCTCGAAGAGGGCGGCGGGACGCTCGTCGTGCTCGACAACACCGGGCGGCTGCTCCACGAGATCGCGCTGCCCGGGCAAGGCAAGAACGGCAACGGGATCGGTGTCCCGGCCGCGCCCACCATCGCCGATCTCGACGGCGACGGGCAGCTCGAGATCCTCGTGCAGACCTTCGACCACGGCATCGACGTGTTCACCGTGCCTGGCTCCGGCAAGGGCTGTGTGCTCTGGCCGACGTCGCGCGGAGGGCCCACGCGCACGGGGGCGGGCCCCAGCACCGCGAAGTAGCGGCGCGCGTCTACGGGCCGCCGGGCGTCGGGGTCATCGCGTCACCCCGAACGCTCTCACCGCGCGCGGTGGCCGCGAGCTGCGCCCCGATGGCGGCCCTGAGCACGGCCGCCCCCGCGCCGTGGTGGTGCTCGGCGAGGCCGCTGGGCCAGTGGAAGAACACGCGCGGCGTGCGTGACATGTCCACGCCGAGGCGCACGCGCACGTCGTTGGGCTTGCCCCGCACCGCGCGGCTCGCCTGCAGGAGGCGCACCGTGCGCTCGGGGTGGTCCATCAGGTAGCCCGTCACGTACGTGACGTTGTTGCAGAGGTACGTGTTCGCCCGCGGAAACCTGGCGTACACGGCGCCGCTCCGCAGCACGTCGCCGAAGACGCTCGCGCCCTCCACGTCGCGGGCCTGCGCGTCGCGCGCCGCGTCGACAGCCGTACGCACGGCCTCCCACGCGAGCAGGTTGCCGCGCGCGTGCTCCGTCGTGGCCGCCGTCCCGATGATCTTGGCGCGTGGCTGCCCGCTCACGCGCGAAGGCGTCAGCCCCGAGGAGTCGTCGCCCGACGCCTCGTTGACCGCGCCCAGCTCGAGCCACAGCGGCTGACGCGCCTGCGCGACGCCGTTCATGATCACGAGGCTCGGCTCGATCGCG
Source organism: Myxococcales bacterium (assembly GCA_020430845.1). Lineage (GTDB taxonomy): Bacteria > Myxococcota_A > Polyangia > Polyangiales > Polyangiaceae > Labilithrix. Next base: position 13,008 of record JAGQJA010000468.1, read on the forward strand.
GCGATCTCGCGCGAGACCAGGATCGCGGCCAGATCCCACGAGACAGGGAGCACCATCCCGCACACGTGCACGCGACCCACGTCGGGCAGCTCCAGGGTCGTGACGCCCACGCTCACCTGCGCGTCGGGGGGATCGATCGTCCCGGGCGCCGCGGGCGTCGTCTCGGGGTAACGCGCGGTGGGGACGAGCGCGCTGACGATCCTGCCGGTGGCGTTGTTCGTGATGCTGCCGAAGCGTCCGTAGCCGGTGACGAGCACGCGCGGCGCGCCGTCGTCGGGCATCGCACACCGGGCCGAGTACGCCAGGGCGAAGGCGACGTTCGCGTCGTACTGGGCGCGCGACTCGGGCGTGCTGGTGTCGACCTTCACCTCCTGGACGTCGTCCTCGGTGGGATCGTCTGCCGTCGCCTCGACCGCGCACGCGGACGTCGACGCACCGAGCCCGGCGAGCGCCAGGAGGCCACACAGCAGGCGAGCGAGCATGTGGGCAATGGATGCACCAAGTACGCCAATGTAGGACAACGTGGGAGCTGCCTCAAGTGCATGAAATGACGAGCTTCGTCGAGCGACCGCGCCGGCTCCGGCGGGGCCCGTGGGGCAGCGGTGATCCGCCAGGCCCAGCTATTTACGCTCTCGTCCGACGCCTGCGACGGGCGACGACGAGCGCCCCGGCCACCGCGAGGCCGATGGCGCCGCCGCCCGACGCGCGGCCGCCGGGGACACGGCATCCGCAGTTCTTCTTCGGGGCCGACGCGGCGTCGGGCGCCGCAGACGCGGCGGGCTTGGCGAGCAACCCGATGCGCTCGGCGACCGCGCTCGACACGCAGCGCGTGCCCGAGAGGCAAGTGGTGAGCTGCGGGCACTCGTTGTCGGGCCCGCAGCGCTGCGTCGCGACCAGCCGCTTGGTGGCCGCGTCCTCGGTCAGCGTGGCGCCCGCCTCGGGGCCGGTGGTGCCCACCTGCACGCAGAGCGGGACGTTGACGCAGACCTCCCCCGGCGAGCAGCCGACGCCCGGCATGCAGACCTTGGGCTCGCACCAGCTGAAGCCGTCCTCGTTCTTGAGCGTCGACCCGGGAGGGCAGTCGTCGAGCGCGAACGCAGGCGTCGTCGCGACCCACGACGCGAGCGCGAAAGAGAACGATGCAAGGGCGGGGACCCAGCGGGCTCGGTGCATGCCCGCATCGTACGCGCGCCTCGGCCGGCGCTGCCATAGCCGAGATTCGTCGAACGGACCTCCGACGGCACCCGCCCGCGGGTGATACGCTGACGCTGTGAGCGCGCGCTCGGACACGAACGGAGCCCACGCCTCGCGCGGCGCGGCCGACTGGGAGGCCACGGTGCAGGCGCGTCGCGCGACGGCGCCCGACGGCACGCGCATCGCCTACGAGGTGCTCGGCTCGGGGGAGCGCACGATCGTCCTCGCCAACGGGCTCGGCGGCCGGCTCTACGCGTGGGGGCCCGCCATCGAGGCCCTATGGCGCGACTACCGGATCATCACCTGGGACTACCGCGGCCTGTTCGCCTCCGACTCGCCGGCGTCGCAGCGTCACCTCGCCGTGTCGCACCACGCCGACGACGCCCTCGCGGTGTTGCAGGCCGAGGGCGTCGAGCGCGCCGTCTTCATCGGGTGGAGCATGGGCGTGCAGGTGTCGCTCGACTTCGCCGCGAGCTTTCCCGAGCGCGTGGCGGGCCTCGTGCTGCTCAACGGCACGCACGGTCACGTGCTCTCGACGGGGTTCCAGCCGCTCTTCTCCGTGCCCTTCTTGCCCAAGCGCCTGCACGCGCTCCTCGACTGGCTGCAAGATCACCGCGACGTGGCCGGTCACATCGCGCGCGTGTCGCGCCTCATGGAGACGCCGACCTATCTGATGATGTGTCTGACCGCTGGCCCGCGGCGCGCGCGAGAGATCTCGCCGCTCTTGAGCCGATACATGGACGACGTGCTCGGACCGAGCTTCGTCAACTTCCTCCGCCTCTTCCAGGAGCTCGACGCGCACTCCGTCTACCACCTGCTCCGCCACGTCGAGGCCCCGGCGCTCGTCATCAGCGGCAAGCTCGACGTGCTCACGCCGGCGTACCAGAGCCGCGAGATCGCGCGACGCATGCCGAACGCGCGCCACGTCTCGCTCGCGCGCTCGAGTCACTTCTCGATGCTCGAGCGCCCCGAGATCGTCATGCCCGAGATCGCGAGCTTCCTCGACCGCCGCGCGACGTTCTGACCGCGACGCGCGCAGGTCAGTTGAGGTTGCGGTCGGAGGCGCCGGCGCCCGCCCCGCCGAAGACGCGGTCCCACCCTTCGCGATAGCCGTCGCCGGTCACGCGCGCGGGCCCCTTGCGCGGAGCCGTGGCCGCGGGGGGACGATACGACTCGCGCACGTCGCAGATGTGCGGCGTGTCCTTGCGAGGCTCGAGCTTCACCAGCTCGCCCACGATCGGTTTGCCTTCTTCGGTCGGACGTAGCTCGCCGGCCTCGATGCGATCGCCGCGCGCGCGCAGCACGTGCACGCCTTTGCCGTCCTCGGTGGGGCCGCCGAGCGCGACCACGTCTTGTCCCTCGGCGGGCCGCTTGGGGGTCGGGTCGTCGGCCTGACTCATCACGAGAACCATACGACGTCCGAGCGCCGCGCGCCCGTCAGCGAAGGATGTGCCCGTCGACGCACAGCGGATCGCCAACGGGGCACACGCCGCCCGGTGGGCGCGCCTTGACCGGGCCTCGGGGCGGGAGCGGACCGTGCTTGGGGCCGTGCGGCGCCGGCGCGGGGGGCGTGGCGGTGGGCGCGGTTCGGCGCGCCTCGAGCGCGGCGATGCTCTTGCGCAGGGCGTCGTTGTCGCGCTTGGCGTCCTCGACGGACTGCGCGAGCGCCACCCCCTTCTGCTCCGAGACGGCGAGGCGCCGGTCGAGCTCGGCGCGCTGCGCGATGACCTCCGGGCGGATCACACCGCCGTACAGGGCGCCCGACGCGAGCACCCCGAGCAGCACGCCGGCGCTCACCGAGACGAACGTGCGCGAGCTGCGCTTCTCGCGGGCCGCCTCGGCGCGTACGCGCTCGATCTCGACCTGGTGGCGTCGCTCGCGCTCGGACTCCAGCGCGCGGGCGCGGGCTTCTTCTGCGATGCGCGCCTGCTCGATCGTGGCTTGGTGGATGGCCGCGAGCTTGGTCGCCTCTTCGCGCTCGCGCCTGCGACGTTCATCGTCGGCGGCGCGCGCCTCGCGCTCGCGCTGTTGCTCGGCTTCGCGCTCTCGCTCGAGGGCCTCGCGCGCGTGGCGGGCCTCGGCGGCCTCGCGCTCGAGCGCGCGCCGTCGCTCTTGTTCCACGCGCTCGTCCTCGAGCTCCATGAGCGTGCGCAGCGATACGCTGACGCTCTCGTCCCGTCGGCCTCCGGTCATGGCAGCTCCTCGCCGCGCGAGACGTCGCGCGAGCACGAGCGTCCGACACCGCGAGGTGCGTCGGCTTTGGGCCTCAGCTGCGCTTCGGCGCGGCGTCGGTCAGAGCGTCTCGCAGCCGCAGCCGCAGGCGTTGAAGAACGGCTGCTTGCCCGGCTGGCACGTGAAGCGGATCACCTGGCACTGCGCCGGGCTGCCCACGTAGTTGCGGTTGGGCTCGGCCTCGGGGTTGCAGGCGGGCTGGCACGCGCGCTTGGTGCAGGCGACGTTGCCGCTCGGCCCGCAGCTGCACGTGTTGCAGCCGTCGGTCGACGGGAAGGTGGCGCCCTCGGAGTACGTCTTGCCGTCGTACGAGCACGTGGCCGCGGTCGCCTTGACCGACAGCTTGACGTCGAACGTGGCAGGCAAGAGGTCGTAGTCGCGGATGACGATGCGGTGGGACCCGGTCGTCGCGATCTTGTGCTCGATCTTGGAGTCGAGGGTGCGCGAAGAGGCGTCGTCGTTGAACGCGAGGACCTCGTAGCGGCCGTCGGTGAGCCACGTGACCGCGTCGCCGTACTTGGAGCTCACCTCGATGGTGATCTCGTCGCCGGCCTTCGCGTCGAACGCGATGGAGCGGTAACGCGCGGAGCTGTTGTAGTCGACGGCCTTGGTCTCGCCGTAGGCCATCTTGCCCGCGTAGCGTGCGCCGCTGAGCCGGAGCTCACTGGCCTCACTGGCCACGTCTTCTTTTTGCGCCTGTGGCTCCGCCGAGCAGCCCACGAGGGCGCCAGCAGAAGCAGTCAACACCGCGAAAAGAAAAGGAAAACGCATCGACCCAGCCTCCCGATTCGGCTTCGTACACCGTCGGCTGCCGACCTCCACATCGGCGCCGCGGACACGTGCGCGAACCGGCGGGGTGTAGCTCGCATACCCTGTACGGTCAAGGACGACATGGGCCGATGTTTCGTGCCGCGGTGCGTCTTGTGCTCGGAATCATTGGGCCGGCCTGCGAAACGAAAAATCGTGCGTCTTTTGGGGGGGCAAGTCGACCGACCACCTCGTAAGAATACTTGTGGTAGCTCGTCTTGGCGCAGCAGCTCAGGGGAACGGCGAAGCCGCTCCCTCGTCTGCCGAGGACGAGTGGGACGACGACGCTCCGGCCACCGTCCCGACGCCTGAGCCCTTCGGCCCGGACGGCCCCTACTCGCCGTCGCGTTCGCCCCGCGACATAGCGCCCGACACGCCGCGCGCGCGCGGACGGGTGGTCGGCGGTCGCTACGTGCTGCACGAGCCGCTCGGCGCGGGCGGCTACGGCGTCGTGTACCGGGCGACGGATCTCGAAGAGCCGCGCGAGGTCGCGCTGAAGATCCTCGGGCTCGACGCGGTGGGTGCGTCGGGGGGCTTCGAGCGGTTCTGCCGTGAGGTGCTCGTGCTCAGCGAGCTCGACCACCCGGGCATCGTCAAGATGCTCGACTTCGGCGAGACGGAGATCGGTGAGCCGTTCATCGCCTGCGAGATGCTGCGCGGGCGCACGCTCGAGGACGTGTTCGCCGAGCGAGGTCGGCTCTCGCTCCGCGAGGTGGCCGACATCGCGGCTCAGGTGCTCGAGGCGCTCGACGCGGCGCACGCGCGCGGCATCGTGCACCGTGACATCAAGCCGTCGAACGTCTTTCTCATGGAGGGCGACGACGCGGTCAAGCTCCTCGACTTCGGCGTGGCTCGGCAGGTCGGCGGTGGCGGGACGCTCACGCAGCACGGTGAGATCATCGGGACCCCGAGCTACATGGCGCCCGAGCAGGTCACGAGCGGCACGCTCGGACCGCCGACCGACCTCTACGCGCTGGGGCTGGTGATGGCCGAGGCGATCACCGGCGAGGTGGTCGTCACGGGGCGCACGGCCGTGCGTATCTGCATGGCGCAGGGCTCTCCGGACCCCGTCGCGCTGCCCGCGGCCGTGACGCACAGCGCGCTCGGCCACGCGATCGTGACGGCCACGCAGAAGCGCTACGAGGCGCGCTTCCAAGAGGCACGCGAGATGCTCTCTGCCCTGCACGCGGCGTTCGAGGTCGACGCGCGCGACACGCTCCCGCCCCCGCTCACCTCGGAGGTCCGCGCGCTCGTTCCGCCGGCCGACGAGAGCGACGCGCGCGAGGCCAGCGGCGTCGTCCCACGTTCTCCCCACCGCGCCCCGCCGTCGTCGAGCGTCGCCGTGCTGCACGTCGAAGACTCGCAGCAGCGCCCCGCCGCGCGGCCCGTCGCCTCGCGCGCGCAGCTCCTGATCGCGTTTCTCGTCTGCGTCGCCGCGTCGCTGATCGCGGGCATCGCCATCGGTCGGGCCACCGCGCCGGCCCCTACGTCGACGGTAGACGCGGCGCCCGCGCCGTCGCCTGCGCCCGCGGATCGACGCGCTCGCTGACGTGCCGCCTTCGCCGTCGTTCGCCGGCGCGCGTGCGTCGTCGGTGACGCGCCTCGAGCGGGCGTAGCTCGGTCCCGTCGCCGCGCGTGACGCGCGCGAGCACGAAATGACTGCGCTTTCTGGCGTGCGGGCGCGGGCACGTGTCGTGAAGTGGTCCTCCCCGAGCCCGCTCGCCGGGCCGCTTTGAACACGGGCGCGCCACGCCGCGCGCCACAACGAGGAGGATCTTCATGCGCCGTTTCTTCATCGCCTTCGTGCCCGTCGTCGTCGCGCTCGCCACCGGTTGCACCGCCGAGGCAGAGGGCCCGAGCGAGTCCAAACAGGTCATCGAAGGGAAGGTGCCGGTGTCGTCGACGGGCACGCGCGCGTGGGTCGGCGTGAGCGGCGCGGGACGCACGCACGTGATCGCGCACGCGTTGGGCAAGAAGGGCGACGCGACGACGAAGGTCGACGTGGACGTGCGGCCCGACGGTTCGTTCCACCTCGAGGTGCAGAAGGGCGCGCGCTACGTCGTCGAGATCGCCGACGGCAGCCAGCACGTCGCGCTCATGACGTTCAAGGACGGCGACGGCGCGTACACGAACGCGCTCCCCGTCGCGGTGTCGAGCGACGGCGCGTCGGGGACCATCCAGGTCGGCGCGCTCACCATCGTGGGCAAGACGGCGTCCCCCGAGAAGAACCCGTGGCTCCAGCTCGACGCGGCGTCGCTCGCCGCCAAGTGGAGCCTCGACGAGGACTTCTTCTTGTCGGTCGACGGCGCGGTCCGTGACGCCGAGGCCGCCGCGCGCGAGGCCGTGAAGGAGGCGGAGCAGGCCGCGCGCGAGGCGCAGAACGCCGCCGAGGCCGCGCGCGACGCCGCCGAAGAGGCGCGCAAGGCCGCGGAGGCCGCGCGAGGCGGCATCTGATCGTCACGTCAGGCGCAGGCGGGCCTCTCCGAGCGCGTGCCCGTTCACCAGCAACGTCACCACGTGCAGCCCCGCGTGGTGCTTGCGGATCGAGCGGTCCACGAAGCTGAGCTTTCGCGAGAGCGTCAGGCGCTCGCCCGACGCCAGCTCGACGTCGGCGATCTTGAAGACCTTGCGCCCCGTCCGTCCCGCGGGGCGCGCGTAGGTCATCGCGTACTCGAGCCGCAGCCGCTGCGCGGCCTTGCGTCGCGCGCGGATCGAGAGCGTGAGCGTCGCCGACCCGCCGAGGGCCACCCGCTTCGGCGTCACCACGAGCGTCTCCACCTCGACGGCCGGCTTGTCCCCCACGCCGAAGAGGTGGAGCGCGCGGCGGTGACCCTTCTTGAGCAGATCGCGCAGCGCGTGCTTGGCGAGCGGCGCGCGCGCGGGAGACTCGGCGAGCCATCGGGTCACGACGTCGACGGCGAGCTCCGGGTGGTCCTTGGCGATGTCGCCGAGGTTGTTCGCGACGCTGCGACGCACGTACTCCGACGGGTCGTCCTTGAGGCGTTCGAGGATCGGCAGGATGGGGGACGGATCGCGCTTGAGCTCGTCGAGCGCCGACGCCCACGGGAGTCGAGGACGGCAGCCCTCGCTCGCCAGACGCCGCACGTGCTCGGACTCGTGCTGTGTCCACGCGAGCATCCGCGCGAAGCCGCGCTCGGGGTACCGTCGCAGGAACGGGCGCACGGCGAACTCGGCCGACGACCGCGTGAAGACCTCGAGCGCGTCCATCGACGCGTCGAAGTGCTCGACGCCGCGCCGCTCGACGACCTCGGCGAAGAGCAGGTGGTCGAACCCCGAGAAGTGGCGCTCGACCTCGCGCAGGATCGCGATCGCCTTGCCGTAGTCTCTCGGGAGCGCATCGCCGAGGACCTCTGCCGCGCGACGGAGGCGCCCCTTGAGCTCGAGGCCGTCCCAGTCGTCGTCGTAGATTTCGGCCAAGAACCGGTGGGCGTCGAACGTGCGGTGGACCCGCCGGATCCGAGCCGCGAGATCTTCGAAGAACGTCCGCTGGAAGAAGCGGTGCTTGAGCGCCTGGGCCACGGCGCCAGTGTACCGCGCGGGCGCCGACCGTCACTTCAGGCGCGTCGGCGCCGACCGTCACTTCATCGGGTTGGCCAAGAAGAAGTCGACGACGGCCTTCGTCGCGACGAGGTCGGTCGAGGTCTTGCCGCTGAGCGGGGTCGACT
>JAGQJA010000469.1:0-2792 GCA_020430845.1 Myxococcales bacterium
CGTCGCCGAGCACGTCGAACGCGTGCGCGACGAGGGTGCGGCTCATCTCGGTGGCGTAGCCTCTGCCCCACGATCCGCGGCGCAAGCGGTACCCCAGCTCGGGCTCGTCGGGCTGCTCGCGGTCGGGCCGGTAGAGGAACCAGCCGATGAAGCCGCCGCCGCGCTTCTCGTGCGCCGCCCAGACGCCGCGGTCGCGATACTTGGCGTAGTAGCCGAGCACGCGTGGGATGACCTCGCCCTCGAGGTAGGTCCGGTGCGACGTGGGCCGCGGCCCGCCGACGTGCCGCACGACCTCCGGATCGCTGTCGAGCTCGAAGAGGACGTCGATGTCGCGCGGCGTGAAGCGTCGCAGCACGAGGCGCTCACTCTCGAGGTGAAGCTCGTGCTCGGGTGCGATGAGATGGCCGTGCGACGCGACCGCGTCGGGCTGCTCGCCCACCGCGCCGAGGGCGATGTCGTACGTCGCCTCGCGCGGGATCGGCCCGACCACGTGCGGCATCGGCCCACGCGGAGTGTCTTCGACGCGGAGCGGGGCCGCGAGACGCCGCGGATCGATCACGAGCACGCGCAGCTGCTCGGCGGGCACCCCATCGAAGTAGAGCCGCGCGCTCGCGTCGACAGCGTCGCGATAGGACACGTGGACGAAGCCCTCCCCCGCGAGCGACGCCGGGCGATAGAAGCCGGCGTCGTCGAAGTGGAGGTCAGCGGTCCGCACCACGTGGAAGAGCCAACGCTTCATCGGGGAAACGATAGATGGCTTCGGCGGCCGTCGACATTCGTTGTCGAAGACCATCGGTCGTGATAGCGCTCGTTGCCCCCAATGCACCTCACCACACGCATCGTCTCCGTCCTGGCCACCACCCTCGCCCTCGCGGCGTGCTCCTCCTCCGATGAGTCCGTCGGCACCCTCGCCAAGGGCACGGTCGAGACCGGCGCCATGGACGCGCTCACCAAGAAGACCGGCCAGCAGGCTCCTCAGATCACGTGCCCCGGCGACATGCCCGCGAAGGTGGGCGCGTCGATGGTCTGCTCGATCCCGCTCACCAACGGCGTCTACGACGTGACGGTGACGGTCACGGCGGTCAACGGGACCACCGCCCAGTTCTCCGTCGAAGTGGCCTCGGCGCCGCGCTCCTGATCGGCCGCGCGAGCACGCGCGCACCCGGTTCGAGCGCGCGCGTGTCGGCCGTCGTGTCTCAGCCCTTGGGCTTGCAGGTCTTGGCCTCGCCCTTGGGACCCTTGCACTTTACATCTTTACCCTTGCACTCGACGTCGATCTCGCAGGCGCCGCCTGCTTCGACGGTGCCGGCAAAGACCTCCTCGCACGGCTTGGCGTAGGCCTCGACGTCGGCCTTGAGCTCCTTGGACATGGCCTCCATGTCCTTCATCTTGGGCTCGGTCTCGAGCTTGACCGCCGTGCCGCAGGCCGCGGGCGCTTTGCCGAGCTCGTCGATGCACGCCGCCGCCTTCTTGGCGTCGTACGTGACGGTCTTGCCGATCTTGGCCTCGAGCGACTTGGCCTCCATGCCGAGCACCTTGAGAGCGACGCCGCCGAGCGTGGTGCACTCGCTCTCGTTGGGCAAGAAGCGCTTCGAGCTCTTCATGCCCGTGTTGACGGGCTCGAGCTCCTTCTGCAGCTCGGGCTTGTCGAGCGTGCCGAAGCCGGCGATCAGCATCGCGGGCATCGTGACGACGACCTTGAGCTTGTCGTTCTTGCAGCCCTCGAGCGTCTTGCACGCGGTGGGCGGGAGCTTCGACAAGAACTGATCGACGGGCAGCTCCGACGACGCGGGCGCCGCGGCCGAGGTGGTCTTGGCAGAGGCCGCGCCGGACGGCGCTCCGGTGCTCGCTGCAGGCACGGTCTCCGGCTTGTCCTTACAACCGACGGCGTGCAGACAGACGAGCGCGGCGGCCGCGGCGAGCGAGATGTGGCGCGAGATCATGTGGAGGGCTCCTTTGCCGCGCGGGCGCGAGTCGTCGCGAACATCTGGGGCGGCGGCGTGGTTGTGGACCGTCTTACGCCGCGTCTCGCCGCGACCTTCCTTCATGGCGCGGGATCTCGCGTCTCTCGTCCGCACCCCTCGATTCCTCGCACGAGCTGAGCGTACGATGAGGCGAACGATGTCTGTGCCCTCCCGTCATCGCCTCTTGTGCCCTCTGCTCGCGTGCGTGGCCTCGTGCTCCGCGACGCGCGGGTTCGGCGAGAGCGTGGGCGACGACAATCCGACCTCGCGTCCAGATCGCATCTCTCAGACGGGGCTCTACGCGAGCACCACGGGCGGCGCGCTCGCGCCGGGCGTCACCAAGTTCGCACCGGCCTACCCGCTTTGGTCCGACGGGTCGGAGAAGACGCGCTACCTCTCCATCCCGCCTGGGACCAAGATCGACACACGCGACATGGATGGGTGGGTGTTCCCGGTCGGAACGAAGGCCTGGAAGGAGTTTCGTGTCGGCGGGAGGCTCATCGAGACGCGCCTCTTCTGGAAGCACCGCCCCGAGCCCGGCATCGACAGCTGGTGGTACGTCTCCTACGTGTGGTCCGCCGACGGCGGCGAAGCGATCGCGAGCCCAGAGGGGACGCGCTCGGCGCTCGGTACGACGCACGACGTTCCGGGAGAGATCGACTGCAAGGGATGCCACGCGTACGTCAAGGACGGCATCATCGGCTTCTCCGCGATCGAGCTGGCGACGCCCGCGCCCGGCACGACGACGTCGCCCGATCCCGCCACGGGGATGCTCATGACCTTCGCGCGGAGCGGGCTCTTCTCCGATCCGCCCGCGTCCGAGCCACG
>JAGQJA010000469.1:2934-9291 GCA_020430845.1 Myxococcales bacterium
ACGACGACGTTCGGCGTGAAGATGTTTCACGCGATGGAGGGGGGCGCGGACGTGGCGGTCACGCCGGGGGATCCCGACAAGAGCCAGCTCTATCGCCGCATGGTCTCGGACGGACTCTGGCGGATGCCGCCGAAGGGCACCAAGGTCATCGATCCGACGGGAAGCGCGGCGGTGCGCGCGTGGATCCTGGGCCTGCCGCGGTGAGACATGCCGAATAGATCTTCTGAAGAGCTCGTACGTCCCGGGGGGATGCAACGACGCCCTGCCGTGCGAATTGCCTTGGGTCTCGGGTTGTTGGTCGTGGCGCTGGCGGCCTGCAAGGCGGCGATCGGCCCTGGACCGCACGGTCGGACCGTGGCGGTCGCGGGCGATGGCGGCGCCGCGGCCCCCGCCAAGCCGGTGCTCTTCGAGGACGAGCGGCCCGTGGGCAAGCTGGTCGCGTTCCGTGACGCCGAGGAGCTGAGGTCGTTCAACGATGCCTGGTACGACGACGTCAACCCAGGTGAGCGCCCCGCGTTCTTCAAGATGGCGGGCGACCAAGACGCGGGCGCCGCGCCGCCGCCTCCCCCCAAGACCGCGCCGGCTCCCGCCGGGGCGCCAGCCCAACCGTCCCCGGCGGCGACGTCGGCGGCCCCGCGCGCTCCGCGGCCGGCGGCCAAGAAGCCCTCGTTCGCGGGAGAGAGCCGAGCCGCCGAGGCCTCCAAGGACAAGCGCGCCGACAAGGACGAGTCGATCACGAACAACCAGCACGCCGACGTCGACGAGGGCGACATCGTCAAGCTGCACGGCGATCACCTCATCGTGCTGCGACGCGGCCGGCTCTTCACCATCTCGCTCGCCGGCGATCGACCCAAGCAGAGCAAGATGGTCGACGCGTTCGGGCCCGACATCGAGCCGCGTGGCACGTGGTACGACGAGATCGTCGTCGACGGCGACAACGTCGTCGTCGTGGGCTTCAGCTACGCGCGCGGGGGCACCGAGGTCGGCCTCTTCAAGCTCGATCGCGAGGGCGGGCTCACCTACCGCGCGACGTACCACCTCAAGTCGAACGACTATTACTCCGCGCGCAACTACGCGAGCCGCATCGTCGACGGGCGCCTCGTCTTCTACGCGCCGCTCTACATCACGCCACAAGCACGCTCCGGTGACTTCACCAGTCAGTTCCCCGCGATGCGCAAGTGGCACCGCGCGGGGACCAAGGCCGACTTCGTCAAGACGCTCGTCCCGTCGAAGCTCTACCACATGGACGGCGAGTTCCCCGCCACGCGCACCGCCGCGCTTCACACGGTGACGACGTGCGACCTCCGCAAGCCCGAGCTCTCGTGCGAGTCGGTGGGGCTCATCGGCCCGCCGGGGCGGGTCTTCTACGTGTCGCCCAGCAGCGTGTACGTGTGGATGCAGGATCGCGCGCGCGGCGGCGCCGATCGGCCGCAGCGCAACGGGATGCTCGCCAAGCTGCCCATCGGCCGCGTCGACGCGACCCCGAGCGCGCTCCGCGTGAGCGGGATGCCGACGGATCAGTTCTCGTTCGAAGAGGACGACACCGGGCACCTCGACGTGCTCGTTCGCGCCGACTCGAACGGCGACGCGATGTTCGCGAGCGAACAGACCGCGGGCGCGACCGCGCTGCTCCGCATCCCGCTGGGCATGTTCTCCGACACCGTACTGAGCACGTCGCCCAAGCGTTATCGATTGCTGCCGCGGCCCGACGGGTTCTCGGTCCAGAACCGCTTCGTCGGGGGCTGGTTGCTCTACGGCTCGGGTCAGGGCTACGTCACGAACCACCAAGGTCAGGGGCGACTCTTCGCGGTGCGCTACGCCTCGCCCGACGATCCGCCGACGACCATCGATCTCGATCAGGGCGTCGACCGCATCGAGCCGATGGCCGACGACGCGATCATCGTCGGCTCTCGCGGGAGCGATCTGGTCTTCACGCCCATCGAGCTCGGCGCCAGCAAAGAGGCGCACGCGCGGCGCGACTTCGTCCGCAAGAACGCGAGCCAGGGCGAGCTCCGCAGCCACGGCTTCTTCTACAAGCCCGGCAAAGGTCCGCGCGAGGGGCTCATCGGCCTGCCGATCCGCAGCGAAGGTACATTCGGTTCGCAGTACCTGACCGAGGGCTCGGCGTCCGTGCTCTTCCTGCAGGCGCGGGCGCTCGAGCTGACGGAGCTCGGCTCGCTGCGCGCGTCGCGGCTCACCACCAATCACGACGGTTGCCGTGCGTCGTGCGTCGACTGGTACGGCAACGCCCGGCCCATCTTCGCCAAGGGGCGCGTCTTCGCGCTCATGGGCTACGACCTCGTCGAGGGCCGCGTCGAGCAAGAGGGGCGCGTCTCGCGTCTCACCGAGCGCTCGCGGCTCGACTTCGCTCCGCGCGGCGGCGCCCCGGCAGACGACTTCGACTGACCTCGGCACGTGACCGCGCGTGGCGACGGCCGCCGGCGCGCGGGCTCACGGGACGGTCACTCGCCGAAGCTCTTGCCCATCGTGGAGACGACGTCGGCGTGGTCGTCCGTCCAGGGCCGGGCGGCGGGCGTCGCCGGGCGCCAGTCGGCGTAGGTCGTCTCGAGTCGGTGGGCGACGGCCTCGCTCTTCGCCCCGAAGACCCACACGCTCGCGCGCTTGCCGTCCGCGAGCTCGGCGTCTGTGAGCTCGAGGTCGGCGCGTACTCGCGCCGCCAGCCCGACGTCCCGCATGGCCGCCGCGGTCACGGGCACGAGGTTCGCGAACTGGTTGGAGCAGTGCACGAGCACGCCGACCTCGGCCGAGCGTGCGTAGAGCTGCATCGCCTCGCGCGTGAGCAGGTGCACGGGGATCATGTCCGAGCTGAACGCGTCGACCACCAGGAGGTCGGCCTCGGGAGGGGCGGGAGGAGGGGCGGATCGGCGCGTGAGCTCGAGCCGCGCGTCTCCCACGACGAACGCCGCGCGACCCTTCATCGCAGCCAGCGTCCCGAACAGGCCCGAGTCGCGCGCGATCCTCACGTCGAGCGGGTCGAGCTCGAAGAACGTGTAGATATCATCTTTTTCGGAGTAGCCGCCGAGCGCGCCGATCCCTAGCCCCACGACGAAGACGCGCCGCCCCGTGCGCCCTTCTCCTTCGGGCAGGTTCGCGAGCAGGCCGAGCACGTCTCCCGCCGGCCCGGTGCGATAGTAGTAGGCGAGGGGCTTGTCGGGGTGCGCGCGCTCCTCGAGCCCGTGAGACGTCGTGCCGCTCACGATGGCCCTCCGCGTCCTCTCGGGGTTCTCCTTCACGCGCAGGACGCCGAAGAACGTCCGGTCGCGGAAGAGAAGGTTGTCTTCGAGGAGCAGCGCGCCCGCGAGCAGCGCCCCCGCGATCGCGAGCGGCTTCTTGGCGCCCCGCAGCGGGTATGACGCGAGCATGACGGGCCCGAACGTGAGCGCCGCGAGCGGTCCGGCCGTGAGGCCGAGGTGCCCTCGCGCGAGCTTGCTCAGCGCGACGACGGCGGCGCCGAAGAGCGGCACGAGGAGCAGGTCGACCGCCCGAGGTGTGCGCTCGTGCACCGTGACCAGCGCGACGACGAGCGCGATGGCGAGCGGGTACTCCCACAGATCGCGGAAGAGGATCGGCGCGACGATCGAGGCGATCGCCCCACCGACCGCGCCGCCGAGGCTCACCATCAGGTAGAAGCGCGTCAGGTGCGCGGCGTCGGGTCGCGAAGCCGCGAGCATGCCGTGGCACGTCGTCGCGGCCGCGAAGAGGAAGGCGGCGTGAGGCAGGAGCAGCGCGAACGACGCGCTGCGGGCGTGGAGGGCGATGACGACGAGCACGGCGAGGAAGGCCGTCGCGCGACGGAAGAACGCCAGCGAGCGCTCGCCGTAACGCCCGAACGCGACCATGAACGACACGAGGTAGAGGCCGAGGGGGATGACCCAGAACAGCGGGATGGCGGCGACGTCGGTCGTCACGTGGAGCGTCATCGCCGAGAGCAACAGCGACGGGACGAGCGCGAGGACGAGCCACCACGCCTGCGCCCGTTTGGTCGGGGCGGGGACCGCGGCGTGCGCGCGAGCGCCCTCGGTGTGGCCGAGCACCTGCGCGCACACGGTCGCGCCCACGACGCACGCGGCGGCGACGGCGATGGCGCCGCGGAGCGCGACGGCCTGGGACGAGAGACCGAGCCACGGGTCGATGACGAACGGGTAGGCGAGCAGCGCCAGCAGGCTCCCTCCGTTGCTCGCGACGTAGAGCGAGTACGGGTTCGGCCGGAGGCCCGTACGCGCGAGCAGCAGCTGCACGAGCGGCGACGTGGCCGAGAAGAGCAGCGCGGCGCCGAGCACGGATCCCGCGAGCGCCACGAAGAGGCCCGCGACGGGCGCGCGCCCGACGGCGACGTTCGTGTCGAAGAGCGACGCGTGCCGGAAGCCGGCGGCGACGGCGAGCGCGAGAGCGACGTGCACCCACGTGAGCGCGCGCGGCGACAGGCGCTTGGGCGCGACGTGCGCGTAGGCATATCCCGCGAGCACGCAGACCTGGAAGAACACCGCCGTGGTGACCCACACGTGCGGGGCGCCGCCGTACCGGGGCAGGAGCGCGCGGGCCGCGAACGGCTGCATCACGAACAGCACGAACGCGGACGTGAAGGTCGCCGCGACGAAGAGCAGGTTCGCGATTCGCTTCACGCGGGCATCGTACCCTCGACGCACCGCGTGAGTCCGCAGCGCGGTGCCTCGCGCGGAGGGGCGCTCCGGCGACCGTGTCGCGCGGTGGTCGGGGCGTGGTATCAAGGCGCATGGCTCGGAGATCGCGCGTCGGCTCACACGTCGGCGGTCCACTCTCGCTGCTCTCGTGCGCGATTGTGTGGTGCGGGTGCGGAGGCGCCGCGCCTGCGCCGACGACGCCCGCGCCAGGTGGCGGCGCAGCGAGCGCCGACGTGTCGACAGGCCCGCTCACCGGCGCCGACGGTCGCCCGCTGCCCACGCGCGTCGACTGCGGCGACTTCGCGACGTGCGCGCGCCTGTCCGACGGCACCGTGCAGTGCTGGGGCGGCGACGACGAAGGCGAGCTCGGCGACGGCGGCGGACCGGATCAGAGCAAGCCGCGACCCGTACCGGGGCTCGCGGGTGTCGAGCGCGTCGCCCTCGGTGCGTCGATGGGGTGCGCCGTGCGCGGTGGCTCGGTGCTCTGCTGGGGAACGGGCAAACTGGTTCCCGGCGGCCCGCGCGCCGACAAGGCGAAGCCTCGCGACGTGCCCGGCGTCTCGGGCGTCGTCGACCTCGACGCGAGCGGCTCGTTCACCTGCGCGCGCACCAAGGGCGGCGAGACCACGTGCTGGGGCATGGACAACATCGACCCGATCCCCAAGGGCGTCACGCAGCTCGCGGCCGGATTTGCGCACGCGTGCGGCGTGGTGGGCGACGCGGTCAAGTGCTGGGGCAGCGGTGACGACGACTGGACCGTCAAGGGCCTCTTCGCGAACGTGCCCGTCCCAGGCGTCAAGCGTGTCGCGACGGGTGATCGTCACGCGTGCGCGCTCACGTCCGCCGGCGCGGTGCTCTGCTGGGGCAACAACGACGTCGGCCAGCTCGGCTCTCCGTCGGACATGGACACGCACGACAAGCCGCGCGAGGTGCCGGGCGTACGTGGCGCCGTCGACATCGTCGCGGGAGAGAGCTCGACGTGCGCGGTGCTCGGCGACGGCACCGTGACGTGTTGGGGCGCGAACGCCGAGGGTGAGCTCGGCATCGGGAGGGAGTCCGACGAGGCTACGCCGACCAAGGTCGCGGGCCTCTCGGGGGTGTCGCAGGTGTGCCTCGCGATCCACCACGGTTGCGCGCTCACGCGCGAGCGCAAGGTGCTCTGCTGGGGCAACAACTCGTCGGGGCAGATCGGCGACGGGACCAAGGACACGCGCCTCGCGCCGGTCGAGATCGCGTTCTAGTCGCGGTGCACGCAGCGCCTCTCAGCGCCCGCTGCGCTCGATCTCCTCGAAGTCGAGGTGCTCGAACGCGTGCTCGACGTCCTCGGCGTCGGTGATCGTGGCGACCGAGAGCCGCATCTGCAGGTCGGGATCGTCGACGCCTTTGACGTACTCGGCGACCCGCGCGCGTGCAGCCTCTCCGCCCGCGGCGACGAGCGCTCGCGCAGCGCCAGCGCGTGTGTAGCGGTCTTCGGTCTCGGACGTGAGCACGCGCAAGAGCACGTCTTCGTCGATCTGCGCACCTCCGCGGTACGCGCCCGCGCCGCGCGCGTTGGCCACCAAGCCGTCGACGCGCCCCAGCCACTCCCGGACGCCCATCCCGAACGGCTTGCGCAGCTCGGGCGGGCCTTCGCCCAGCGCAGGACGGCGCGCCGCGCGCACGCGAGCTCGAATGGCCTCGGCTTGCTCCTCGGCGA
>JAGQJA010000470.1:0-147 GCA_020430845.1 Myxococcales bacterium
GTCCAGACCGCGAACGACGGCGAGACGGCGCTCGCCCACATCAAGGAGTGCAGCGTCGACCTGCTCGTCGCGGATGTGCGCATGCCGGGCATGAGCGGGATCGACCTCATCCTCGCCGCCCGGGCCGAGCTTCCGTCGCTGCCCGTC
>JAGQJA010000470.1:302-2986 GCA_020430845.1 Myxococcales bacterium
CAGACGCTACCCGACGTCGTCCAGCTCTACGTGCTCTCGAGCGCCACGGGGCTCCTCGTCGTCAGCCATCAGCGCAAAGAGGGCAGGCTCTGGTTCGAGCGTGGGGCGATTGTCCACGCCACATGCCCGGGCCTCGAGGGCGACGCGGCCTTCTACGAGATCATGATGTGGAGCGGGGGCGAGTTCCGCATGCGGCTCGGCGCGCGATCGACCGAGCGCTCGGTGCGCTCCGACTGGCAGGCGCTCCTCATGGAGAGCTGCCGGCGCATCGACGAGGCGCGCGAGTCGGGCCGGGAGCCCGGCTCGCGGCGCGGTTGGACGCAGTCTCCGCCCTCTTTGGACGACTCCGGCATCGACGCCGCCTTCGACGAGCTCTTGGAGGCCGACCTCTTGAAGCCTCCCCATCTGCCGCACGACCACGAACGCATCACAACAAGGCCCGGGACGACCGGGCATGAACCGACAGTGGAGATGACGATGAACATCAAAGACAGTCTCGCGAAGCTCAATCAAATCGACGGTTTCATCGGCGCCGCGCTCGTCGACTCGGAGAGCGGCATGCTGCTCGGCTCGGAGGGCGGCGGGGGCCTCAACCTCGAGGTGGCGGCCGCCGGCAACACGGAGGTCGTGCGCGCCAAGCGCAAGACGATGGGCAACCTGTCCCTCAAGGACTCCATCGAGGACATCCTCATCTCCCTCGGAAAGCAGTACCACCTCATCCGCCCGCTCCGCGCGCGCCCGACCATCTTCTTCTACGTGGTGCTCGACCGATCTCGCGCAAACCTCGCGATGGCGCGCATCACGCTCGGCGACGTCGAGAAGGACCTCCAGGTCTAGCCGTCTTGGCTGGCCTGGTCGCAGGTCGGGTCGACCTCATGCTCGACGCCTACGAGTCGCGCCTCCGTCCGTCCGCCATGGCGCACACCGCCCATGGCGGACGGGCGAGATGGCCGCGCGTCTGTTAACATTTGTGGGTCATGCTGCAGCGCAAGTCCTTCTTCGCATTGGCCAAGGCGCTAGAAGGGCTCCCCATCCTCGGAGTGCTCGAGGGCACGCCTGCGGCACGGGCCGGCGTTCGGTACGGCGACGTGCTGCTCTCGGTGAACGGGGTGCGCACGCGGACGATCACCGACTACGTCGAGGCCAAGAACCTCAGGGCCGACGGCATGAACATCGTCGTCTTTCGGTCGGGGACAGAGCGGATCGAGGAGCTGTCGTACGACGTCCACGCGCAGCCCCTCGATCCGGCCGCGCTCTTGGCCGAGCTGGCGACCTTGCGCGTCGCCGCCGACGCCGACGACGGCTTCGACGGTGGCGACCCAGACGGGGGTGAGCCGGCGTCGTGAGATCGGGGGGATCGTGCAACTTGTGCTCGAGAGTCTGACGTCGACGCTGATGGACTACGCGCGGCGACAGGTCGACGCGTCCACCGCCGCCGCGCGCGTGTGCGACGCGGTCGTGCGGGTGGGCACTCCGGTGGCGCGCTGCGGCGTGGTCTGCGACGAGCGTCTGCTCGTGGGGCGCGTCGGGGAGGACGAGGCGCTCGCGTTCCGCCGTGCCGTCGCGCGGTCGGACCAGCGCAGGGGTCTGCTGACGCGCGAGAACGACACCGACGGCATCTTCGCGGCCCTCGACCTCGGGTACGACTGGATCGCGATCGAGCCGCTGCGGGCGCGCAGCGGCGCGTACCTGGGAGCGCTCGTCGTGGTCGATGCCCGGGCCTCGCGCGATGACGTGCTCCGCGCGCTGCCGACGGCGGCGCTCGTCGCCTGCGACGTGGCGTTCGAGCTCTGTTGCGCCGCGCTGTTCGAGCAGCGTCTGCACACGTTCAACAACTCGCTCGCCGTCCTGGCGACCAACGTCGAGTACTTGGCCCAGGCGGCCTCGCTCGGCGACGCCTTGCCAGCTCCGGAGCGAGAGCGGCTTGGGATCGCCGCCAGGCACGCCGCAGATGGCGTGGGAGACCTGCTGAAGGAGGCAGCGGCGATGCGTGAGGCGCTCCCGCTCGGGCGCCCGCGCAGACCCGCGTGAGACGCTCAGCGCGGCCGCTTCGCGGAGATGGCGGCGAGCAGTTGCTGACGACGAAACGGCTTGGCGAGGAGCGTCGCCTTGCCCTCGGCGAGGAACGCCTGCGTCCGCGCCGTGAAGGTGCCGCCGCTGATGAAGACGACGCGATCGCGCAGCGGCGCGAGGCACGGGCTCTCCCCGAGCCGGTCCAAGAAATCGACGCCGTCGAGGTCGGGCATCATCATGTCGCAGAGGATGACGTCGAAGTTGGCCCCCGGCTCCGCGACGAGGTCGAGCGCCGCTCGAGCTCCGTCGACCGCGACGACGTCGTGATCGAGCTCGATAAGCTTGCTGAACGAGCTCAGCACTTGCGGATCGTCGTCGACGAGGAGGACGCGCGCGCGCGCCAAGGGGCCGCCGAGTGACGGCGATCCCGCACCGGCGGTCGGCGCGCCCGGGAGGACGATGTCGAACGTCGTGTCGCCCGGTGCGCTCGGGCCGAGCAGGATCTCGCCGCCGTGACGGCGCACGATGTCGCGCGCGACCGACAACCCGCGTCTCCGTCGACCGGCTTCCCCGTCCGCGCGGGCACGGAACACGTCGCCGCGCGCAGCTCGAGGGATGCCGCACCCGTTGTCGCGGATCCGGATGACGACGGAGTCGCCCTGTGGCTCCGT
>JAGQJA010000471.1:0-805 GCA_020430845.1 Myxococcales bacterium
CTCGCCTGGCGTGTGGTCGACGAGCTCCACATCCTCAACGTGGCCGTCGCGTCGCACCGTCGCCGCCAAGGCGTCGGCGCGAGCCTGCTCCGCGTCGTGCTCGACGAGGCGCGCGCGTCGGGCGCGGCGCGGTGCCTGCTCGAGGTGCGTCGAGGCAACACGTCGGCGCTCGCGCTCTACGCCTCGCTCGGGTTCTCGCCGTTCAACGAGCGGCGGGCGTATTACCCCGACGGCGAGGACGCGATCGAGCTCGACCTGCGGCTGAGCTGACCCAACCCCTCGCCGCGGCGCGTGTCTTTTTGGGATACGGTTCTGTGATGCGCTCGCTCCGCGCCGCCGCCCTCCTCGCCGCCCTCCTCGTCTCGACCGCCCTCGCCGACGCGCAGCCCGCGCCGACCGGACCGCTCGCGGCGGGCCTCACGTCCCTCGAGCGGACCGACTACGCCGCCGCCGAGAAGCAGCTCTCGTCGGTCAAGGGCGCCGACGAGCCGCGGGCAAAGCTCGCGCTCTCCCGCGTGATGCTCGAGACCGGCCGCTTCGAAGAGGCCGACAAGCACGCGCAGGCGGCGATCGCGTCGGCCGCGACGCGCGTGGCAGGCACCGTGGCCAAGGCCCGCGTGCTCGCCGCGCGCGGCAAGACGTCCGACGCCATCAAGCTCCTCACGGGCGTCAAGACGACCAAGGGGCCCGACGGCAGGGCGGCGCGCCTGCTCCTCGGCGAGCTGCTCATCGAGACCGGCAAGCGCGACGACGCCGACGAGCCCCTCAAGGCGATCATCGAGGAGTACAACGACGGCGGGATCAC
>JAGQJA010000471.1:855-2615 GCA_020430845.1 Myxococcales bacterium
CCCAAGGACGCGAACCAGGCGTTCATGGAGAGCGAGCGCGTCGACAAGAAGCGCGTCGAGACGCTGCTCTGGCGCGCCGGCCTCTTCCTCGAGAAGTACGACCCGGGCCACGCCGAGGAGACCGCGCGCGAGGCCCTCGAGCTCGCGCCCAAGCTCGCCGACGCGTACGTGCTCATGGCCCGCGTGAAGCTCGACCAGACCCTCGACTTCGACGAGGCCGAGCGGCTCGTGAAGAAGGCGCTCGAGGTCAACCCGAAGCTGCCGGACGCCTTCGCCGTGCGCGCGGGCCTCGCGCTGCGCGACATGGATCTCGCCGGGGCCGACAAGGCCATCTCGGAGGGCCTCGCGACCAACCCGAACCACCTCGAGCTGCTCAGCCTGCGGGCCGCGACGCGCTTCCTCGACGACGACAAGCCCGGCTTCGAGGCGGCCAAGGCCGAGGTGTTCAAGCGAAACCCGCAGTATGCGCGCTTCTACGACGTGGTCTCGGAGTACGCCGAGTGGGAGCACCGCTACGACGACATCGTCGCCATGATGAAAGAGGCGACCAAGCTCGACCCCGACGACGGCAAGGCGTGGGCGCAGCTCGGGCTCACGCAGATGCGCTCTGGCGACGAGGACGCGGGGCTCGAGGCGCTGCAGAAGGCGTGGCGCAAGGACAAGTTCAACGTCCGCGTGTTCAACACGCTCAACCTCTACGAGAAGCAGATCGCCACGCAGTACGAGACCGTGCCCGACGGCGTCTTCAAGATCCGCTACGCCAAGGAAGAGAAGCCGATCCTCGAGCGCTACGTGCCGCGCCTGATGGGTGAGGCCTTCGCCTCGATGAAGGCTCGCTACGCGTACGTGCCCACGGTGCCGGTCCAGATCGAGCTCTACGGCTCGCGCGAGCAGTTCAGCGTGCGCACGGGAGGTCTGCCCAACATCGGCATCCAGGGCGTGTGCTTCGGGCGCGTCGTGGCGGCGATCAGCCCCAAGGCCGAGCCCGCCAACTGGGGTCAAGTGCTCTGGCACGAGCTGGGTCACGTGTTCGCGATCCAGATGTCGAAGAACCACGTGCCGCGTTGGTTCACCGAGGGACTCAGCGAGTACGAGACGATCGCGCGGCGCCCCGAGTGGTCACGCGAGCTCGACGCCGAGCTCTACCTGGCGCTCCAACGAAAGACGTTGCCCGGCGCCGTCGACATGAACCGCGCGTTCACCCACGCGAGCGACGCCAGCGACATGACCGTCGCCTACTACGCGTCGAGCCAGATGCTCGTGTGGACGGTCGAGCGCTTCGGCATGGGCAAGGTCGTGGCCGCGCTCAAGCTCTGGGGCCAGGGCAAGAAGACGCCCGACGTCATCCGCGGCGCCTTCGGCCTCGCGCCCGCCGACTACGACGCGCAGTTCCGCGCGTGGATGCTCCAGCGTCTCTCTCGTTACAAGGGCCAGTACATCTTCGCGCCCAAGCCCAAGTCGCTCGACGCCGCCAAGGCCGCCGCGGCGGCCGCTCCCAAGGACCCCGGCGCGCAGGTCGACCTCGCGCTCGCGTCGATCCGCGCCCGCAAGGGAGACGACGCCAAGGCCGCGCTGGCCGCGGCGCTCGCGCTCGATCCCAACCACGCCGACGCGCTCTTCGTGTCGGCCAAGATGGCCATCGGACAGAACAAGGCCGCCGACGCGGTCAAGCACCTCGACGCGATGCGCGCCCACGGGCACGACGGCTACCAGGTGCGCATGCTCCTGGCCGATCTCGCAGACGAGAAGAACGACAAGGC
>JAGQJA010000471.1:2799-3195 GCA_020430845.1 Myxococcales bacterium
CGAAAGCTCTGGGACGAGGCGCGCGCCGTGGGCGAAGCGGCCGTCTACGTGGACGTGACCGGCGGGGCGGCGCACATGGGATACGCCCGCGCCCTCTCCGCGCTCGGCGCGCACGACAAGGCCGCGTTCGAGGCGGAGACGGCGGCGCTCTGCAAGATGGAGAAGAAGGACGTCGCGGCGGCGCACGTGCTCGCCGCGAGCTCTCTGCTCGCGCTCAAGAAGAACAAAGAGGCGGCCGCGCACCGCGACGAGGCGCTGCGGCTCGCGCCCGACGACGCCGCGGCCAAGGCGCTCAAGATCCCCTGAGATCGCGGCCGCTCGCCTGCCGCCTCGCGCGTCAGCGGTGCATCGATCCGCCGCGCGACGAGCCACCCGAGCGGCCGAAGCTGCCGCCGA
>JAGQJA010000472.1:0-1318 GCA_020430845.1 Myxococcales bacterium
GTGGCGCCCAGCGCGCGGTACACGTCCTCGGCGGCGAGCCTCTGCGCGGCGCGTGACGTCGGCGCGTCGCTCACGGGCGTCGCGTCGTCGACGCGCCCACGGCTCTCGCCGTACACCCCGGTGGTCGAGATGTAGGTGATGGCCCCGGCGCGCGAGAGGCCGGGCGCGATGGCCGAGTCGGTCACGCCGTCGGGCGGAATGCACACGACGACGAACGCGCCGTCGGTGACGAGCGCCCTTGCGTCGGCGGCGTCGGCGGGCGTGCGCGCCACCTCGAAGCCCTCGGCCGCGAGCGCGCCTCTGCGCTCGTCGCGCCGCGTGGTGACGACGACGCGGCGACCCTCGCCCGCCGCCCGCCGCGCGATGGCGCTGCCGGCGTAGCCGCACCCGAGCACGATCAGCGCCGAAGGCTCAGGCACCGCTCTGTCTCTCCGTGGCTGCCGCGCTCCTTCGCACCAGGTCCATACCGTAGGATCTCTCGGGTCCTCGGATCACGTCTCGTCCGACGCGAATTGTCCGCCGGCGCGCGCGCGGTCTCCGTGCCTACATGTGGGTGGTGTGCGATCCACCTTGTTTTCAGGGCGATCGGCGATCGGCGCCGCGCGGCACACGCGTTGCTCTCTTTCCGTTCGGGTGGAGCGGAAGGAAGGCTCGGATGCGCACGAAACTACAAGCACTGTTCGTCGTGGTAACCCCCGTCATGGTCGCGGCCGCCGCGTGCTCGGCGCCACCGGAGCACCGCGGCAAGGGCGATCGCGCGACGGTGTCGAGTGACGCCATCACGGGCGAGTGGACGCCGCCGAACGTCGCGACGCACGGCAGCTACACGGGCGGCGGCCCGTGGAACGGCGGCAAGTCGTGCGCGGGCGGGCACACGACGTACGCCCAGGCGCTCTCTCAGGAGATCTCGAGCCGGTTCGGCGCCAAGGTCCAGGGCTACGCGTGCCGTCAGAACACGGCCAACGCGAGTGAGCTCAGCGTGCACGGCACGGGGCGCGCGCTCGACATCTTCGCGACGGGCTCCGAGGGCACCAAGATCGCCGACTGGCTCGTGCAGAACAGCCAGTCGCTCGGCATCCAGTTCGTGATCTGGTCGCGGACGAAGTGGAACCGCACCAAGGGCGCCGCGCCGTACACCGGACCGAACCCTCACACCGATCACATCCACGCCGAGATCGGCGTCGAGGTGGCCAACCGTTCGAGCGTCGACCTCGGCGCGGGGGGCGCCACCGACCCGACGAGCCCGCCGCAGCCCGGCATGCCCAACGAGGGCGACGACTGGCAGAACGACAGCGACGCCGGCGCCGACCCGTGGGGC
>JAGQJA010000472.1:1373-6468 GCA_020430845.1 Myxococcales bacterium
TACGGCGACGACGGCTGGGGCGAGTCGGACGGCGACGAGTGCTGGTGAGCGCGCGGCGCGGCTCTCGCGGGCGCCGATGCGCGCGCGACGCTCACGGGCCGTAGACCACGCGGTCAGGGTCGCGTCACGTCACTTGCAGGCCGTGCTCGCGACGGCGACGGCCGGGCAGTGGAGGTCTCGCGCGCTCGTGCTCTCGAGCGCGAGCATCATGTGGACCTGGCGGCAGTCGACGCTGTCGCCCGTGAGCGGTCCGGCCGCGTTGTACTGCGGGATGCCGGGAGACGGCGCGGGCAGCGCGGCCTCGAACGCGTTGCACGCGGTGAGGCACTCGGCCTCGGTCGCGTACGGCGGCGGCGCCGCGCTCGTGGTGCACCAACGGAGCGCGAACACGCAGAAGGCCTCGCAGGGCTCGCCGCACCCGCCGTAGCCGTACGCGCCGGCGTGCAAGCAGTGGCCGCGCCGCTGGTCGACGTAGTCCTCGGCGGCCACGGAGTGCAGGGCGCGGCAGTATCGCGTGTTGCCCGACGAGTCGCTCGGCTGCCCCTCGGGGTAGAGGTTGCACGCGCGCAGGCACGCGTTGCGAGACACGAACTGCTTCATCTCGCCGGTGCACGAGCGCTCGACGCGATCGCAGTAGATGAAGCACTGCGCGGTCGATGTGACGGCTTCGTCGCCCGCGTCTCCTGCGTCGACGTCGCCGGCGTCCGCGCTCGGCGCGGCCGTCGCGTCGGAGGGCGCGGGCGGCGCGAGCCCGTCGGCCGACGCGTCCGAGCCGGCGTCCGAGGGCGCGTCGGTCGCGGCGCCATTGCACGCCGCTCCCCAGAAGGCGACCGCGGCGAGCAAGGCGGCGAGGGGAGCGCGGGGCCGCATGGCTCCAACGTAGCGCGCGCGCGCCGGGCGCGCCGGTCGCCGAGCCCGCCATGGGGCGCGATCGGTCTCGCGATGTTGCTTCGTGGGATGGATCCCGGCCGACCCACGAACGGGCCGGGGACCCACCGTGATCCCCATGAATCCCCGCGAATCTGACGACGTACCATGTGGTACAAGGTGTGCTCCTGTCCTCCCACCATGGGCGGAGCACAGACGTTTCGGGGGTTGGGGCTGGCGGTGATGCTCGGCGCGTCGGTCGTCGTCACCGGGTGCGGCGGTCGCGGCGGCGAGCAGCCCAAGGCGCCCATGGGGCACGTCGAGGTCGCGCACCTCGAGTCGCCGGACGACGCGCCCGAGCAGGCGAAGACGATCCAGGTCGCGTACGTGTTCGACCGCGACATCGTCAACCGGGAGCTCCGTAAGTCGTTCCAGGACGGCATCCACAAGAAGGGCATCGACGTCGAAGAGAAGCTCGACGCGCGCGCGCACTTCCAGGTCTCGGACGCCAAGATCACGGGCACCGTCACCTACGTGAAGAAGGGCATGGGGCGGTACTCGATCCTCTCGGCCGATCTCGTCGCCGACGCGCACTACGACGCGGACGTCCAGATCGATCTCGACGTGAAGGTCAAGGGCGACACACGCAAGGCCAAGGAGCAGGACTGGAAGGACACCGCGCTCGGCGGAAAGTCGTACCCGATCGTCAAGAACATCATGCCGACGAACATCCCCATCGCCGGCCCGCTCTTCTTGCACGCGCACTTCGATCTCAACGCCGCGTGCGAGCTCAACGTCGAGGGCCAGATGCACGCGACCACGGGCGTGGGCGTGAAGGGCGACGTGCACCTCGCGGCCAAATACAAGAA
The DNA here is from genome assembly GCA_020430845.1 of Myxococcales bacterium. Taxonomy (GTDB): domain Bacteria; phylum Myxococcota_A; class Polyangia; order Polyangiales; family Polyangiaceae; genus Labilithrix. The sequence goes on from JAGQJA010000472.1 coordinate 3,110, forward strand.
GGGCGGCTTCGAGAACGTCGAGGCGCCCGACGCCAAGAAGAAGAAGTTCCAGTTCACCGCCAAGGCGCCGGGCTTCGAGCTCTCGCCCAAGCCGTACCTCAAGGTCGAGGGCCGTCAGCAGAAGATCAAGGGCTGGTGCAGCCTCCAACCCACCGCGGTGCTCTTGCTCGAGAACGCCGTGGGCGCGCGCCTCGTCGTGGAGCCGTGGGTGGAGCTCGAGGCGCAGCGGCCCTCGTCTCGCGCCCCGTGGCAGCTCGGCGCCGAGGCCGGCGTCACGGTGAGCGCCGCGCCCGCGCTGCAGATCTTCGGTCGCAAGATCGGCAAGCCCAAGGAGTACGAGCTGTTCGAGATCTCGCTCCTCAAGGCGGGCAACGCCGACCTCGCGCTGCCGCCGTCGATCACGCCGCCGCCCCCCGAGCCCCAGATGGCCGTCGCCCAGCGCGCCCCTTCGCGGCCCTCGCGTGAGGCGCCTCCGCGCGCGTCCAAGTCGTCGTCGGGGCTCGCCCGCGGCGTGGCGAGCGCGCTCGCTCCGGGGCGCACGGTCTCCAAGAAGTCGGGCGGCTTCGGCGGCCTCGCCAAGAAGCTCCTCAAGAAGCGGCGCTGAGCGTCGAACGAGCGACGAGCGCGCCCGGGCTCTCGGCCCAAGCGCGCTCGTGACTCACCAGGTTCGGGCGTTCGCCCGACGGCTCAGCGACCCGCGGTGCGGGTGTGCCAGAGCGCGCGGCCGCCGGCGGTGTAGATGACCAGGTTGCCGTCGTCCTGCATCGAGAGCGTGGCGCCCGGGTTGTTGTACGTGCGGCTGTTCCAGCGCGCGCGGTTGGCGTTGTCGTACAGGACGAAGTTGCCGTCGCCCTGCATCGTCGCGCGGTTGCTCGGCGTGTTGTACGTGCGCGTGTGCCAGAGGGCCACGTTGCCGGCGCGCTTGTAGAGGACCAGGTTGCCGTCGCCCTGCATCTTGAGCACGTAGTTGTTGTTGCAGGACGCGAGCTCTTGACCCACCGCGAGCGAGCCGTTCACGCCGAGCTTGCCGCAGCCGGCCGGCGGAGGCGGCGGGGGAGGCGGGGGCGCGACGCCCTGGCCCGACGGGAACGCGAAGCCCTGACGACCCTCGACGCGGAAGCCCGCGTTGAGGCACTCCTGCGGCGTCAGCGTGGTGAGGTGGTCGGTGCCCTTGGGGCTCACGCAGCGGTAGATGGGCTGCGTGCCGGCGGCCTGCGCGCTGAAGACGTAGCCCACGACGCCCTCGGACGTGTGGCCCTCGCAGTTGGCGGCGTTCGAGAGGAAGTGCTGCGACGTGTTGTTGATGCGGCAGCGGTAGAGCGCCACCGTGCCTGCGACCGCTGCGCTCATCGCGCGGAACGCGACGCCCTCGTAGCGCCACGCCGGCGCGCCCTCGTTCTGCGTGATGCCGAGGAGGTGATCGCCGAGCTGCGCGTTGTACGCGCGGTGCACGTCGCGCTGCACGGCGCCCGCCGGCGGAGGAGGCGGCGGAGGGGCCGCGCCCTGGCTCGCGCCGTACGCGCAGCGGAAGCCCACCGAGCCGTACGTGCGATCCATCGGGTAGTTCACGTACGCGAAGTCGTTGTCGTCGCGGTGCCCTTCCCACGAGCCGCCGCGCACGATGCCCGAGTTGGGCCCGAGGCGGTCGGCCATCCACTCGAGGACGTTGCCGCCCATGTCTTGGATGCCGTACACCGACGCGCCCGCCGGCTTACGACCGGGAGGCGCGATGTGGTACGCGTTCATCCCGTTCCCGTAGAAGGGAAAGTCGTTCGGGTAGGTGAACTGATCGTTGTTCTGGCCGTTGAGGTCGGTGACGAGCTTGTCGGCGGTGCGACCGGCGCCCCACGGGTAGCGACGCACCGCGCCCTGCCCCGCGCCCATCGCCACGTAGCGCCACTCGTCGTTGGTGGGCAGGCGTCCGCCGTCCCACGCGCAGAAGGCCGCGGCCATCTGGTAGCTGACGCAGTTGATCGGCTTGGCGCTCAGGCGCGCGGCGGTCGCGTCGGCGCGGATGTCGGCGGCGCGATCGTTGTTGTCCGAGATGAAGCGCGCGACGGTCTGCGCGATCTCGGGCTGCGGCCAGGTGCGCGCGCCGTAGTTGTCGATCTCGCTGCGGAACTTGCAGCCCGGGCCGAGCTCGTCCTCGACCGCGGCGCGGCTCGCGGGGAGCTTCGCGGCGATGTCGGCCGGGATGCCGGGCACCGCGCGCATGTTGCCGTTGAACGCGTTGACGAACGCCTGGAAGCGACCGGACGTGACCTCGTAGACGCCCATGTCGAACGAGGTGGCCACGGTCACCGTGCCTGCGCGCCCCGCGGGGATGGTGTTGGCGTGGCAGCAGCTGTCGTTGCCCTGCGGGCCGCACGTGGTGAAGCCCGGTCCGTTGCGGCCGTTGCAGCTCTGCACGGCGCCGCCGGCGCGGTCGAGGAGGTTCACGTTCTGCGGGATGACCTCGTCGTCGCCGATGCCGACGTCGGCCGCGGGCACGTGCCCCTCGAGGTCCTCGTTGGCCACCATGGGCGCGTCGCCCAGCGCCAGGTCGGCCACGTTGTACTCGGTGCGGATCGCGCACGGCGCGTTCGGCTCGTCGGCCTCCATCACCACGCCGCCGGGACCACAGCGATCTTCGCCCGCCTGCGCGACGCCCTTCGCGTCCTCTTGTTTCGTCTCGCCGCTGTCGCTGCTGCAACCCACGTTGACGACGACCCCGAACCCCACCGCTACGAGCGCTCCAAAGACCTTGCTGTGCCGCATGTTCCTCCGAAGCACCCCATTGCACCTACAGTGCCGACGGAAGATTATGATGGCGCTGATATCCTACATGTTGAAATCATTGGGTTTTGTCGAATCGATGACAGAAACGTACACCAGGGTGAGGTGTGGCGGATCCATCCGCCATTTGGGTGACAAAATGTGGGGCTCGAGGCCCGCGTATCACCTTGGGCCAGGCCCCCTGCTCGGGGGGTGAGAAACGCGCCCGCGTGCCCTGCGCGTGGCGTGTCCGCCATTGGGGGGTACGCGTTCGTGCGCCCCGCGACCTATGCTCGGAGGATCATGAAGACTCGACTCACGCTCGCCGCCATCCTCGTCCTCTCGACTGCGGGAGGTGGCGCGATGATCGCGTGCTCGAGCTCGGACGCAGGAGAGGATCTGCAGCCCTTCGACGCGGGCGTGCGCGACACGGCCCCCGAGCCCACCAAAGACTCCGGTGGGACCGTCAAGCCCGACACCGGCGCGCCGCCCCCCGTCGACGCAGGCGGCGACGCGAGCGACGCGGGCGCGTGCCTCGGCGACACGGACGCGGGGCTCGACTGCAATCAGGCCGGCGCGTGCGGCGACATCTGCCGGAGCTACCT
>JAGQJA010000473.1 GCA_020430845.1 Myxococcales bacterium
CGCGCCTGGTGGATGATCGACGTGATGCGCCTGCAGGAGGCGATGGCCAGCGGCAAGGAGCGCGACCTCTCGCGCGAGGTGCCCGAGGGCATGGCCGAGGCTCACGCCAAGGTCGCCGAGCTGCTCGACGTGCTGGTGCGCGAGCACGGCGTCCGGCGCGAGCGCATCGTGCTCGGCGGCTTCTCGCAGGGCGCCATGTTGTCGTGCGACGTGGCGCTGCGCACGTCCGAGCCGCTCGCGGGGCTCGCGCTGATGAGCGGGACGCTGCTCGCGGAGGACGAGTGGACGCCCCTCATGCCGCGCCGCGCGGGCCTGCGCGTGATGCAGTCCCACGGAAAGAGCGATCCGCTCTTGCCTTTCGGCGTTGCCGAGCGCTTGAGAGACGCGCTCACGAAGGCTGGGCTCGACGTCACGTGGACCCCGTTCCAGGGCGGTCACGAGATCCCCATGCCCGTCGTGCGCGCGTTCGGTGACCTGCTGCACGCGTGCGCGCGCGACGCCGGCTGCTCCTGACGCGGCGCCCCGCTTCTTTGGCCGCGCGAGGCCCGCGCCTCTAGGATCGCGTCGTGATGAACAACGATCGACGCGTCCGCCGGAGCTCCGACAAGTGGCATGCCCTCACGCACCTCTGCGAGGCCGTGCGAGAGCGGAGCGACGTCTCTGCGGTGGCCATCGTCGACGCGAGCGGGTCGGTGCTCACGGGCGTGGGGACGGCCGCCGAGCTGGCGCTGCTCGAGCAGACCGCGAGCCCCGCGGCGAGCGGGACCTGGGCGGGAGATCTCGACGAACGAACGCGCGGCACCGACGTGCTCGCTCGCGGCTTCGACGCGCGCGGCATGCGCTTCTACCTCGCCGCCCTGGGCACGCGGGTGCGCGCCATGCCCGACGCGACGCGCGCGGTCCAGCGCATCCTCACGGCCTGACGCGCGGGCCGGGAGAGGTCCGGCGCGCCTTCGCCGGCGACGCGCGGGAACCTTCGCGAAGCGCGAGTGTCGCTCGGGGGTGATGTCCCGCCTCCCGCTGCGCGCCGCCGCGCTCCTGGCCGTCGTCGGCCCGGTCACCACCGCGGGCTGCCGCGGTCCCGCCCCCGCCACGCACGCGCATCGCTCCCCCGCCGAGCCCGAGGTGCGGATCGGCGCCCCTCGCGTCCGCTTCGCCCTGCCGCCCGTCGACAAGCCCGCGCTCGAGGCCGCCAAAGCGCCGCTCTCGCTCGTCTCCAAAGACGGACGCGCGCTCGAGGTCGACACGTTCGAGGCCCGCGCCGTCGTCGAGGGGCCGCTCGCCTTCACCGAGGTCCGCGTCGCGTTCGACAACCCCGAGGACCGCGTCATCGAGGGCACGTTCCGCGTCGTGCTGCCGCCGGGCGCGTCGCTCGCGCGGCTCGCGATGAAGATCGACGACCGCTGGCAAGAGGGAGAGGTCGTCGACAAGACCCGCGCACGCCTCGCGTACGACGACTTCTTGCACCGGCGACAAGACCCCGCGCTGCTCGAGGCGTCTCTGCCCAACGAGGTGTCCGTGCGCGTGTTCCCGATCGGGGCGCGCGCCAAGAAGGAGCTCGTCGTGTCGTGGTCGCACGAGCTCACGGCAGACGGGGCGTACGAGCTGCCGCTGGTGGGCCTGCCCAAGGCCAAGAAGCTCAGCGTGGACGTACGCGCCGACGGCGCCGCGCTGTCTCGACTCGAGATCCACGACGCCGCGCCCAAGGCCGACGTCCACGTCGCGGTGCCGGGGCCGCAGCTCGCGCTCCGCACCGGGGACCTGGCGGCCGTTCGCGTGGAGCCGCTCGCGTCTGCGCCGGCCGAGCCGCTCGAGGCGGCGGTGCTGCTCGTCGACACGAGCGCGTCTCGCGCGTTGGGCCTCGACCAGGCGCTCGCGGCGACGGCGCGCGCGGTGCGAGAGATCGCGTCGGCCTCGCCGTCGGCCCACGTCGCCGTCGCGGCGTTCGATCAAGAGATCGTCCCGGTCTACGAGGGCCCCGCCGCGTCCTTCCCTGGCGCCGCCCTCTCCACGCTCGCGGCGCGCGGCGCGCTGGGCGCGTCGGACCTGGGGGCCGCGATCGCGTGGGCCGGCGTGGCCGCGCGCCGCGTGACGGCGAAGCGCGTCGTGCTCGTGGGCGACGGCGTGGCGACCGCGGGAGCCACCGATCGAAAGGCGCTCGGCGACGCGGTGCTCGCGCTCGGCGGCGCTGGGGTGGAGCGCTTCGACGTGATCGCGCTCGGCGGCCTCCGCGACGACGCGCTGCTCGCGCGGCTCACGACCATGGGCCTTCGCCGCGACGGCGCCGTGGCCGACGCGACGCGCGGTCTCGACGACGTGATGGCGCGACTCGGGCGTGCGTCTCGCTCGGTCGACGTGAAGGTGGACGGCGCGCGCTGGCAGTGGCCCACGCGCCTCGAGGGCGTGCAGCCCGGCGAAGCGCGCTACGTGTACGCGAGCGTACCGGCAGGCGACGTCGCGATCACGATGGGCCCGACGCGGGTCGTCGCGAAGGCCAAGCGAGGGACACGCGAGCTCGTCGAGCGCTCGTGGGCCACGGCCAAGGTCGCGAGCCTCACCGACCGCGAGGCGTTCGAGACCCCGTCTCCGGAGCTCCGTCGCGAGGTCACGGCGCTCTCGCTCCGACACCGCCTCATCGGTCCGTATACGTCGCTCATCGTGCTCGAGACCGAGGGCGACTACGCGCGCTGGGGCATCGATCGCAGCGCGCCGGCGCGCACGCTCACCGTCGAGCGTGGCGCGATCGCCGAGTACGAGCGCACCGCGCCCAAGGGCCGGCCCGGCGGGGCGACGAACGTGACGCCCACGCAACGCTGGGGCGGCTCGGCGCGGCCCGATCCTGCCAGCGCGACAGGCAACATGTGGGGCGACGCGATCGGCGACTCCTTCGGCGCCGGCGGGCTCGGCCTCTCGGGCATCGGAGAGGGCGGCGGCGGACGCGGCGAGGGCATCGGGCTCGGTTCGGTCGGCACCATCGGGCACGGCGCAGGTCCATCGGCCCCGCCCGCCGAGGTGGCCGGCAAGGCGTCGACCGCCGCTCCTGCCGCTCCTGCGCGCCCCACGGCGACCGCCGCTCCTGCCGCTCCCGCGCGCCCCACGGCGAGCCATCGTACGCGCCCACCGACCGTCCGCATGGGCGCCACGCAGGTGTCGGGCCGCCTGCCCCCCGAGGTCATCCAGCGCATCGTCCGGCAGAACTTCGGCCGCTTTCGAGCGTGCTACGAGGCGGCGCTGCGGCGGACGCCCACGATCGAGGGCCGGGTCGTGACACGCTTCATGATCGACCGCAGCGGCGCGGTCGTTCGGGCCGAGGACGCGGGCAGCTCGATCTCGGATCCGCAGCTGCGGGCCTGCGTGCACCATGCATATACACGTTTGAGCTTCCCTCAGCCGGAGGGGGGCGTCATCACCGTCGTCTATCCCATCCACCTGTCGAACGGCGACGGCGCGGGCTCCGTCGCGACCACGCCGTCCACGCCGACCTCGGCGCCCTCCACCGCACCGTCCGGCGTGTGGCGACGCACCACCGAGCAGAGCGAGCCCAAGCCCGAGAGCCCCTACAGCGGCCCGTTCGCCGACGTCATGCGCGCTCTCGACGCCAAGCAGCCCGAGAAGGCGTTCGAGGCGGCTGGCAAGTGGCGCGCGCGCGATCCCGGCGACGTCCTCGCGCTCGTGGCTCTCGGCGAGTCGTTCGAGGCGCTCGGAGACTTCTCGCAGGCCGCCCGCGCGTACGGCTCCATCATCGACCTCTATGCCTCACGCGCCGACCTCCGCCGCTTCGCGGGTGAGCGGCTCGAGCGGGTCGCGACGCGGGGCGAAGCTCGCCCGGCGCTGCTCCTCGCGGCCGACACGTTCGAGAAGGCGCGCGACGATCGGCCCGACCACCCGAGCGGCTACCGGCTCGTCGCGATCACGCACGCCAAGCTCGGACAGTGGGAGGCAGCCTTCACCGACGTCGAGAGCGCCCTCGCGGCGAGCTGGCCGCGCGGTCGCTTCCCGGGCGTGCAGCGGACCTTGCTCGACGACCTCGCGGTGCTCGGCGCGGCGTGGATGACGGCGGCCCCCGAGCGGGCGCCCGCCATCCGCGCGCGGCTCGCCGAGCGCAACGTCGAGCCCGCGACGGAGCCCTCGCTACGGTTCGTGCTCACCTGGGAGACCGACGCGAACGACGTCGACTTCCACGTGAAGGACGCGCGCGGCGGGCACGCGTTCTACGGCTCTCCCGCGCTCCCCAGCGGTGGGCAGCTCTACGGCGACGTCACGACGGGATACGGGCCGGAGTGCTTTGCCATCAAGGGCCCCGAGCGGAGCGGTCCGTACGAGCTGAGCGCGCACTACTACAGCAAGGGCCCCATGGGCTACGGCATGGGCAAGGTCGAGATCATGAAGCACGACGGCAAGGGTGGCCTGTCGTTCGACGAGCGACCGTTCGTGGTGATGACCGACCGCGCCACCGTCGAGCTCGGCAGGGTCGACTGACGAGCTCCACCGACGTCCGCACCGATCACGCGCCCGCGTCCTCGCTGACGTCGTCGGACGAGCCCTCGGTCGCCACGGCGAAGAAGCCGGACGTGATCCTGGGGCCGTCGGGGCGCGCGCGGTCTCCCTTGGGACCGAAGCCGCGGACGAGCGCCGCGAGCTCGTCGTCGGACGGCGTGACACGCGCCGGGCGGGCCTCGGTGGGCACGTGGTCGAACGTGTGGTGCAGCGTCTGCGTCGGGTAGGCGAAGTCGACCTTGAGGTCGCGCGCGAGGCGCAGGATCTCGAGGAAGACGTTGTGGCGTTGGCGCAGCTCCTCCGACCACGAGTCGACCTTGAAGAAGAAGTAGAGCATCACGTCGAGCGACGACGCGCCGAAGCCCGACATGTGGACCTCGTAATAGTCCTTTCGCGTCGCGGGGTTGGCTTGGATGATGGCGCGGACGCCGTCGCAGAACGCCTGCATCTGCTCGGGCGTCGTCTCGTAGGCGAGGTTGAGCGTGATCGACGTGCGGCGGAACTGGCGCTCCCCGTAGTTGTCGATGTTCGCGTCCATCAGCTTGGAGTTCGGCACCGTGACGAGCGAGTTGTAGAACGTGCGCACGCGCGTCGAACGAAAGCCCACCTCCTCGACGATCCCCTCGACGCCCGCGGCGGAGATCCAGTCGCCGATCTGGAACGGACGGTCGACGAAGATCATCAAGCTGCCGAAGAAGTTCGAGAGCGTGTCCTTCGCCGCGAGCGCGAAGGCCAGACCGCCGATGCCGAGGCCGGCCAGCAGTGAGCCCACGTCGACGTTGAGGTTCTGCAGGCCGATCAGCGTGCCGATGACGACGGTGCATACCTTGAGCGACTTGCGGACGAGCGGGACGAGCTGATCGTCGAGCTTGGTGTCGGTCTCGCTGGCGCGCTCGGCCATGCGCTCTGCGACGACGTCGACGAAGCGGTAGGCGGCCCACACGACGCTCGCGACGACGAGGAGACGCACGGCGACGCTGAGCGCCATCGCCGCGCGGATCGGCAGGTCGAGCTCGGGGTACGTGACGCGGAGCAGGAGCGCCACCACCAGCGTGGAGCCGGGCGCCGCGACCACGTCGATGAAGCGGCTGATCCACTTCTGGCCTAGCTTGTCCGTCGTCTTCTGCACGCGTGAGAGCACGACGAAGTAGACGATCCGCCGTGCGATGAGGCCGACCACGACGGTGGCGAGGAGCGCGAGGTACTGCCAGAGGGCGAGCCCGAACGTGACGCCGGTGAGCCAATCCGGCACGCGCGTGGCGATCCACTTGCCGAGGCTGTTGTCGGACTCGCCGACCATCTGCACGACCGTGCGGAGCGAGGCCTCCGTCCAGTGCCACTGCCCGTCGGCGCGCCGCTCGACGACGATGCCCGGGAGCGACGCGTGCGGGACGACGCGCTCGACCCCCGCGCGATCGCGATAGTCGGGGTCGTCGGAGATCGCCGCCATGTCGATGAGGGCGAGCCGCTCGTCGTAGAGGCGCTTGAGCTTCCGCGCGACGATGTGCTTGTCGGCGCGGGACCGGCCCGGCAGCTCGAGGCACCGCGAGGCCTCGTCGAGGCGGTCTCGCCCGGGCTGCTGCCAGTGGAAGACCGAGTCCGTCGCCTGTCGTGGCGTGCGGCAGCTGCTCGCCTCTTGCGCCGACGCGAGCGAGACGAGGGCAAAGAAGCTGGCGGCGAGCGTCGCCACGAAAACTGTCCACCTGCTCACCACTCGGGCCTCCTTTCCGCGAAAATTCGCGCGAGCTTTCGCTTACATCACGAAGCGCGACATCTCCAGACAAAGCGGGCCCGCGCGCGCGGCGGTCAGCGCGGCGTGAGAGGCAGCGGCGCGCCCCACGCGCCGGCGAACGCGACCTCTGACAGCGCCTTGCGCACACGAGGGGCCTCCTCGCGCGCGCGCACGTCGTCGGGCACGCCTTCGAGCGCGCCGGGCGCGCCGATCGCGATCGCCGCCACGGGCTCGAAGCCCTCGGGGATGCCGAGCACCTCGCGCGTCTTCGCCGCGTCGAAGCCCGCCATCTGGTGCGCCGCGAGACCGAGCGCCGTGGCCTGCAGCGCGAGCTGCGCCGCCGCCTGCCCGACGTCGTGCCACGCGTAACGGTTCGGCTTCTGGTTGTGGGCGAACGTGGTGGCCGCGACCGAGATGGCGAGCGCGCCCGCCTGGCTCGCCCACGCCCGGTTCCTCTCGTTGAGGCAGCCGAGCAGCCTCTCGAACGCGTCGGCGTCGTCACGCAGCGCGACGACGAAGCGCCAGGGCTGCTCGTTGAAGCACGACGCCGCCCACCGCGCAGCCTCGAGCAGCGACCCGAGCTGGGCGGGCGTGACCGAGGCCCCGGAGAAGACGCGCGCGCTCCAGCGCCGGGCGATGAGGTCGTGGATGTCGTGGTCGGTGTCGGCGCGCTTTTCCATGGTCTTGTCCTCG
>JAGQJA010000474.1 GCA_020430845.1 Myxococcales bacterium
CGTTGGTGCCCGACAGCGACGGGTAGGTCACGTTCGAGGACAGGCCGTGCAGCGCGTGGCCGAACTCGTGGAAGAGCGTGCGCGCGTCGGTGAAGCTGATGAGCACCGGCTCGCCGTCCTTGCCCTTCACGAAGTTGGAGTTGTTGCTCACGATCGTGCTCACGTCGCCGGCGAGCTTCTCTTGGCGTCGGTACGCGTTCATCCACGCGCCCGAGTGCTTGCCCGCGCGCGCGTACGGGTCGAAGTACCAGAGCCCGATGTGCTTGCCGGTCTTCTGGTCTTTCACCTCCCAGACGTGGACGTCGGGGTGGTAGACGGGCACGCCGGTGACGGGTGAGAACGCAAAGCCGAAGAGCTGGCCGGCGACCCAGAACATGCCCTCGCGGAGCTTGTCGAGCTGGAGGTACGGCTTGACCTCGTTCTCGTCGAGGTCGTACTTCGCCTTGCGCACCTTCTCCGCGTAGAAGCGGTAGTCCCACGGCGCGATCTTGCGCTTGAGGCCCGTCTTGGTGGCGATCGCCTGCATGTCGGCGACCTCCTCCTTCACGCGCTTGACGGCGGCGGGCCACACCTTGTCCATCAGCTCGACGGCGCGCTCGGGCGTCTTGGCCATCGCGTCCTCGACGCGCCAGTGCGCGTGCGTCGCGTACCCGAGCAGCTTGGCCCGCTCGTAGCGCAGGGCGAGGATCTCGCTGATGATCTTCTTGGTGTCGTGCGCGTCGCCGTTGTCGCCGCGCATCACGTACGTCTTCCACACCTTCTCGCGCAGGTCGTCGCGCGTGGAGTAGGTGAGAAAGGGCTCCATGGCCGAGCGCGTGTTGGCGATGGCCCACTTGCCCTTGGCCTTGCGCGCCTTGGCCGCCTGCGCCGCGCCTTCGCGCACCGAGTCGGGCAGGCCGGCGAGGTCTTCTTCTCGGTCGAGGACGAGCGCTTGTCCCTCTTCGTCGGCGAGCACGTTCTGCCCGAAGGACGTGAAGAGCGTCGCGAGGCGCTGGTTGATCTCGGACAGGCGCTTCTTGGGGGCGCCCTCGAGCTTGGCGCCTGCGCGCACGAAGCGCGTGTAGCGCCGCCACACCAACCGCTGCTGCTCGGGCGTGAGCTTGGCCTTCTCCGGGGACTGGTAGACGGCCTCGATGCGCTTGAAGAGCTTGGTGTTCTGGACGATCTCGTCCTCGAACGCGGCGAGCTTGGGCGCGAGCGTGCGCTCGGCGGCCTTGAAGGCCTCGTCGCTCATCGTCGACTGCCACACGCCGAAGATCGTCTCGACCTGATCGAACGTGCGGCTCGCGCCCTCGAGCGCGACGATCGTGTTGTCGAACGTGGGCGCGGCCAGATCGTCGGCGATCTTCTGGATGTTGGCGCGCGTCTCGTCCATCGCGTGCGCGAACGCCGGCTCGAAGTGCTCGACCTTCACGTCGGCGAACGGGGGCACGCCGCCGTACGGACCGGTCCACTTGGCGAGGAGGGGGTTTGCGGCTTGTGCGGGCGGGGGCGTGGTCACGGGAGGGGCGCTCGTGGGGGACTGCGGAGGCGCGGCGACGCCCTGCTCGGCGGGCCCGCCGCACGCCATGGCGGCGAGCAAGAGGGCGGGGACAAAGACGGCAGGGACAGATCGCATGGGCGGCTCCGCGACGGGGTGAGAGGGACGGGGCCGTCATAGCAACTTCGCGCGCGCGTGTCGCCCCGCGTGTCCCCGCAGCAAGTGCTCAGAACGGCTCTGCTTTCTGCAAAGCGCGGCGCGGCACGCAACTGGGCCGCGGCGTGTCCGAGTGGGACTCGTCAGCGCGGTCACGCCGCCGAGGAGAACCATGAACGACGACACGATGAAGCACCTTCACGACGAGCTCGCGCGGCAGGACGCGGCGTGGGCCGAGGCGATGCAGAGCCTCGAGTCGCTCGCCGCCGCCGGCGTCACGGTCCCCGCCGAGGTGACCGAGGCCTTCGACGCCCTCGACGCGCTGAGCGCCGAGGGTGAGACCCACGACTTGACCCTGGTGGGCGCGCTGCGCGCCTGACCCACAGAGAGAAAGAGAGAGAACAAGATGAGCAACGCAATTGGTGGCCCCCAGTCCAAGTTGGGTCAAGCGGGCTTCGATTCAGTGTCCATCGAGGCTCTGCTCCGTCATGACGCGCAGGGCGGACTGAGCATCGAAGAGCTCGTTCAGCAGTGCCAGAACCGGCTCCTCGAAACCGACACTGCGATCCGTTCGATGATGGCGACGCAGAACGCCAACAGCGACGATCAAAAGGCGCTGGCCAGGCTCGAGACCGTGCTCAATCGCTACAAGGACACCATGGGCGATCCGAACGACGAGAGCGGCAAGAACGCCGCGGCCATCAAGGAGATCAAGAAGGCCTACGCCGACGCGGCGAGCACGATCAAGAACGACGAGCTCAGGAACGTGGTCGCGGCGAAGGCCAACGAGTTCAACGAAACGGCAAAAGACAACTGCGTCTCGAAGGCGGAGGTCGAGGCGCTGATCGGCGAGGTCAACGCGCAGCTCGATGCGCTCAAGAGCGGCGATCAGATGACAATGATCAAGCTGCAGTCGCTCGTCGAGAAGCGGTCTCAGACGCTCAGCATGTTCAGCAACATGATCGCCAAGATGGAAGAGAACATCAAGGGCATCATCCAGAACATGGCGCGGTGACGACATGCGCACGAGCTCACCCGAGGTCGAGGCCCTCTACGCTGCGGGCCACTGGATGTTGTCGCAACGGCGCACGGCCGACGCCGCCGTGCTCTTTCGCGCGATGGTCGAAGCAGACGAGCGGGACGAGCGCGGTTGGCTCGCCCTGGGCGCCTGCCACGAGGAGATCGCGCAGCCCGCGCTCGCTGTCGTGATGTACGACGCGGCGCTCGAGGTTGCCGCGCCCGCTCCGCGGTGCGCCATCGCCAAGGCGCGCGTCCTCAAGCGCGTCGACCGCGACGACGACGCCGCGGCCGCGCTGGAGCTGGCCGTCGAGCACGCGAGCCAGATCGACGACGACGAGCTCGTCCGGCTCGCCCGCGCGGAGATGGGGCGATGAGCGCCGTCGCGGTAACCGGCGGCGCGCCCGCCGCGGGCGTCGGCCCCGCGATGGGCGCCGATCCAGGTGTGGCCGGGGGCGCGCTGATCCCGCCGCCCGCCGAGGGCGCGGTCGACCCGATGTACGCGCTCCAGCTCCAGCTCATGAAGCAGTCGGGGCAGGCCGTTCGTCGAGGCGAGCACCAGGTCGAGCAACAGAAGGTCAAACGCGATCACTTCCGCGCCGAACAGCGCGAGGCCATGCGGCGCGCGGCCGAGGCCGAGGCACAGAAGAACAAGGGGTTCTTCGACTCGATCGGGCTTGGCGGTATCGCAGGCATCGTCACGGCTCAGCCGGTGTTGGTGCTCGCCGACATCAGCGTCCACATGGCCGGCCTGGTGCCCGAAGACTTCGCGGCGCTGGAGAAGGACGCGCTCGAGGTCGTGAACGCCGCGGCGGACGGCGCGCTCGGCGCAGACGCTGCGTTCGCGTTCCTGCGCGACGCCGCGGGGGGCCCGCAGGCCATGATGGCGTCGCTGGTCCTCGCCGGCATGATCGTCGAGAAGTCGGAGGTGCTCGGAGAGCAGGCGTCGGCCTGGGTGGGCGCGGCGACGGCGTGCGCGAGCGGAAACGCGAGGCTCGCCGCCGTCAAGATCCTGTCCGACAAGGACTCTGCAGTCGCCGAAGACGTTCGCATGCTCGAGCGTCAGCTCGGACCCGACTTCATGAAGTACGCACAGCTCGCGGCGACCATCGTGGCGGGCGTAGCGTTGGCGATCGGCACCGCGGGAGCAGCCACTCCGGCCGTCGCCGTCGGACTGTCACTCAGTGCGGCCGGCTTCTGCGCCACCGAGATCAAGGCGGTGCGCGAGGCGCTGGCCGATGCCGTGGGAGAGGAGGCCGCGCAATGGATCGCGCTCGGCGCGTCTACCACCGGCGCGGTCATCACCGGCGTGGCGGGCGCGACCGCCGCGCAGGGCGCGATGAACGCCGGGCGTCTCGTGGCCGCGGGCGTCCAAGGGACGGTGAAGGGCGTGGACGCCTTTCGCACGCTCCGCGACACGACGGCGCAGTACCGGTTCGACGAGGCGATGATCGACAAGAAGGAGCAAGACATCGAGATCGAGCGCGTGAAGGCGGCGGTGTCCGCCATCGCGGAGCGCATGCAGGGTGAGCTCTCGTACCAGCAAAAGGTGAGCGAGCTCGTGTCATCGTATTTCGACGCGCGCCTCGCCGAGTCGCGCGCAGCACAAGGAATGAGAGGGTAGAGCGATGTCGACTTGTGGAGTGACTGGTGCAGGGCGGGTGGCGGGGGGGCCGATCGACACGTCGGCGTGCGACGAGACGGGGCCGAGCGGTGGCTCGCTCGTCCCGGAGCCTGCCAGAGAGGTCGTCTCGGCCAACGTCGGTGAGCGCGTCGCGATGATGATGATCAAGTCCGCCAACGAGCACCGGAGCCTTGCGCGCGAGCGAAAGCGCGATGCGGCGGACGCCGAGGAGCGGGCGCAGCGCGAGGAGATCGACACGCTGCGCAAGAAGGCCGACGCTCAGCTCACGGGCGGACTCCTCTCGGCCGGCGCGAAGGCGGGCGCGGCCGCGTGCACCTTCGGCACGGACCGGGCCGCGCAGGCTGGCGTCAAGGCCGCAGATGCCGGGGACTCCGCAGTCAACGGGATCTACAACGCGCGGGCGACGGACCTCGACGCGAGCGCCAAGGAGCAGTCGAACGCTGCGAGCCGCGCCAAGCGGAGCCTCGAGGAGGCGAGCGAGCTCGTCCGCGACTGCCAGGACCACGCCAAGAAGGCGCTCGACCTCTACAAGGAGTTCACCGCATCGCACAACCAGATGCAGCGCGCGGCCATCCACCGCGCGTAGGACAAAGCGGCGACGCGCGCTCACCCTCTCGGGCGGCGCGCGTCGTACGCGGTTCGCGGTGGCTCAGCCCGTCAGGGGACGAGGTCGGCCGCGCTGCGCGGCAGGAGCTTGCGCTGGTTGAACGTGTAGCCCGCGATGCCGACGATCCGGGTGAAGGGCGTCGCGTCGGGGTAGATGTTGTCGAGCGCGCCGTAGAGGTCGTCGTCGACGCGATAGAGCGACGCCGTCGCGTCGGTGATCTGGAACTCGTCGAAGTCCTTGGGGGCGTCGGGGTTCATGCTCGCGACCGTCACGCTGTCGAGCTGCACGAGCATGCCCTCGAAGCCCTC
>JAGQJA010000475.1 GCA_020430845.1 Myxococcales bacterium
GACCATCGCCAGCGCGAGTGACCGCCTTGCCCCGTCCAGAGGTGGATGCCGTTCGTGCCGCAGGCCTGGTAGACGCTGGGCCACGCGCCGGCCGAGGTCGCGCAGGTGAACGTCAAGTGCGGGGCGTCGGCGAACGGTCCGGTCCAGTCGTTGACATTCGCCGGTCCGGACGGCCCCGACTCGAGCATGCCGAGCGCGCCGAGGCGCGTGATGGGCGGAGAGCCGGGTTTGCTCGTGATCGAGCGCGTCGCGGCGGTCGCGTGTGTGCGCAGGTGCGCCTGCGACGAGATCGCCGCCAGCGCCGTCAGCACCGCCGGCGGGACGTGGCTGGTGGTGCGCGGCAGCACGGCGCCTTGTGCGCTCACGTTCGGGCCGTCGCCGTTCGCGGTCGAGAGCACCATGGTCCAGCCGCCCTCGCGGAACGACATGTCGCAGTAGGCGTCGAACGGCGCCAGCGCGCCCGGCCCGTCGACGTCGATCGTGTACACACCGCTCGCGATGCCGGGTCGCGCCGCGAGCAGCGTCTTGCATGATGTCTGTAGCGTCGCCGCGCACCTCGACGCGTCGCACGCCCCGCTCTTGCAGTCGCTGTCCTTGACGCACGCCTTCGCCGCGTCACACCCCGCGCACGCGCCGCCGCAGTCGACGTCGGACTCGCCCAGGTCCTTGACCCCGTCGGCGCACGGCGCGGGTCGCACCCAGATCTGGTGCTGCGTGTCCGAGCGGCCGCCCACGATGTTGTCGAAGTTGTCGGCCTCCCAGCGCGACCCGCGTCCCTTGATGCCCCAGTGCGCGCGCGGCCCCTCGATGGCGGAGTCGCCGAAGACCGGGTACTCGGTCAGGGCGCGCTCCCCCTGATCGGCGAAGCCCTGGCGGTCGCCGGGGGCGACGTGGAGCGGGAGAGCTGCGTCGACGCGGCCGGCGAGGCCGCGCGTGAAGCGAGGGTCGAACACCTCGACCATCGTGCCCCGGCCGGTGCGCGCGTACGCGAGCGCCGCGGGGGAGCGTGTGACGAAGTCGACCACGCGTGTGTGCCCGCTCGAGCGAGCGAACCAACGCATCTCGTCGAACCGCAGGGCGGTCATGAGCCCGTTGCTCGCGTGCCCCCAGCTCGTCCCCGAAGCGCTCTCGTCACCGCCGAGCGAGGTCGCGCCGAGCACCGGGAGCGACGTGGTGCGCACGGCGAGCTCGGGGTTCGTGCCGCCCTTGTGGAGGTAGTTGAGCACCAGCGTCCAGCCTCCCCCCTCGGTGGCCATGTCGCACTCGACCCTCATCGGGGGGAGCGCGCCGGGCCCGTCGACGTCGACCACGTACTTGCCGCTCGGCAGCGTGGGCGTGGCGGTCAAGAGCTCGGCGCAGTCTCGCGCGAGCGCGCACTTTCCGTCGGCGCAGAAGTGGCTCTCGCAGTCGTTCGCGGTCGTGCAGCTCGGCGTGCCCAACGACGACTCGTCACACCCGTCGGCGCGAGCGCACGTGTCGGGATCGACGGCGGCGCCCGTGCAGCTGCCGCCCACGCAGGTCTGCGTCGGCCCGCACACGACGCCGCTGCACGACGCCGAGAGGAGGAGCGGGACGGTGAGCGTCTGACCCGGGATGAAGCGCAGGGCTCGGCGTGCGACGACGCAGCCGGGACCGTAGTCCGGAGGTCGACACTCGGACGGGTCGCGGCCGAACGCGAGCACGGTCTTGATGGCGACGGCCTCGTCGGGACCGCCGCTCGGCACGATGACGAGTGAGCCGATGCGACCGGAGCCTGCGTCGCACGCGGCCGTCCTCGCGACCGGCTCGCGGTCTTCGAGCGCGGCCAGTGGCCCCACCGCGAGGGACGTGCCGCGCACGTCCGCGCACGGTACGTCGGTGCGCAGCTCGACCACGATCTGTGTCGGCGCTCGGCACGAGGCGGCGAGGCCGATGCTCGCGACGACCGCCGCTGTGAGGCTCGCGCGCAGGGCGAGACGAAGGGTCATCCAAGATGAACGATAGCCCGAACTTGCCCGGGGCGCGCCGTCGCTACTCGCAGTGGCCGTACTCGCGGCCGTTCACGACCGCTTCGCTGAGGTCGCTCGCGCCGGCGGCGCACCTCCGACCGTCGGGACAGTCGCTCGCTCCGAGTCGGCAGAGTCGCGAGCACTTGCCTGCGTGGCAGCTGTCACTCGCCAGGCAATCGAAGTCGTCGGTGCATGCACTGCCCATCGCGCGCTGCGGCTTCGTCGAAGCGAAGCAACCCGTGCGGCCGGGCGCCGCGAAGCGGCAGGTCGCGCCGGAGCACGGCGCGAGCGCTGGGTCCGCGCCATCGCCCGTCATCGGCGAGCACGACGGCGGAAGGCAGAAGCCATACGTGTTGCCTCGAGCCGCGACCTCGTTCGCGAGCTCGACGCACGGTGAGCCGTCCGCGCAGCTCGAACCGACGACGCACATGGCCATGCAACCGACGGTGGTACACATCTTCCCGGGTGCGCAATCGTCTGAGGCTCTGCAGGCGCCTCCGACGCCGAGGGTCTTGCGGGAGGGGGCGCAGAACGCCTCTCCCCTCTCGACCACGCACGTATGATCCTCCGCGCAACGCTTGGAGGTCCGCGGGTCAGAGGTCTGAGGGGCGAGCGGATCGCACGCGGTGGGCTTCGCGACCGCCGAGTCGAACTCCGTACCGAGGACCGTCGTGCAGCCGCCGAGGACGGCCGACGCGATGAGAAGGGTGACGAGTCGCGCGCGCATGTCAGAAGCTCCCGCCGAGTGAGAGGGCCGCACCGCCGGCGGTGGGCCGCGCCGAGAGCGCGACGTCCCCCTTTGGTTTGCTGATGGTGAGGAGCACCACGCCGCCGGCGAGCACGGCAGCGCCCGCCGCGATCCCGATCGTCGCGACCGTGGCCGCGGTGTCGCCCCGCTGCGCCGCTTCGAGCCCGGCGTCCGTGCACGTGAAGCTCGCGTCGCACTCTCGCCCGGTGATGGTCTTTGCGCGCAACGCGACGGCCCCGGCGACGCCCCCCGAGATGAGGCCCACCGCGCCTGTCGCGACGAGGACCCACCCGACGGTCTCGCCCGTCGTCGTCGGCCTGCGCCGAACGGGCACGAAGAGGTGCGGAGGGTCTGCAGCTCGCGACGTCCCGCTCGGGGCCGGAGCGGGAGCGTCGGCGACGTCGGCTTCAGCGGCGCGACGCAGCGCTTCGATGTCCGCAGTGGTGAACGAGCGGGCCCCCGTCGACCCAGGATCGCTCGAGAGCGGGGGTACGCAGAGGCCCTCGCTCGAGGCCGAGTGACACGACACGAGCTCCGGCGGTGCGGGGTCGAACGGCTGGGTCATGAAGGGCGGTCGCTCACCACAGACGAACGCCTTCACGAACGTGACGTCGTTGTCGGTGTGCTGGAGCGTCGTGACCGTGCCGGGCCCCCGCGTCGCGGCGCTGCCCTGCTTCTCGAGGCCGCGGTATGCGCAGTGCTCGTGGAGCCAGGCGTCGTCTTCGTCGGAGGCGCCCGCCGCGGGCTTCGCGCCACGCGCCGCCTCGTCGGCTCGAGATTCTGCGGCTCCGGTCACGAGCGACCCCGCGGTCAGCGCGATGAGGAGGAGCTTCTTCACGGCACGGCCTCCATCGACGCGCTGAGGCGCTGACTCACGCTGGCTCCTCTCGCAGCGGTGCGCGAGCGCGCAGGCCGCGTGACCTTGACGATGTCGCCCTCGACGCGCACGTTCAGGCAACCGGGCCAGAACGGCAGCACGTTCAGCCCGAAGAACCACTGCGTGGCGCAGTTGCCCGCCATCACGCGGAGGTTCAGCACGGCGTCTCCACCCGCGGCCTTGACCTGGGCGTTCACGACGTCGGAGATGTCGGTCTCGGGCGTGAGGGGGACGTAGGAATAGAGCATGGACCAGGCGGTCGCGCGCGACTCGAGCGAGGCCAACTTGGTCAGGCGGTCGCGGGCGACGAGGCGACCGTCGGCGTCGCGGACGCCCTGCGACATCGAGATCGGATACGCAGCGTTCGGCGCGACGACGTTGGTGCGGGCGCCCGCGCAACCGGACGCGCAGAGGAGCGCGCCGATGGCGGCCGCACTTCGGAGCACGTCACGGACCACGACGCACCTCCGTGACTCGACCGCGAAGCGTGACCCAACGATCGCCCATGACGAACGAGGTGGGGTCCATGGCGAACACGTAGGTTCCGGCTGGGACGCCATCCACACGAACCGTCCGGTCGCCCCGCCCCTCTGTCGCGCGTAGCACGTCGGCTGCCGCAGCCGGGGAGAACGTGGAGAGCCTCGTGGTCTTGGTCTCCGTGTACTTGATGTTGCCCTCCGTACGGTGGGTGACCGAGACCGCGGCGAAGTCGCTGACCTCGCGTTCGACGGTCCCCACCGTGCGCTCCGCGACCGCCGCTTGTCCGCCGCCGATCCGGTCGACGGGGCCGAGCATGACCGGATTCGGCACCTGCTTGATCTCGAGGGTGGAGTAGCCGCACCCAGCGAGGAGACTCGCCGTCAAGGCGAGCCCGACCGGCGAACATCTGGATTCGTTCCGCATGAGCGCCCTGTCGGCAAGGCGGGCGCCGAGTTGCGTGAATTCGTCCGTGTTGGCGCCGCGCGAGCGTTGGACCGTGTGCCTCTGCAACGTCCTGAGGTAGCGTCCGTGCGTGGACCCATTGCTCTTGCTCATCCCCGACAAGCCGGATCCAGAACGCGACGCCGTCGCGATCGCGTGGGAGAGCGCCGGCGGATCCGTGGTGAGGATCGGCAGGTTCTGGGACCCACCCGAATTGGATCGAGCGCACGTGCGGGTCTACGGGAACGACACGTTCTGCCTCGTCCTCGCGGAGAAACTGGCCTTGAACCTCGTGTCTCCTCCCGATCGCGTCTTGGAGACCGCGCCGGAGACGCTGCTTCATCGTGAGCTGCGAATCACGCCTCTCGGGCACCTGACCGGAGAGACGTTCCCGGTCTTCGTGAAGCCCGTCACGCCGAAGCAGTTCAAGAGCGGTGTGTACGCTTCGAGAGAGGCGCTGGGCGCGGAGACGCTCGGCCTCGGCGCCGACGTCGACGTCATCGTTTCAGATGTCGTCGCGTTTGTCGCAGAGGCCCGCGCGTTCGTCCTCGACGCATCGGTGAGGACTTGCGCGATCTACCGTCGTCGCTCGGCGCGCCGCCGACGTCCCAGAAGATGCTGCCGACGCGCGAGCCGTGGTGGGCGCGCAGCCCCAGCGAAGTCAGTCGGCCAGCTCGGCGTTGAGCGCCTCGACCTTGGCGCGGATGCGGACGGCGTCGCCTGCGCCCGAGAGCTCGTAGCTTTCGGCCGGCGGCTCGCGCTCGGTCTTCGAGAGCCAGTCGTCGACGGCGCCGTACGCGGCCCCGCGGATCTCTTGGAGCACGATGGCGCGGCCGTGCCGATCGGCGAGCTTGAGGTAGACGTGGTGCACGGGGCCGGCGCCGATGCGCGTCGTCATCTGGGTGCCGCTCACGCGCAGCGGGAAGGTGAGCTCGAGCTGACCCGGGACCCGGAGCTTCACGTCGGCGCCGAGGCGGACGATCTGCAGCTTGCGCCGCCTGCGGGACCACATCACGACGGCGGGGGCGCCGAAGACGACCGCGCCGACCGGGAACGTCCACACCCACGGCGCGATCGCGGGCGGCACGTCGGTGAGCACCGCGACGGCGAAGGCAACGCCGAAGACCATGGCGCCGCTGAACAGGAGCGCCATCGTCTGACCACCACGCTCCATCGCGACGTCGAACGTGTCGAGGACTTGCTCGTCGGCGGCCGGCCGATCTCGGTATGCCATCGACGCGGTCAGGGCTCGACGTCGATGCGCTGCACGTTCTTCACGACGGCGTCGCCCATCTTGCCCGTCGCGTCGACCCACCGGAGCTTGATGCGCGTGCCGCCCCCGCCGACGCGGAGGATAGGCACCCTCTTCGCGTCGGCCCACTCGGCCTTCTTGATCTCCACGCGCTCGCCGTCGCCCGACACGGCGACGACGCGCGCCTTTGGCCCCACGAGCGACGCCGCGAGATCGCGCAACGACCACGCGTCGCGATCGTCGGGAGACGACGGCGCCTCGAAGTGCTTCACCTTGTGCATCGCCTCGGCGGTCCATGTGATCGCGGCGCGACCGGTCACGTGGACCTCGACGGGCGGCGCGACGGTGGCGGCCTGGGCGGCGCCTGCTTCGGCCGAGCTCGCGGGAGCGGCGCCCTCGACGTACACGCGAAACTTGGTGACGCCCGCGATGCGCGTGGGATCGCCCGGACGGTGAAGGCGACCGCCCTGGCCGTGGTACGCGGGGAACGGCTCGCTCGGGGACACGAGCGCCGCGGTCGTCTCGCCGCGCTTGGTGATCACGAGCACGCCGACCGGATCGCTCGCGACCTTGGCCCGCGGGAGCAGCACGGTGAGCCCCTTCTCGCCTGTGACCGCGACGACCGCGCCGTCGCGCTCCGCGGGGGCGCCGAGCAACGCGCTCAGCCTCCACGCGCGGCGGTCTTCGCTCGTGAAGTCGGGCTTGAGCGCGGTCACGCGCGCCGCGTCGATCGGCGGCGCCGGCTTGCCGTCGATCTCGACCTCGATGCGAAGCGTCGCGGGCACCTGCGCGCTGGCCGACGGCGGCGGCTTGGGCACGCGCTTGCCGGTGTCGGCGTCACTCGCCTTCTGGCACGACGCGGCGGGCAGCGCGAGCACCAGCGCCACGCCGACGAGGAACCTGCGCACGTGCCGCATGCACAAGGTGTATCACGCTCTCAACGGCGCGCCGCAGGAGCGGTGAGCTCGTACGTGCGCGAGTCCGCCCAGTCGCCGTGATCGAAGTCGAGCCAGCCCACGACGAGCCGCGTGTCGGTCACGCGCACGACGGCGACCGTGTGCGCGTCGTGCTTGACCGCGCCCGGCTTGAAGACGCGCTTGCTCTGCCACGTGTAGTGCCCGCGCGCGTGGTGGTGCCCGTGGAAGATCCCGATCACGTTTCGGTTCTCGAGCAGGTCGCCGAGCCGCGCCTTGAACGTGCCG
This sequence comes from Myxococcales bacterium, assembly GCA_020430845.1. Taxonomy (GTDB): domain Bacteria; phylum Myxococcota_A; class Polyangia; order Polyangiales; family Polyangiaceae; genus Labilithrix. Next base: position 6,989 of record JAGQJA010000475.1, read on the forward strand.
TCGGCGAACCAGTTGTCCTGCGACCAGGGCCCCGCGAGCGCCAGGTGGAAGAAGAGGATGACCGGGACGTCCGGCGCCAGCGTGTCGAGGTCCTTCTTCAAGAACGCGAGCCCCTCGTCGTCGGGGGCTTCGCCGAGCGACACGAGGTGCAGATCGTCCCAGTCCCACGCGTAGAAGCGCCCGCCGTGGCGCGCGGCGACTTGGTCGGTGACCCACGGCCCCGAGACCTTGTCGTGGTTGCCCACCATCTCGAAGAGCGGCACGGTGAGCGTCTTGGGGCCGCGCGTGCCGTAGATCGCTTCGAAGCGCGCCCACTCTTCGGTGCGTCCCCACTCGGTGAGATCGCCCGTGAGCACGAGACCGCGCGGCTTGGCGACGTGGCCACCGAGACGCGCGGGCCACGCGGTGCCCTCGAGGCGGTTGACCCGGTCGATGAGCGCTCGATTCTGCTCCTCCATCCCCCCGAACCCGAAGTGTGTGTCGGAGCCGACCACGAAGGTCACGTCGCTCCCGCCGCGACGAACGCGCCTGGGCGGCGGCGACGATGCCTGCGCGCCGCTGACGTCTCCGGTCGGCGTGGGCGTGGCGCGAGCTCGGTCGCGCCGACACCCGGTAGCGGCCGCGCAAGCCAACACGCACGCGAGGACCGCGCGAGGCAGAGAGGTCATGCCACCATCATCGCGCGAGCGACGCGTTCGTGACACTCGCGCTCGCTGCGTACGTATGACCGATCAGGGCCCCGTGTCTTTGGGGTCGCCCGGGCGGAACGGCAGGCAGAAGTTGCCACGAACGCGGACGACCGGCGTACCGAAGGGCGGAGCCCTGGTCACGTCGGGCACGCGGCTCATGTCGGCCTCGAAGCGCCCCCACGCGTTCTTGCCGTCGTGGCCGAGCACCTCGAGGACGGATCGCCCGTCGCGCGCGAGCGCATAGCCGCCCGGCTCGCCCTTCGTCTTGATCTCGAAGAGTGTGAGCTTGCTCGTTCCGACATCGCCGGGCATGTCGGAGCCCCAAGCGTGGACGTAGAGGTTGCCGCCGTCGGCGCCGCGGGTCCAGCCACCGACCGAGAAGTAGGTGGCGCGATCGCCGTTGCGTCGGTACTTCGTGCCGCTACCGTCGGCGTCGCTCTTGGCGGGCGCCTCGGCGTCCTCGCCGTCGACGGTGACGCGTATGCCGAGCCGCGCGCAGAGGTTCTTGTCGTCGATGGGCGGATGCGAGTCGCGCACCAGCACCGGGGGCAAGCGGTCTGGCGCGGCGGACGGCGCATTCTGCGCGGGCGGAGCAGCAGCAGAAGCACGCCTCGCCCCCACCACGGTCACGACGCCCCCGACTGCGCCGACGGCAGCGACCGTCAGCAGGACGCCACCGGCGAAGCTCGTGAAGCGCCCCGCCTTCGGCGACCTCTGATCGACGATCCCACGGAGGCGATCGAGGACGGCGTCGTTGTCCCCCAGCTTTTGCTCCAGCGCCTCGAGCCTGACCTCGCGCTCTATGAGCTCAGCCTCGAGCTGGGCGTTTCGTGCACGGAGGGACTCGTTCTCGTCTCGATAGCTGGCGCTCATGTCGCTGGGACGTACGCCCGCCCGAGAAGGCCCATTCCCCACGAAGGACGGGCTCGTGCTCGGGCGCGCCGACGAAGGCGGGCACTACCTGCGCGACGGCGCCTGCAAATGACGCGGCGCGTGCGCCGAGCTCACGCCGCGGTCGCCTTGCCGTCCCTGAGCATGGGGAAGCCCATCGCCTCCCGCTGCGCGTAGTACGCCTCGGCCACCCCCTTGGCGATGCCACGCACCCGCCCGATGAAGCGCGCGCGCTCGGTGACGCCGATGGCGCCGCGCGCGTCGAGCACGTTGAACTGGTGCGCCGCCTTCACGACGAAGTCGTACGCGGGGAGCACGAGCTTCTTCATCGGGTCTTCGTCGAGCGTCAGCAGGCGCTTGGCCTCGGCCTCGAAGTGATCGAACGACGCGAAGTGGGCCTTGGTGTCCGCCTGCTCGAAGTTGTACGTGCTCCACTCCCACTCTGCGCGCTTGCAGATCTCGCCGTACGTGACGCCCGGCGCCCAGCCGATGTCGTAGACGTTGTCGGAGTCCTGCAGGTACATCGCGATGCGCTCGAGGCCGTAGGTGAGCTCGCCCGAGACGGGCCGGCAGTCGAGGCCGCCCACCTGCTGGAAGTAGGTGAACTGGCTGATCTCGAGCCCGTCGAGCCACACCTGCCAGCCGAGGCCCCACGCGCCGAGCGTCGGCGACTCCCAGTCGTCCTCGACGAAGCGCACGTCGTGCTGCGCGGGCTTGGTGCCGATGGCGAGCAGCGACTCGACGTACTGATCCTGGATGTCGAGCGGCGACGGCTTGAGGATCACCTGGAACTGGTGGAACTGCTGCAGGCGGTTGGGGTTGTCGCCGTAGCGCCCGTCGGTGGGGCGTCGCGACGGCTCGACGAACGCCACGTTCCACGGCTCGGGCCCGATCGCGCGGAGGAACGTGGCCGGGTTGTACGTACCGGCGCCGACCTCGGAGTTGTACGGCTGCACGATGAGGCACCCGCGCTTCGCCCAGAAGTCCTGAAGCGTGAGGATCAGCTCCTGAAAGTACATGGTCGATGGATTACCACGGCACGCAGCCGTGGAGATCTCCGAGCGACCGACTACGATGACAAGGGTGAGGAGCGCGGACCAGAGCGGCCGGGTGTTGGGCGGCAAGTACCGGCTCGAACGCGTGCTCGGCGAGGGCGGCTGGGGCGCCGTCTACGAGGCGCGGCAGACGGACCTGGGCCGGCGCGTCGCCGTCAAGGTGCTGCACACGAACCTGGCGCTCACCGACGAGGGCGTGGCGCGCTTTCAGCGTGAGGCCAAGGCCGCGGCGGCGCTCGGGCACCCGAACATCGTGCAAGTCACGGATTTTCAAAGCAATCCCGGTGAACCACCGTTCATCGTCATGGAGTACCTCGACGGGCGGACGCTCACGGCGGCGCTCGCCGAGAACGCGCGCCTCCCGCAGCAGCGCGTCGCGTTCATCGCGCAGCAGATCCTGAGCGCGCTCGGGGCGGCCCACGCGGCGGGCATCGTCCACCGCGACGTGAAGCCCGACAACATCTTCTTGGTCGAGATGAGCGGCCTCGAGGACATCGTGAAGGTGCTCGACTTCGGCGTCGCGAAGCTCAAGGGAGAGGGGGCCGAGCTCACGGGCGGCGGCGCGCTCTTGGGCTCGCCCGCGTACATGGCGCCCGAGCAGATCCGCGGAGGGTCGGTCGACGCGCGCGCCGACCTCTGGTCGCTCGGCGTGTGCATGTACCGCGCGCTGACGGGGCGCATGCCCTTCGAGGCGAGCTCGCTGCACGCGCTCATGATGACGATCACCGACTCGGAGCCCGCGCCCGTGTCGTCGACGCGGTCGGACGTGGACCCCGGTCTGGTGGCGGTCGTGGAGCGCGCGATGCACAAAGACGCGGCGGGCCGCTTCGCGAGCGCAGAAGAGATGTCGCGGGCGCTCGAGCCGTACGCGCGCCCCACCACGTCGCAGGCGACGCGGGGTGGCACCGTGGCGATGGCGGCGGTGCCGATGCGTCACACGTCGACGGCGCCGGATCATGCGCCGCCGACGACACCCGCCGCGCACGGTCCGCCGCTCGCCGCGTCCGGTCCGCC
>JAGQJA010000476.1 GCA_020430845.1 Myxococcales bacterium
CGCTCGCGAGCTGGTCCTCGAAGTGAACGCCGGCGGCGCCCGCGTCGATCATCGACTTCATGAGCTCGTAGGCGTTGAGCGGGCCGCCGAAGCCGGCCTCGGCGTCGGCCATGATGGGCGCGAGCCAGTAGCGCTCGTTCTTGCCCTCGGCGTGGTCGATCTGGTCGGCGCGCAGCAGCGCCTGGTTGATCTTGCGCACGACCGTGGGGACGCTGTCGACCGGGTAGAGGCTCTGGTCGGGGTACATCTGGCCGGCCGTGTTGGCGTCGGCGGCGACCTGCCAGCCCGACAGGTAGATCGCCTTGAGGCCCGCGCGCACCTGCTGCACGGCCATGTTGCCCGTGAGCGCGCCGAGCGACGCGACGAAGTCCTCGGTGTGGAGCAGCTCCCAGAGGCGCATCGATCCGAGGCGCGCGAGCGAGTGCTCGACCTTGAACGATCCGCGCAGGCGCTCGACGTCGGCCTTGGCGTAGGGGCGGACGATGCCGTCGAAGCGCTTCGCGTGAAGCTGCGCCTTGTGATCGCCGGGGGTGATTGCGCTCATGTCTCGGGCTCCTTGGTCGGTGTTTCGTGTGTCGGTCGCTGCGCTCAGAGCGTGGTGACGAGCTCGTACGCAGGCAGCGTGAGAAAGTCGGCGAAGTCGTCCGCCAGCGAGAGACGCACGAACAGCTCGCGCGCCTCGGTGAACTTGCCCGCGTCGAAGCGCGCGTCGCCGACCTCGCCGCGGATGGTCTTCATCTCTTCGTCGACGATGCGCTCGAAGCGCGCGGCGTCGACGACGCTGCCGTCGGACAGCGGCGCCGCGTGGTGGATCCACTGCCACACCTGCGCGCGGGAGATCTCCGCCGTGGCCGCGTCTTCCATGAGGTCGTAGATGGGGACGCAGCCCTGACCGCGCAGCCACGCCTCGACGTACTGCACGCCGACGCGGACGTTGTGGCGGAGGCCCGCTTCGGTGCGGTTGCCCGTGGGGACGGCGAGCAGATCCTCGCGCGTGACGCCGGCGTGCGGGACCTTGTCGAGCTGGTTCTTGCCGGGCATGTGGGCGTCGAACACCTCGCGCGCGAGGGCCACGAGCCCGGGGTGAGCCACCCACGTGCCGTCGTGCCCGTCCTGCACCTCGCGGAGCTTGTCGGCGCGGACCTTGGCGAGCGCCTTCTCGTTGCGCTCGGGATCGTTCTTGATGGGGATCTGCGCGGCCATGCCGCCCATGGCGTGCACGCCGCGGCGGTGGCACGTCTCGATGAGCAGCTTGACGTACGCGCGGAGGAACCCCGCCTGCATCGTGACCTCGGCGCGATCGGGCAAGATCGCGCTCGGATCGTTGCGGCGCTTCTTGATGAAGCTGAAGATGTAGTCCCACCGGCCGCAGTTGAGGCCGGCCGAGTGCTCGCGGAGCTCGTGGAGGATCTCGTCCATCTCGAACGCCGCGGGCAAGGTCTCGATGAGCACGGTCGCCTTGATGGTGCCGGTGGGCAGGTGCAGGGCCTTCTGCGCGTGCACGAACACGTCGTTCCACAGGCGCGCCTCGAGGTGACCCTCGAGCTTGGGCAGGTAGAAGAACGGCCCGGCGCCGCGTCGGAGCTGCTCCTTGGCGTTGTGGAAGAAGAAGAGGCCGAAGTCGACGAGGCCGCCCACGGCGGGCTCGCCGTCGATCGCGAGGTGCTTCTCGGGAAGGTGCCAGCCGCGCGGGCGCACGAAGAGCACGGCCGTCTTGTCGCCGAGCGCGTAGTGCTTGTCTCCCTGATCGAACGAGATCGTGCCGCGGACCGCGTCCATCAGGTTCTTCTGGCCCTCGATCACGTTCTCCCACGTGGGGCACGACGAGTCCTCGCAGTCGGCCATGAACACGTTCGCGCCCGAGTTGAGCGCGTTGATGATCATCTTGCGGTCGACGGGGCCCGTGATCTCGACGCGGCGGTCGAGGATGACCTCGGGCAGGGCCGAGCAGCGCCAGTCGCCCGCGCGCACATCTGCCGTCGCCTTCGAGAAGTCGGGCAGCTCACCGCGGTCGAAGGCCGCTTGGCGCTCGGCGCGCGCCGCGAGCAGCTCGCGGACGCGGGGGCGGAAGGTCCGGACGAGATCGGCCACGAACGCGAGCGCGTCGGGGGTGAGGACCGCGCGCTCCGACTCGGTCACCGGTCCGCTCGCCTTTCGCTCGACTCCGTTCGTCATCGTGGTCTCTCCCTCTGACCTTGCTGCAACGCGCAATGGAACTTGCAACGCGGCCTGTCATTCGTCAATATTCGCCGTGATGTACCAAAGAAACGGCGGTTCGTCCCTGTCATTGACTAGCTGTAACACTGTAAAGATTGTCAATGTCGGCGGGGGTGTGGGATGAGCCGCGCCGCGACCGCCCGCGTGGCCGACAGCGGCGCGCGCTTCGGCGCGAAGGTACGCGCCCTTCGCCGACGCGAGAAGCTCAGCCAGGTGCAGCTGGCCGAGAAGCTCGAGATCTCGCCGAGCTACCTCAACCTGATCGAGAACAACCGCCGCCCGCTGCCGGCGAACATCCTGATCAAGCTCGCGCAGCTGTTCGACGTCGACCTCGGAGCCTTCGCCACCGACGAGGACGCGCGGCTCGTCGCTGATCTCACCGAGGCGTTCGCCGACCCGATGTTCGAGGAGCAAGACCTCACGTCGGTCGACGTGCGCGAGATGGCGAACGCGAGCCCCACGGCCTCACGCGCCGTGCTCGCCTTGTACCGGGCGTACCAGGCGGCGCGCACGAGCGCCGACGACCTGTCGTCGAGGCTCTCGGACGGCGAAGAGCTCGCGGGCGTCAGCCGCTCGTACATGCCGAGCGAAGAGGTGAGCGATCTCATCCAGGCGCGCTCGAACCACTTTCCCGAGCTCGAGGAGGGGGCCGAAGAGGTGGCGGCGCGCGCCGGCCTCGTGACCGAGGACCTCTACCCGGGCCTCGTGCGTCACTTCGAGCGCGATCTCGGCGTGCGCGTGCGCATCGCCCGATGGGGGCACGAGCAAGGCGCGCTCCGCCGCTACGATCCCGAGCGCAAGGAGCTGGTGCTCTCGGAGCTGCTCCCCACGCGCAGCCGCACCTTCCAGCTGGCCCATCAGCTCTGCTTGCTCACGCAGGACGCCGCGCTCGAGCGCCTCATCGCGGGCAACGCGCGCCTCAGCAGCGACGAGGCTCGCTCGCTCGCTCGCGTGGCGCTCGCCAACTACTTCGCCGGCGCGATGCTCATGCCGTACCGCGCCTTCGCCGAGGCGGCGCGCGAGGTGCGCTACGACATCGACGTGCTCGGACGCCGCTTCCGCGTGGGCTTCGAGCAGGTGTGCCACCGGCTGACGACGCTGCGCCGCCCGGGCGAAGAGGGCGTGCCCTTTCACATGATGCGGCTCGACGTCGCCGGCAACATCTCCAAGCGCTTCAGCGCCAGCGGCATCCGCTTCGCGCGTTTCAGCGGAGCGTGCCCGCGCTGGAACGTCTTCAGCGCGTTCCTCACGCCCGGGATGATCCGCATCCAGGTCTCGCGCATGCCCGACGGCTTCACCTACTTCTGCATCGCCCGGACCATCCAACGAGACTCGGGCGGCTATCACGCCCAGCACCCCGTTCAGGCGATCGGCCTCGGCTGTCAGGTGCAGTTCGCGCGCCAGCTCGTGTACTCGGACGGCATCGACCTCGACAACCCGGAGACGTGCGTGCCTGTCGGCGTGACGTGCCGACTGTGCGAGCGGACCGACTGCGAACAGCGCGCGCTGCCGTCGATCAAGGTGCCGCTCCGGGTCGACGAGAACCGCCGCGGATCGTCGCTCTACGCCGGGGTGACGCCGTCGCCCCGCGAGTCGCCGCGCTGAGGCCGCGGCCGGGGGGCGCGATCGGACCAAGCCGCCGACAACGTTTGGGAAAGTAGCGCTTGCGCTGGGAGGCCCGGCGCACGCATGATGTGCGCGACTATGTCGACGAGAGGTTCGGCGCTCAAAGTCGCCAAGTGGCTCTCGGCTCGTGATCGCCGTGAGGAGGCGCTCGAGATCCTGTGCGCGTGGGCCGCGGCCGGAAACGACGCGGAGGGTCAGGAGCTCTTGGCGGAGGCGTTCCGCCTCGATCCGGGGTCGCAGCTCGCGCAGCTCGCGTTCGAGCGCATGGAGGGCCTCGCCGCAAAAGACCACGCGCCGCTCGACGCCGTCATCGCGAAGTACGGCCCGGACGAGATCGCGAAGCTCGAGAAGGAGACCAAGCGCCCGAACTTCATGCGGGCGCAGGTCGGCTTCAACAACAACGTCAAGTACAACGGCCTCGTCTTCCACATCCAGACCGAGGACTCGGGCCTCGACCGGCCGCACATCATCACGCACATCTTCGCCGACGGCGGGCGCGTCATCAAAAGCCACAAGCGCGACTACTCGCAAGAGGTGGGGCGCGACGACGTCGCCATGTACGTGCGCAGCCTCATGAAGGGGCAGCACATGGAGATGGCGATCATGCTCCGCGAGGGGCGCTTCGACGAGGTCATCGCCGGGCGCGCCATCGGAGGCATGGACCTGCTCGACGAGCCGCCGCGCCTCGAGGTCCAGAAGCTCGCGACCAAGAAGGAGACGCGCGCCGAAGCCGGGCCCACGCAGCGCTCGGTGCCGCCGCCGCCGCCCTCCGCCGAGGCCGCCCCCGCGTCCGTGCCGCAGGTCGCGCGCTTTCGTCTCAGCGTGGTGCGGAGCCTCGCGGGCGGGCCCGCGTACTACGAGCCCAAGGGCGACACCGCCGTCATCGGCATCAAGGGTCAGATCAAGCTCGAGGGCGAGCCGTTCTGCCATCCGCGCGAGGCGCAGGTGCGCTGGGAGGCGGGCCGCGTCTGGCTCGAGGACCTCGAAGAGGGCAACGGCGTCTTCTTGCGGATCCGGCAGCCCGTCGAGCTCGAGATCGGCGACGAGTTCATCGTGGGCGATCAGCTGCTCATCATCGAGCGAAACCCCGACCCGAACGACGGGCCGGGCCCGGGCCCGACGTACTTCTATTCGTCGCCCAAGTGGCCGTCGTCGTTCCGCGTCGTGCAGACGTTCGAGGGCGGGGCGCGCGGCGCGTGCGTCGTGGCGCGCGGCACGACGATGCAGATCGGCGCCGCCATCGGAGATTTCGTCTTCACCGGCGATCCGCTCGTGGCCGACCAGCACTGCCTCGTCGAGGAGCAGGCCGGCATGATCATCCTCACGGACCTGGGCTCGCCGACCGGCGTGTTCGTCCGCATCAAGGGCGAGCAAGAGCTCGTGAGCGGGGACGAGCTGCTCGTCGGTCGCACGCGCCTCGTGCTCGAGGTGTACTGACATGGCGAGATACGGACGGTCCCAGGCGCAGGAGCTCTTGTCTCGGGGCGACGCCGAAGAGGCCCTCGAGGCCGCCGACGCCGACATCGCGGCGCGCGGAGAGGGGCAGGGGGCCGCGAGCGCGTGGCTCGACCGGGGCGCGGCGCTCGACATGCTCGAGCGGTACGCCGAGGCCGCCGACGCGTTCGAGCGGGCGTTCGAGCTCGACGTGGCGGGGGATCTCGATCGCCTCGAGCTCGACGACGGCTACTTCTCCGCCGCTCTCGCTGCGGGGCGCGACGAGGCGACGCGCGGCGACGTCTCGAAGGCCGCGGCCCGGCTCGACACGTACGTCTCGCGCTTCCCGCTCGGCAACCACGTGGCCGAGGCCAAGACGTGGAAGGCGCGTATGCGCGGCGAGATGCCGAGCCTGCTCGACAAGACGCGCGACGCCAACGACGTCGACCTGCCCTGAGCCTTCACGCCTTGGGGCGCCTGGCCTTGAACC
>JAGQJA010000477.1 GCA_020430845.1 Myxococcales bacterium
AGGGAGGCGGGGGCGGGCGCGAGCGTGAGGTGCGTGACCAGGATGTAGCGGCACGCGAGGGAGCCGTCGATCGTCACCCACCCGGCCGGCGGCGCGTCGCCCACGAGATCACACGCCTCGACGTAGCCGGCGCGTTGCGCGCAGCCCTCGACGACGAAGCGGAACGCCGTCTCGTTCAGGTAGCGGCGGCGCGTCTCGGCGTCGACGCGCAGCGACGCGAGGGGGCACTGGAGATCGCGCGCCGCCACCTGCAGCACCGCGTCGGAGCGCGGGCTCTGCCCGGTGAAGGTGGCCGACGTCGGGCCGCTCGAGAAACACCCGACGAGGAGAGCCGACGCCACACACGCCGCGCCGGCGGTGCGTGCGGCCCTGGGGCGAATGCGGATCGCGAGCGTCATCGCACCACGATAGCCGCTGCCGGCCGCGGGCGGGCGCCGTCGCACCGCTCGTGCGCCGCGCGCCTTGACGAGGGCCCCCGGGAGCGCGTTGCATCGCGGCATGTCGTCGGAGCGACCGGGGGTGGACAAGACGCGCGAGAAGCTGCTCGTGGTGGCAGAGGACCTCATCGCGGCGCGAGGCTTCGAGCGGTCGACCGTGAGCGAGCTGTGCCGGCGCGCGGCGGTCACGGAGAAGGTCTTCCACACGTACTTCGACGGCATGGACGCCGTCCTGCACGCGCTCTTCGCCACGTGGGTGCGCCAGATGCACACCGTGACCGAGGAGGCCACGCGCTCGGGAATCTGGAAGGGCTCGGCCGCGCGAGACGTCATCGAGGTCGCCGTGCGCAGCGTGCTCGACGTCATCCTCGAGCGCCCCGCCCTCGTGCGCGCGTTCTTGACCAAGGGCGACGCCGACCCTGGGATGATGGCCGAGCTGCGCGGCATCGGCACGAGGCTCGCGGAGCGCATCGTCGCCGTGCTCGCCGAGTGCCGCGACGTGCCCGTCCAGCCGGAGCGGAGCGTCGCGTTCTCGCTCCTCGTGGCCGTATCGCTCGCGCACCACTACGCGCTCATCGGCGACGAGTGGTCAGGGGCGTCGTTCACCGCGGCGCAGCTGTCGGAGGAGACGTCTCGCATGATCTGCGCGTACCTCGGGCTCGGGCCGACGATCCGAGCCATGGGCGAGCTCCCCGACGGGGCCCCGACCGGCGAGGTGCCCACCGTCGAGGGCCCGGCGAGTCGCGACCGTTGACGCGGAGCGCCGGTGTGAGACCGTGCACGAGTCACAAGGAGCCGACCATGCGCACCCTCGTCACCATCTCACTCGTCACCGTCGCCATCTCCCTCGTCGCCTGCAAGCGCGGTATGCCCGAGGAGTGCACGCAGTACCTCGCGCAGTACGACTGCTTCTTGGGCAAGATGAACACCCCGGGCAAAGAGGTCACCATCGAGACGATGCGCACGGCGTGGACCGAGGGCTCGAAGACCGGCGCAGGGCGCTCGGCGGTGCTGCAGGCGTGCCAGCAGTCGCAGGCGCAGATGGCCTCGAAGTTCGCGGAGTCGGGGTGCGGCGGGGCGCAGTGAGCGCGGTCGCGCCAATAGGTTGCAGGATACACGCATGAGCTTCCAGGGCTTCGCCGACGACGGCGCAAAGTTCTTCAAGGCGCTCGCAAAGAACAACGAGCGCGCCTGGTTCCTCGCCCACAAGGCCGAGTACGAGGAGGGCTGGAACGCGCCCATGAAGGCGCTGCTCGAGGACGTGTCGGCGGGCATCGACAAGGCCTTTCCGCACTGCGACCTCGACGAGCCCAAGGTGTTCCGCATCTTTCGCGACGTGCGCTTCTCGAAGGACAAGACCCCGTACAAGACGCACATCGGCGGGTTCATCCCCATCAAGCGCCAGAGCGCCAAGAGCACCGACGTGCCCGCGGCGCTCTACTTCCAGGTCGGGGCCGAGGGCACCTTCGCCGGGGCCGGCCACTACATGATGGAGCCCGACTCGCTCGCGCGTTTTCGCGCCGCGGTGGCCGACGACAAGCGCGGCAAGGAGCTCGTGCAGCTGCTCGCGCGCCTCGCCAAGAAGGGCTACGCCTCCGACTCGCACGACGCGCTCAAGCGCGTGCCCAAGGGCTTCGACGCGGATCACCCACGCGCCGATCTGCTCAAGCGCAAGGGCCTCACCGTGTCGTTCCCCGAGCTGCCCAAGGGCCTGCTCGCCGACAAGAAGCTGGTGAAGGCGCTGGTCGACGCGTCCAAGGTGTCGGCGCCGCTCATCGAGTGGCTCACGTTCGCCACGGCGTGACGGCGGGCGCCGCTACTCGCGCGTGACGCGCCCGGTGTGGAGCGTGAACTCGGTGACCTTGCCCATCACGTCGAGGTGGACGATGCCGTCGCGCACCTCGTACTCCCACGGCGGCTCGACCGGCCGCGACCACAGCTTGCCGCCCTCGAGATCCCACGCCGCGATCTCGAGCTCCGCCGACATGATGACGACGTCCTCGTAGCGCGCCCACGTCCAGAATCCAGGCTCCGTCGAGTCCTCCCAGAGGCGCTGCGGCGTGCGCAGGTCGTACGCGAGCAGGCGCGTCCCGGCGCCGATGTAGAGGCGATGGGTCTCGGGCGCGAAGAACAAACCGGGAAAGAAGCACTCGTCGCTGGGCGCGTAGCGTTGCGCGACGACAAGGAACGGCCAACCGTGGCCGTGCGCGACCTCGACGCAGAAGAGCGTGCCGGCCGACGGATCTTCGACGCCGATCTCGTCGTGGATCTTCGCCCTGCGGCTGGCCTCGCCGTAGGTGTGCGGAAGGCGGTCGTAGGTGAGGCGGATCGAGTACGGACCGGTCGAGAGCTGGAACATGCACGTCCGAGACTAGCGCCGAGACGCGGAGAGTCGATCCCACGCACAAACGCAGATCTTGCACGCCGGCTCGGGGCCCCGGCGTGATGGCGCGGCGGCGGCTCTGTGCCATCATGTCCGGTGACCATGAGTGGACGAGCACACGCAGCTGGGCGACGCGTCCGATGGGGCGTGCTGGCACTTGTATGGGTGGGTCTCGCGGCGGCCGCGGGCTGCTCCGGAGACAGCGCGCAGCCCGAGGACCCGGCGACGCCGGAGGCCGGCACCGACGGCGCGGTCGAAGGGAGCGTCGCGCCCGACAGCGGCGTCGACGGCGCGAGCGGCAGCGACGCGGCCGACGCGGGCTCGAGCGACGCGGGGGCAGACGCGAGCACCGACGCGGGCGACGACGCGAGCGCAGACGCCGGCGATGACGCGAGCGACGACGCGGGCGACGCGGGCGTCGATGCGGGGCCGCCGATCACCTACAAGCACTACGACATCAACCACGTCCTCTCGACGGGCGCGTCCGACGCCGTCGCGAACGGCGCGTCGCCGCCCATCACGACGATGCAGCCGTTCGGCAACCTGTCGTTCGACGTGGGCGTGATGACCGCCGGCACGTGCAACGGCAACGGCTGCAAGGTCTACCAGACGCCCGCGAGCTTCATCCCGCTCAAAGAGGGCGACAAGTTCTTCAACTACGGCGTCGAGACGATGTCGTCGGGCCTCGCCAACCAGGCGACGGTCTTCGCGTCGGAGTACTTTGCCAAGGTGGGCCTCGCCGGCCTGCAGCACGACGTGCTCGTCAGCATGCACGGGCGGAGCGGCAACGAGTACTGGTGCCTTCGCCAGCAGACGGCCAACGTCTCACCGGGCGCCAACGTCTGCTACTACTCGGCGGGCCTCGGCTACATCCCGCCCTTCGCCGAAGCGCTGATGCAGGTGCAAGACGCCAAGGCGATCGCGGCGGCGGCCGGCAAGACCTACGTGGTGCGCGCCGTCACGGCGATCCACGGCCAGGGCGAGAGCGACAGCAACGAGCAGAACTTCACGTTCTTGCAGAGCACCGACGGCACCGGCCGGCGCCTGCTCAACTACACCGACGGCCTGCTCGACTGGCAGAACGACTACCAGACCAAGGTGCGCGAGATCACCGGTCAGGCCGAGTCGATCCCGATGTTCATCTCTCAGTTCGGGACGATGACCACCCCCACGAGCATCATCCCGCAGCGCCAGCTCGACGCGCACAAGGTGTCGAACGGCAAGGTGATCCTCGTCACGCCCAACTACCCGTTCCCGCACTACTCCGACTGCAACCACTACACGAACTACTCGCAGCGTTGGCTCGGCGCGTACTTCGCCAAGGCGTACCAGCGGGTCGTGGTCGAGGGCGGCAAGTGGGAGCCCACGCGCCCGCTCAGCATCCAGCGCGCGGGCAACATCATCACTGTAAAGTACATCGTTCCGGTGCCGCCGCTCGTCATCGACACGGTGCGCGTCGACGCGTCGAACGACAAGTTCCCGGTGCCGCCGTTCTACGGATTCATCTTCCGCGACAGCACCATGTCGGCGTCGATCACCAACGTGGCCGTCACCGCACCCGACACGGTGACCATCACGTTGTCGAACGCGCCGACGGGGGCCAACCGCATCTTGCGCTACGCGTTCGAGTCGCAGAGCCCGGCCTTCCGCTGCCCGGGGCCCACGAGCGGCGCGCGCGGCAACATCCGCGACTCCGACGCGACCGTGGGCTATCACACCGACCTGAACGGCAACCCGTACGAGCTGTTCAACTGGTCGGTGGCCTACCAGCTCGACGTGCCGTAGGTCGAGGCCAGACGCCGGTCTCACGTCGCCTTCGGCGTGACGCCCACACGCCCCGCCGCACCGTAGCGACGCGGCGCCGCGCCGATCTTTTTGCGTTCCCCGCGCCGCGATTGCGCGCCGCACGCGTGGGTGTGCACAAAGCTGTGCGGAATATCGAGCGGTATGGGGCATGCATCGCGCGCGAGGGAAGCGAACAGCTCGAAGCGCCCCCGTGCGACGGGGGAGGAGGCCCATCGTGCGAACCTCGGCAAGGCTCTGGGTACTGTGTGCAGCGCTCGGCGGCGCGACCGTGCTGTCCACCGCGTGCAGCAGCAGCGACGACGGCGCGGCGAGACTCCCGCCCGACCAGACCGTCACCGCAGTGCGCGGGACGATCAAGAGCACCGCCGGCCAGCCGCTCGCCGGCGTCATCGTCAGCGCGGGCACTGCGAGCGCCACGTCGAACGCCGAAGGCCGCTTCGAGCTGCGCGCGCAGCCCGGCGCCGTGAAGGTGAGCTTCAGCAAGGACGGCTTCGTGCATGGCTTTCGTGCGCTCGATGTCATCGACGGCAGACCGACGCAGCTGGACGTGGCGCTCTTACCGCTCGCCGCGCCCGTTCCGCTCGACGCCTTGGCAGGAGGGACGGTGAACGGCGCCCGGAGCGCACGCCTCGCCGCCCCGGCGAACGCGTTCGTCGACAGCGCAGGCAAGGCCGTCACGGGCTCGGTCGACGTCTACCTGACTCCGCTCGATCCGAGCGTGAGCGGCGAACGCGCCGCAGCCCCGGGCTTCGTCGCCGAAAAGGGCGGCGCGGTCACGATGCTCGAGTCGTTCGGCATGATGGACGTCACAGTCATGCAAGGCTCGAACAAGCTCGCCGTCGCGCCCGGCAAAGAGCTCGACGTGAGCATTCCCGCACCCGCCGCAGCCGTCGCGCCTGAGCCCACGATGCCGCTCTGGAGCTTCGACGAGAGCCGAGGAGCCTGGGTCGAAGAGGGCGTTGCGACCTACGACGTTGCGTCGAAGAGCTACGTCGGCAAGGCCAAGCACATGTCCATGTGGAACGCCGACAAGCCGCTCCTCGCGACGTGCGTGTGCGGGCTCGTGAAGGAGAAGGGCGGCGCCGCGCTCCCCGGCGCGCGCGTCGACGCAGAAGGCGTGTCCTACTTCGGCATGTCGTCGGCCAACGCCGACAACGACGGCAAGTTCTGCCTGCCGGTACGCAAGGACTCCGACGTGGACGTCGCCGCGTACCACAAGAGCGGCGGCGGACAGTCGCGGCGCATCAAGTCGGGGAACGCCGACACCGCAGTCCCCGTCGATCGGACCGACGCGCGGTGCGTCGACATCGGCGTGTGGGAGGTGGAGCGCGACGTCTTCGTCTCGAGCGACGGAACCAAGGTCAACTGCGGCGAAGTGGGCAACCCGTTCTCGGGCAGCTGCGCGACAGCCCTGGGAGACGTCTTCGGGAGCTGCTTCCGGCCCGAGGGCGCTTGCGTCACCAAGTACGAAGGCGCCACGACGACGACGCGTTACGCCAACGGCGCGTACCTCCAGTCGACCGGGGGCGAGGCGAAGTACTACTCGGTGTCGGGGCAGCTCTGCGCGACGTCGGCGGTGGACACCACAGGCGCCGCGGTCGGCAACGACATCACGATTCGGTACACGTTGCCCGACGGCAAGGTCTTCACCATGACGCTCGGCAGCAACGGCGACATGGTCATCAAGTGCCCCGACGGCGCTGAATCGACCATGACGTCTGGGCAACGACAGGCGATCGAGGCGTGCGGAGGAGGCGGGCAGGTCGCGAACGAGTGCACGACGGAGGGCACACCCGGCACAGGCGTCCCCACCGTCTGCCTCGACAACAGCACATGCGGAGCAAACGTCTGCTGTGCTCTCCCGGACTCGACCGACAAGTACTGTTTGCCCGCCGCGACCTGCGACGCGATCAAGCAGCCGTAGAGGCCGCCTTGGGTCGCGGCGGCGTGAAGGCGAGCGCCGCGGCGAACGCGAGCGCGGCGAGCGCGAGCACCTGCGACGACGTCAGGCCGAGCACGCCGTGAGGGAGATCCCCCCGCAGCCCATCGAGAAAGAGCCGCGCGACGGCGTACGTCGCGAGCACCGCGGCGAAACGTCGGCCGCGACGTCCGGCGCCGACGCACCTCGCCAGGGCGAAGAGGCCGAGCCCCACGAGCGCCTCGTAGAGCGGCGCGGGGTGCACGGCGAGCGTCGCGAGCGCGTGGGGTGAGACGAGGCCCTGCTCGACCTGCGCGCGAAAGGCGGGCGTCCCCGCAGGGAAGCGCATCGCCCACGGCGCGTGCGTCGGCGCGCCGAAGTCACACCCGCCCACGAAGCAACCGAGGCGCGCGAAGAGGAGCATGGGACCGATCGCCGGCGCGAGACGATCGAGTCCGTCGCGCGTCGAGAAGGAGCGCGCCCGTGAAGTGGCGTGCCATGTGGCGGCGAAGCCCAGAGAGAGACCCGCGAGCGCGCCGAAGCCCGCGACCTCGAGCTCGGGCCGCCCCGCCGCGCCCGAGAGCCACGCCACGACGCCGGGCCACGAGCCGAGCACGACGCCACCGAGACACGCACACGCCACCCCACACGCGTACGAGGTGAGCGCGGCGCGACGCTCGGGTGGCGGCGACTCCCCGCGCGCGGCCTTGCGCGGCGACGCGTCGATCGCGAGCGCCCCCGCGACGATCGCGAGGAGCTGGAAGGTCTCCCACGAGATCCACCACGGACCGGCGCGGGCAGCGCTCCAGAGGCCCTCGAGCATGCGTGCGCTCTCTGCAGCAGAGGTGCCAACGCCCCTGAGCGCGCGCCTAGGTCACGCGCGCCGCGCCCCGCGCGCAGATCGCGTGCTCACTCGGCCCCCGCCTGCGCACCCGCGTTCGCGCCGAGGAGCGTACGCTACGCAACTGGTTGAACCATTCAACGTGTAGGTGTCAGCCCTTCTGCTCATTTACCGAAGAAACAACCTTTGGAACGCCGGTTGCTGTCGGGATGGCGGAAGGAGGACGTCCCATGAACGAACAGAGCAAGAGGGCAGAGGCGCGCCGGCGCGGCGCGTGGATCGCGGCGCGGGTCGCGTCGGTCGGCGGGATCGCGCTCGCCGCGGCGGGCATCGCGATGAGCGCGCACGCAGAGCCCACCGATAGAGCTGCCGCCGAAGCGCGCACTCGAGCCACACACGACGACTCGGCGCCGCTCCCGCTCGAGGCGCTCACGATCCGCAGCGCGAAGGGGTGCGGATGCTCGCCGTGCTGGGGTCCGCCCGCGCCGCCCGAGCCGTCGAGCGCAGAGGCGCTCGCGTGAGCACGCTCGACTTGAGGCGCGCGACGCGCCGGCGACCGGCGCTCGAGATCGACGTGCGCGACGTGCCCGCGGCGGATCTCGAGGCCGCGCGGGACAACTGGCGGGAGCGGATGGCGAGTGAGCACGCGTCGGCGCGGGTGTTCGCCGCGCTCGTCGCGCCGATGATGCGCGCGGGTCTGCCCGAGGACGACGTGCGTCGCGTGTCGGAGATGGTGACCCAAGAGCTCGATCACGCGCGCCTCTGCGCACGTGTGCTCGTGGCGCTCGGGGGAGAGGCCGTGACGACGATGCCCCGCCTCGACGACGTGCCCGAGCACGCGGGCGTCTCGCCGCTCGCGGCCGTCCTGCGCAACGTCATCAGCATCGGGTGCTGCAGCGAGACCGTCGCCGTGGCGCTCGTGGCCACCGAGCGTGAGCTCGCCGGGCCCGAAGCCGTGCGTCGCGTGCTCGACCAGATCCTCGCCGACGAGATCAAGCACTCTCGCCTGGGGTGGCGCCTCGTGAAGCGCCACGCGCCGCTCTTGTCGCTCCGCGATCGCGCCGACGTCGAGGCCTACCTGCCCGACGTCTTCGAGCACCAGCTCCGCTTTCACGCGCCGTTCTTGCAGATGCCCTGCGCGTCCGACGCGGGGACGGCGATCGGCGCGCCGCACGGGCGCTCCAACTGGACGGTGTTCGTCGAGTGCATGACGCAGACGATCGTGCCCGGCCTCGAGGCGTGCGGGCTCGGCGCGGCCGAGGCGTGGGCGGAGGTGCAGCGGCGACGCGCGGCCGCGTAGACCGATCAGGGCCCGACGACGGACGCGAAGCGCACGAGCAGCTTCATGGGCGCCCGGTCGTCGGGCGACGCCTGGATCTTGCCGCTCCGCACGTCTTGGATGAACGTGCTGAACTCGGCGCGGTGCTCTTCGCTCATGTCGGCCATCGACGCGAGCCCCATCGACCAGTCGGGGAACAGGCGCGCGTCGCTCTGGCGGCTGAGGAGCTGCTGGAACTCGTGGTGTCGCGTGTCGGCCTTGATCTTGGACGCGAGCTCGCGCACCGCGTCGACCTCGCCTTCGATGAGCTGGATGAAGTGGCCGTCGGAGTAGAGCAGCAGCCCCGTGACGCCGCGCTTCGCGTTGCCGTCGCGGGCATCGTGCACGAGCTCGGTGAGCTGCTCCTCGGTGAACGGCACCTTCGCAGCGCTGATGTAGAGCAGTTGGTGGAGGGGCACGACGAGGCGAGGATATCAGCCGACGAGGCGCGATTCCATGCGCTCTCCCTGCTTACGGCGATCGGCCGGCTCAGTCGCGACCGGCGTCACGCGACGTGGATGCGTCGCGGACGCGGGCGACTTCTTCGAGGCGCGAGGGCTCGTACACCCAGCGGGCGATCTCCTCGTCGCGGATGCCGAGCGCGCGGCTCGACGCGCTCCGTCGCAGCCAGAGCTCTGCGCGGGCCCAGACCGTGAGGATGAGCCGGCGGTGCCCCGCGTCGGCGAGGATGGCCGCGTAGTCCTTGGGGTGCTTCGTGCGCGCCAAGGCCAGGTACGTCTCGACGTAGTACATCATGGTGAGAATGCCGTCGCGCGCGCTCGTCCGCGTGCTCGGGGGTACGAGGTCGCGCGTGCAGTAGCGGGACGCGAGCGAGTGCGTGTACGCGTTGTACTCGTCGAGCAGGGTGTTGAAGCCCTGCGCGCCGCTCACGCCCTCGAGGTAGACCTTGGCGTAGGTGTCGCGCTCGGGGTCGAGGTGCGCTGCGAGGATCTCGCTCCGATCGAAGTTGCGCAGGCGCCGGACCTCGACGGTGAGATCCTCGCGCACCGGGTAGCGCACGACGCGCCCGGTGGAGTGCTTGGCGACCCAGACGTGCGACCCCTCGTGCACCGCAGCTTCGAAACGCGACGCGACGCCCTCGAAGGAGTCGGGAGCTCCGACGAACCACGCGCGCAGCTGAGCGTCGTCCTGCGCCGCGATGAACGGCGAGCCGATCGGGTAACGCGCGCGGCTGAGACCGACCACGGTCGGACGCGTCTTGCCGGCCACGTGCGCGCTCGCGAGCGCCGACACGTCGGCGAGCACGTCGCAATCGGTCTCGGTGTAGGTCACGTCGCCGAACGAGAAGGGCGCGGCGCGGGTGTCCGGAGCGGCAGCGGCGTCATCGCCCTCGAGCGCGGCAACGCGGGCGCCCGAGTCCGGTGTGGGCGCTGCGCTCGGCGACACGACGGCCGTCGCGGTGGACAAGTCGCGAGGCGCCGACGACGGAGCGGCGCTCGGCGTGACCGACGGCTCCGGCGACGCGAGACCGACGCGGCGGGCCCAGCGACGTGTGGCGCCGCCGCCATCGAGCGCGACGAACGCCACGGCGACGGACGCGATGGTGAGCGTTACGAGCCACTGGCCACGACGGGAGGGGGTTCGCGACGCCATGGCCGCTCGCGAGCGTAGCAGTCCGCGCGGTCCACCCGCGCCTCACGCGCCGCGTCTCGCTCACGCCCGTCTGCGCGACAACCATCGCAGATCGGGTCGGTCGCCCAGCGCGCGAGCGGGCCGAACGCCATGCCCCACACGGCAAGGAACGAAGGCATCAGCACGAGGTTGAGGGGCACGACGAGCGCGCACACGGCGCCGATCGGCACGGCGACGATCCACGCGAGCACGACGACGACCCAACGCAGGCGCGAGGGTGCCTTGGCCCCCCGCTCCCCGCACGCGGCGCAAGGAGCATCCATGACTCATGCGTAGGGGCGACCGCGCGGAAGAAAAGGGGGGAGGCTACGCTCCGCCACGGGCGTCGCCGCGCTCGATCGGGACGAGCAACGCGTCGAGGGCGTCGAGGCGAAGGGGTCGATCGAAGACTCACAGAGGAGCGACCGTCAGATCGGTCGACACGCGCTCGGCCGCGCGGCGCTCGCCGATGGCTTCTTGGTGAGCGTTCCACCAAGCCCGCGCCTCGCGCTCGCTCCACGTCCCGGCGGAGTCGACGGCGTCGAGCGCCTCGGCGAGCTCGGTCGCCGACGCGTAGCGCTCGGAGGGCTCCTTCTCGAGGCAGCGCATCACGACCGACGCGAGCTCGTCGTCGACGTCCTCGCCGAGCGGCGGCGGGGCCGAATGGAGGTGCTGCCCGAGGACCTCGACCACGTTGCCCCGAAAGACGTGCCTGCCCGAGAGCAAGAAGTAGCCCACGGCCCCGAGCGCGTAGAGGTCGCTCGGCGGTCCGACCGTCTCGGGCGCGGAGAGTGTCTCGGGCGCCATGTACAGCGGCGTGCCCGCCACGGCGTTCGCGGCGCTCAGCTGCGTCTCGGCGTCGACGTCTTTGACGAGCCCGAAGTCGAGCACTTTGACGACATCGGGCACGCCTCCGCGTTCGCAGAGCATCAGGTTGTCGGGCTTGATGTCTCTGTGCACGAGTCCCATCGCATGGGCCTCGCCGAGCGCGGCGGCGGCCTGCGTCAAGACGTGGACGACGCGGGCGGGAGGGAGCGGTCCGAAGGCGTCGACCAGATGTTGGAGGCTGATGCCGTCGAGGTACTCCATCGCGTAGTAGAAGATGCCGTCCTGGGTCCGACCGAAGTCGAAGATGCCCACGGTGTTGGGGTGCGAGAGGCGACTCGTCTGCTGAACCTCGCGTTCGAAGCGCGCGATCGCCCTCTCGCCTGCTTTCGATGGAGGCAGCAGTTTGACGGCCGTCGGCCTACGGAGCAGACGGTGACGCGCCCGGTACACGACGCCCATCCCGCCTTCACCGATCTTGGCCTCGAGCGTGTACTGCCCGAGCTCCATCGCCTTGCGCACGCGCGTCTGGAGCCCGTGCACGACGTGCGAGATCACGCCTGCCACGAACGAGAACGCGACGGTCGTGAGCACACCGAGCGAGAAGGGCAGCTTCCACGGCGCGAAGCCCTCGGGGCCGGGCGAGTCGACGAGCTGGCGCGGGAGAACGAGCTCGATGCCCTCCCACCCCAAGGTCGACGACGCCGTCATCGCGCCACCCCAAGCGACACCGACAGCGACCGACAGCCAAGGCGGGCTCGGGATGATGGCGGCCCGCAGGAGCACGACCACGGCCATGGGCACGGGCGTGAACATGGCCATCACGCCGCCGTGTCCCTGCACGGGCGGGTGGAGCGGGAGCGTCGCGTAGACGGCCATCGCCGCGACCATCGTGCCCAGCTCGAGGCCGCGCACCAGCGTGATGGACCGCTCGCCTCGTCGAGTGATCGACCACACGACGGCGTTGGAGACGAGCACGACGATCGACGCCACGCGGGTGCTCGAGAACGTGGCCTCGCCCTCCGCCGGCGTCGCGAAGTCGAGGGCGAGCAGCGCCGCGAAGAAGACGCAGGCGACGCCGGTGAAGAGCTTCACCCGTTGCTGGAGGTACGCGCGCGGGTCACGCAGCGAGTCGACCATCGCAGAGAGTCATACCGCATCACGCGCTCACGCCAAGCGAGGCGCACCTCGCGGAACGCCACGCCGTCGCGATCTGCGACGCGGCGATCTCCGCTCACGTCGCGCAACGGCGAGCATTTCGCGGTTCAGCGCGTCGGCATCCGCGTTGCAGAGTCGCGCGCATGCTCGCGACGCCGGCCCTCTCCACGCTGCGCGTTCCGCTCACGTTGGCGCTGCCCGTGCTCGTCGCCGCGTGCGCGGGCGATCCCGCGAGCGCGCCCCCGGTACGCCAAGACGTCCCCACCGCGGAGACTCCTCCGCCCGGCTCGGACGGCGGAGCACGATCGTCCGATCATCCAGACGCGCGCGCCCCCGACGACGCGTCGGCCGCCCCGCCTGTCGCGCCGATGCCCGACTACGACTGCGAGGCGCTCGTCGAGATCGAACAACTCAGACCGACGAGCTGCGCCGTCACCGATCCGGTCAGTCACCGCGTCGGTCGCCTTCGGTGGGTCTGTGCGGGCGGCGCGGCACAGCTCGCGCTGGGTGGGCTCGTGCTGCACGGCACGGTGATCGGCGACGCCGTCGAGCTCGCGGCGTGCAGAGACGATCCGGTGAGCTGGCTCGACGGACACTACGAGGCCGTGAGCCTCTCGGCCGATCTCGCGGCTCGACGCGGGGCGTTGACGTACGCGCGCGCCTCGGGTCTCGCTTGCCCACGGGTCTTCACAGACTGCAGCGCGACGGCCGGGGCCGCGCTGCTCGAGTAGACGTCACCCGCGGCGGTGACCGTAGCGTCGACCGCGACGACCGCGTGCGGGCCGCGCGCCGGCGAACGCGCTCGCGATCTGGACGAACGCGCCGAAGGCGCTCGCGATGGCGTCTGAGGGCACGCGAACGGGCTCGGGCCAGGCGACGCCGAGGCGCTGTGTGATCGCGCTCGCGACGCCCGCGGTCGTCGGCGCGCAACCGAGCCGCGCGGCCACATGGTCGAGATCGCGCGCGCCGAGGTTCTGCACTTCTTGCTCGAGCGTGAAGGCGAGCGCGGGGTGAGCGGCACGATCACGGCGTGCCTCGTGCCAGAGGCGCCGAAGCGCGTCGTTGTTGCACGGCGCCCACGGGCGCTCGACCCAGTCGATCACATCGCCGAGTCGGTGTGCGGTGGTCTGCAGAAGGGTGTTCCTGAGAAGGATGGTGCTCATGACGAAGGACTCCGTGCCATCGCGCGCGCGTTCTTGGCGCAGCGACGGCGCTTGGGTCGGCTCCCCACCCGCGCGGCGATCGCGCCGGCTGCCGACGAGCCTCAAGATAGGACGCGAGCGTGAGCGTGCCCGGACACGGATCCGGACATCACGCCAGTAGCGATCACCTACGCCCGCTGAGGCACGCCATCGGCGATGTCGTAGTAGTCGC
>JAGQJA010000478.1 GCA_020430845.1 Myxococcales bacterium
GCGCCGCGCCCCCCGCGCGGCGTTGGCTGGTGGGCC
This sequence comes from Myxococcales bacterium, assembly GCA_020430845.1. GTDB lineage: Bacteria > Myxococcota_A > Polyangia > Polyangiales > Polyangiaceae > Labilithrix. The sequence goes on from JAGQJA010000478.1 coordinate 37, forward strand.
GACTGGGACTCGAACCCAGGACCTACGGATTAAAAGTCCGCAGCTCTAACCAACTGAGCTATCGGCCCGATAGCGTAGTCCTTTCGATACTTTGGGTGGCGGCGGTCGTCCAGGGATTTCCGGCGCTCGCCGCGCTCGCCGCGCGCCCGGTCGCCGCGCGTGTCGGACGAGGGGTTGCGGCGCGGCGGCGCGTGCACCACACAGGCGCGCGTGGGCGAGCCTTCGACGAGCGCGTGGGCGACGGTGCGAGAGGCGCTCCGCGGCTCGCCGTCCGATCTCACCGCCATCCCCGTGCGGCGCGCGGTGCTGCTGCTCGCCATCCCGACCGTGCTCGAGATGTCGATGGAGTCGCTGCTCACGATCGTCGACATCTTCTACGTCTCGAAGCTCGGCCCCGACGCCGTCGCCACCGTGGGCCTCACCGAGATGATGCTCTCGCCCGTGTACGCGCTGGCGATGGGCCTGTCGGCCGCGGCGACCGCGATGATCTCGCGGCGCATCGGCGAGAAGGACGACGAGCGCGCGTCCGGCGCGGCGGGGCAGGTCGTGCTCCTGGCGCTGCTCGTGGCGGGCGTGGCGGGGGCCGTCGGCGCGCCGCTCGCGCGCACGCTGCTCGGCGTCATGGGCGCGAGCGAAGGCGTGGTGAGCGGCGGCTCGGGGTACACGGCCGTGATGCTCGGCGGCAGCGCGACGATCTTCCTGCTCTTCGTGCTCAACGCCGTGCTGCGGAGCGCGGGCGACGCGGCGCTCGCGATGCGCTCGCTCTGGATCGCCAACATCCTCAACATGATGGTCACGCCGGTGCTCGTCTTCGGCGTGGGCCCCGTCCCGAAGATGGGCGTCATCGGGGCCGCGATCGCGATGACCGGCAGCCGCGCCGTGGGCGTCGTGTATCAGCTCTCGCTGCTCGTGCGCGGGCGCGCGCGCGTGGCGATCGCGCGGCGACACATGCGCCCCGACGGCCGTGTGCTCGCGGAGCTCGCCAAGGTGGCGACGCCCGCCGCGCTCCAGGTGTCGATCGAGACCGTGAGCTGGCTCGGGCTGGTGCGCATCCTCGCCACGTTCGGCAGCCTCGCGCTCGCGGGCTACACGGTCGCGATGCGCATCATCACCTTCGCGCTGCTGCCGTCTTGGGGGCTCGCGCAGGCGGCGGCGACGCTCGTGGGGCAGAACCTCGGCGCCCGATCGCCCGATCGCGCGCGGCGCTCCGTGCTCACCGTCGCCGCGTACAACGTCGCGTTCCTCGGTCCCATCGGCCTGGCCTTCGTCGCCGCGCCCGCGGCCTTCGCCGGGCTCTTCGTCGCCGACGCCACGGCGACGGCGTTCGCCGCGGACTGCCTGCGCATCGTGTCGATCGGCTTCGTCGCGTTCGCCTTCGGCATGGTCGCCGTGCAGGCGTTCAACGGCGCGGGCGACACGACGACGCCGATGCTCATCAACCTCGCGTGCTTCTGGCTGTTCAAGATCCCGCTGGCTTGGCTGCTCTCGAAGAAGCTCGGCTGGGGGCCGCGCGGCGTCTTCGTCGCCATCATGGCCGCGTACGCCGTGCAGAGCGTCGTCGCGGGCGCGCTCTTTCGCGGCGGCCGCTGGCGTCGCCGCGTCGCGGGCGCGTTCGCCGACGCGCCCTGACGCGCGCCCGAATCAGGAGGGCAGGGGACGGTCGCGCATGCCCGTGGCGATGCGCTGCGCCATCGCCATGATCGACAGCTGCGGGTTCACGCCGAGGCTGGTGGGCAACACGCTGCCGTCCGCCACGTAGAGATCGCGCACCTCCCACGACTCGCCCGAGCTCTGCACCACGGAGTGCTGCGGGCTGTCGCCCATGCGGCACGTGCCGAGCGGGTGCTGCGAGCCGCACTCGAGCATGTGACCCGGGACGTTCTCGAGATCGAGCGTGCGCAGGCGATCGGGCGTCACGCCGCCCACCCCGAGCACCGGCAGGATCACCTCGCGCGCGCCGGCGGCGAAGAAGATCTTCGCCATCACGCGCATCAGCTTGGGCACCGTCGCGCGGTCGCGGCGCGCCATGCGGTAGGTCATCTGCGGGAACCCGAAGATGTCGTGCACGCGGCCGCCCGCCTCGTCGTGCAGCATGCCGCCGAAGACGGCCATGTGCGGGATCTGCTTGGCCCGCGCGACGTGCGTGGGGCCGACCCCGGGCATCGTCGCCCCGAGCACGCCCGGCGGCACGAACAGGCCCACCATCGTGATGCCGTCGGCCTCGAGCGCGTCGGTGTACATGCTCTGCAGCGCGCCCTGCCAGCCCTTCACCAGCTCGTCGAAGCGCGCCATCACGCGGAAGCCCGGGTGCAAGGTGAGGTTCTTGCCGATCTGGCCGCTCTGGCCTCCGAGCCCGCTGCGTCGGAGCAACAGCGGCGAATGGAACGCGTTGCACGCGACGACGACGCGGCGCGCCCGGACGTCGAGCGCCCCGCGCTTCTTGCCGTGCTTTCCGTTCTTGAGGCGCCCCACGACGCCCACCGCGCGGCCCGACTTGATGACGATGCGCTCGACCTCGGCCTCGGACACGAGCGTCGCGCCGGCCTCGAGCGCGTCGGCGAGGTAGGTGACGTCGACGCTCATCTTCGCGCCGTGCGGGCAGCCGAAGTTGCACCGCCCGCAGCCGTTGCATCCGTCGGTGTTGCGCCGGAGCGGCTTGAGGGGCTGCCCGAGCACCTCTTCGGCCCCGCGCGCAAAGAGCGTGGTGCTCTTGGAGCGCATCGACGCGGGGACCTCCTGCACGTGGACGCGCCGCTCGACGCCCTCGAAGTACGGCTCCATCGCGCGCTCGTCGACGCCCTCGATGCGCAGCGTGCGCGACCAGTGCTCGAGCACCGACCCGGGCGTGCGGAAGCACACGGCGCCCGTCAGCACCGACGAGCCTCCGACGCACTTGCCCATCATGACGTTGATGACCGGCGTGTCTCCGAGGCCCATCGCGAACGTGAGGCCGCCGTCTTGCCACAGGTGGCGCATCGACTCGGTCGGCCGCATCGCGCCGTACTGCTCCGGCGTGTAGCGCGAGCCCGTCTCGAGCACGACCACGCGCTGGCCGGCGCGCGCGAGCTCGCACGCGACCACGGCGCCCCCCGCTCCCGAGCCCACGATGACGACGTCGGCGTCGAGCGAGAGGTCTTGCTCGACGTCGCGGCCGATGAGGATCTCGCCCTTCACGCTCGCTCCTTGGTCGCGGTGAGGCACACGCCGTCGAAGCCGACCTCGCGCGCCGCGTCGGGGTGCTCGTAGTAGAGCGTACAGAGCAGCGCCTTGACGCCGAGCACGGCGGGGGCAAGGCCGCTCTCTTCCATCTTGCCGAGCGCCTCGACGCGGCGGGGCACCGGGAGCGCGCCGAGCCCTCCGAACGCGCGCACGAAGAGCGGTCCGATCACCGACACGACCCAGAGCGACACCAGGAAGACCACGCGCGTCTGCCCGCGCACCCTCGCGAGGAAGTCGTCGAGGTCGGTGACGAGCCACGTGATGCGATCCTCGGGCGGGGCCGCGATCGCGTCGCCGTCGATGCGCGCGAAGATCGCCTCGGCCGCCGCGCGCGTGCGGCGCTTGGTCGCCTCGCTCATCCGCGCGCCGGGCGGAGGCTCGACGAGGTCGAGCGCCGCGCCCGAGGGACGGTCCTTGGTTTTTTCTGCGGGCTTGCGAGAGCGCCGCTGCTCGACCTCGAGCGTCTCGGTCATTTGAACCCCGTCAGGTGCACCACGTACCACTCTCCGCGCCAAGAGATGAGCGAGCTCACCGGGAACGATCGCTCGCGGCCCTCCACCTCGTATCGCACGCGCGTGCCGTACACACGCCAATACCCGAGCTTGTTGTACTCCTCACCGGGCTCGACCCAGCGCGCGCGATCGGGGGGCACCTCGACGCCGAGCAGCTTGGCGTCGGCCGCGTGCGATCCCAGGCGCTTGTGCAGCGCGTGGATGTCGCGCCGGTACGCGCCCACGAGGCGCCGGCGCCAGTCGGCCTCGGGGTTGCCCACGGCCTTGACCTGCTCGTACGCGGTGCGGGGAAAGAACGCCGGGAGCGCGCGCTCGGGCTCGTCGTGTACGACGGCATCCCACAGTGTCTCCATGCGGCGCTTGAACGTGTCGTCGTCGTTCGACGGCTTGGCGTCGGTCTGGGCGAGCGTGCCCGGATCCACGGTCGCGCTCGGAGCCGGCGTGGCGCCCGCCGGAGCGCCCGAGGCCGGCGCGACCGCTGCGCCCGGCGGCGGCGGAAGCGGCGCCACGGATGGGCTCGCGCCGGGGCCCGCGTCGAACGTGGGCGGCTCGCCGCGCGTGCACGCCGCGAGCACGAGCGCAGCCAGCGATGCTCTCCCAGCGGTCATGGGCGCGGCAGCTTACCGCTCGATCGCATGGAGCGTAAGCGTCGCTCGTCAGACGCGTTGACGCTCAATCCAGCCCCGCGATACCTCTGTGAGGGCTTCTTGGTTCTTTTTGGAGGGATTCCGATCATGCGAAAGATTCCGGCAGTGCTCCTGGGCCTCACCACTTTGGCCGTCGCCGTCGCGGCGTGCTCGAAGAAGCAAGACCCGCCGCCTCAAACGCCCGCGGCCAGCGCTCAGCCGTACGGGACGCAGTACCC
>JAGQJA010000036.1:0-9037 GCA_020430845.1 Myxococcales bacterium
GGCGCTGCGGCCGCCGCGCTCGGCGGCGTCAACGTCAGCTCCTGCAAGAAGGCCGACGGGCCGACGGGCTCGGGTCACGTGACCGTCACGTTCGCCCCCAACGGGTCCGTGGCGTCCGCTGCGGTCGACGGAGGCCCCTTCCCGGGCACGGCCGTCGGCGGCTGCATCGCGGGTCGTTACCGCGGCGCGCGCGTCCCCGCCTTCTCTGGCGGCCCGGTGCGCGTCGGCAAGAGCTTCACGATCAACTGAGCCGCGGTGGGATCGCCGCTCGTCGTCGCCCTCGCGGTCGCGGCGGGGTTCATCCTCGGGGTGCGCGTGGGGATCGCCCTCGCGCGCCGCGGTCTCGCGGGTCCGCCCAAGCGGCGCAAACGCGCCGACGGGGCCGCGCCGTAGCGGCGCCAAAGTGGTCCGCTCCGCGGCGGACGATCTAGCCTGAGCGCATGTGGCGGCGCACGGCGCTCCTCCTCGGCGCGGTCGCGTGTGGCCCGTCGCGCATCGCTCCTGCCGAGCCGACGGCCGCGGAGCTGTTCACGCCTCCGCCTCGCGCCCCCGAGGGATCGGGGCTTTTCGCCGAAGCGCCGCGCAAGAGCGCGCGCGAGACGTCGGGCGATCCTGCGCTAGGCGCGCTGCTCGACGCGTGCGGCGGACCCGACGGCGCCCTCGAGGACGTCGCCGCGTCGTGGGCTGCGGCGCGCGCCGTCGGTGGAGCGACGCCCACGTCGGTCAAGGCCGCGAGCCGCGCGCGTGGCGCCCCGTACGTGGCGCCTCAGGTGTGGATCGCGTCTGCAGGCCCCGAGGTGGGCGCGGACGCCCTGCGCGCGCGGCTCACGGAGTGGCTCGGTCACGTGCGGTCACCGCGCCGCTGTGGGGTCGGCGCGGCGCGCTCGGGCAAGGGCCACGTCTACGCCGTCGTCGCGGCCGAGGCCGCGGCCACGCTCACGCCCGTCGCGACGCGCGCGCGCGTCGGCGAGTGGCTCACCGTCGACGCGCAGCTGCTCGTGGGCGCGACCGACGCCAAGCTCGTCGTCCTCGGGCCGTCGGGTCGGCCGCGACCCGTGCCCACCACGTTCTCGCGCGCCGACGCGGGCGGACACGTGCGCGCCCGCTTCGCGCCGGATCGCGCCGGCGCCTTCGTCGCCCAGCTCGTCGCCGACCTCGACGACGGACCGCGGCCCGTGCTCGAATTCGATGTATATGCAGATGTTTCGCCCGCGCAGGCCCGGGAGCGACCCGCGCCCGGAGAGGCGGTGGCGGGCGGGGGTGACGACGCAGAGGCGCTGTCGCGCATGCTCGGCGCCGCGCGCGCGGGTGAGTCGCTCCCCCCGCTGACGCGATCGACCGTGCTCGACGCCCTCTGCGCGGCGCACGTGGCGCGCATGACCCGCACCGGCCGCGTGGCGCACGACGCGGGCGACGGCGATCCGGCGCTCCGAGCCGAGACCGCGGGGCTCCGGCCCCACGCGGTGGGAGAGAACGTCGCGCGGGCGCGCTCGGTCGCGACCGCCCACCGGGCCCTCTGGGCGAGCCCGTCGCACCGAGCCAACATCCTCTCGCCGGCGTTCACGCACGTGGGCATCGCCGCGGCGCGAAGCGAAGGCGGCGACGTGTTCGTCTGCGAGCTCTTCGCGGACGATCCGGGCTGACGCGCAGATCGGTACGCCGCGCGTAGAGCTGACGCGCAGATCGGTACGTCGCGCCGAGCTGACGCGCCGACCGTTCGAGCGCGACGGGCGCCTCAGCGGCGGATCTTGTTCGTGTCCTCTTCTTCGAGGATCTTGAACTCGACGCGACGGTTGTTCGCGCGCCCTTGATCGGTGTTGTTGTCGTCGATGGGCTTCTCGAGGCCGTAACCGTGCGCCTCGAGGCGCTCGCCGCCGACGCCGTGCGCCACGAGCCAGGCCATGACCGAGTTGGCGCGGCCCTGCGAGAGCTTCTTGTTCATGTCGGCGCCGCCCCGATTGTCGGTGTGGCCCTCGATGCTCATGCGCTTGATGCCTGGGTTCGCCTTGAGCAGGTTGGCGATCTCCTGGAGCATCGGGAAGCTGTCGGGGAGGATGTTGGTCGAGCCGGTCGCGAAGTGCACCTGCTGCAGGATGCGCACGACGTTGCCCTCGACCTTGATGAAGCTCGGGCAGCCGTTCTTCTTCGGATCGGCGTTCTTGGCGCCGGGCTCCTTGGGGCAGGCGTCCTCGGTGTCGGGGATGCCGTCGTTGTCGGCGTCGGTCTCGGGGCAGCCGTCGCCGTCGTCGATGCCGTCCTTGTCCTCGGGCTCGTCCGGGCACTTGTCGTACATGTCCGGGATGCCGTCGCCGTCGCGATCCGGCGGCTGCGGGCAGCCGTCGTTGGGATCGTTGCCGAGGTGGTCCTCGGGCTCGTCGGGGCACGCGTCGATGTCGTCGGGGATGCCGTCGCCGTCGCGGTCGGGCGCGTTGGAGCGATAACGCTCGCGCATCGCCTTCTTGTCGGGGCTCTTCGCGCCCGACTCCAGGATCGGGATGTACGTGCCGAACAGCGCCACGCCGCGGAACGCGGGCGCGCCGTAGCCGCCGGCGATCAGCGTGCCTGCGCCGATGCCGACCCAGTAGTGGTCGGCCGGGCCGAGCTTCATGCGGCCCTCGGCCTGCCACTCGATGGGCGTGTTGCGGCCCGTGAAGGCGGTGTCGCCGATGATCTTGGTGTCGCTCTCGATCCCGGTCTGCCCGAAGATCGTCGCGCCGATGCGGTACTTGCCGTCCTTGAGCGGAAGGAACGCGCCCACGGCCCAACGCCACTCGTTGCCCACGCCGAGGCCGGAGCCGTTGACGGGATCGTTGATCGAGTTGCGGGGCCGAAAGTGGATGCCCGTGTTGGCCACGAGCACGAACGACTTCACCTTCGTCTCGCCGGTCACCATGAAGAGACCCGACGTGGCGCCGTCGCCGCCGAAGTTGGTGTTCGAGCCGTTGCCCGTCGGTGCGAACAGGCTGACCTGCGCGCCGAGCGCCGAGCCGCGATCCTGCGAGCGCAGGACCGTGCCGCGGAGATCGAGGCGGATGTCGCCGACCGCCGGGCCGTCGGTGCCCACGGTCGTCGTGCGCGACGGCGCCGGTCCGATGATCGACGAGCCGCCGTAGTCTGGGTTTCCGCCGGTCTGGACGAGCGTGACCGGGAACGTGGCGCCCACGATGACGCGCTCGAGCAGCTCGAAGCCGACGCTGCCGTAGATGCTCAGCTGGTCTTGGATGACGCTCGACCGCGACCGCGTGAGGACCGAGCGATCCGTCGTGATCGTGGCCGTGCGCAGCGGGCGGAGCGAGTAGCCCACCGCGAGCTGGCCGTAGACGAGGTTGTTCGGATCGTTGGCCGGCCGAAAGAGCGCGATGCCATCACCCGGCGCGCCCGGCACCTCGAGTCGGTCGAGATGGAAGGTCTGCTGCTGGGCCGACGCTTCGGGCAGGCCGAGCAGCGTCGCGGCGGCGGCCGAGAGGGCGCCGGCACACAGGGCGGCCCTCGCAGACGGCCTTTGCTTGAGCTTTTCCACCGAACGAGCGCGCGTGTAGGTCATTCCAAGCCTCCGCCGCAGGGGCGGGAAGCGTCGCGTGAACAGCCAACGCCGTTTTGTAGGAGGAAAAAACGGTACCTGGGACGCGCGCGCCGGAAAAGAACTTTCGTGCGCAAAGCTGCGCCCTTGACGACGCGAGGGTGAGGTGCTTTCTTTCGCCGCCCTCGGTTCCCCGGCGCCCGTGGAAAAGCCCCTCCGGGCCCACGCGCCACCTGCCGAGCTTCCCGCCGCCGCGTGCGGGGTACCTTGAAGAGGACGAGATGAAGCGTACGTATCAGCCCCATAACCTGCGACGCCTCCGGACCCACGGGTTCCGTGCGCGCATGGCGACCAGCGGCGGCCAGCAAGTGCTGAAGAACCGGCGCCGTAAGGGTCGCTGGCGCCTCACCGTCAGCACCTTCAAGAAGTAGATGCGGTGAGCGCGTCCGAGGGCCACGCGCCCAGGGACGGCGCTCCGCTTCGCTTCGGTCGCGACCGGCGCCTACGGCGTCGGGCCGACTTCTTGCGCGTCCAAGCCACCAAGACGCGCGTCACGACGCCCCATTTCGTCCTGCTCGTCGACGCGCAGCCGCAGGCGAGCCGCGGCCCGTCGCGTCTGGGCGTCGTCGTCACCAAGCGCGTCGGGTGCGCCGTTGACCGCGCCAGGGTCAAGCGGCTCTGTCGAGAGGCGTTCCGCACGTGTCCGGGCTTCGTGCCCGACGGCGTCGACCTCGTGGTCATCGCGCGACCAGGCGCCCACGAGCTCGGCCTGGCCGACGTGCGCGCGCAGTGGTCGAACGTGCGCCGCAAGCTGCACGACAAATCACTGAAACTATTGGCTAATTCTGAGCGCTCGGGCGATTGACCGCGGTTTCGACGGTTTGACCTTGTTCGGGCCCCCGAATCGACCCATGTTTGGCCCCCGTGTCGGCCGCGATCGAACCACGCCCCTCGCTCTTCGCGAGAGCTCTGCTCGAGCTCATCCGGGTCTACCAGTGGCTCGTCTCGCCGTTCCTGGGCAACGTCTGCCGGTTCGAACCGTCGTGCTCGCGCTACGCCGCCGCCTGCATCCAAGGCCACGGCGCGCTGCGAGGCGGCTTGCTTTCGGCTGTGCGCCTGTGTAAGTGCCACCCGTTTCATCCGGGCGGCTTCGATCCGCCACCCCCGCCGGGCCACCCCCGCGGGAAGGCTCTCGAACCCACCACGTAGAAGCAGCGCGAAGGACCCACGAAGAGATGGACAGGAGCAGTGTCGTCCGCTTCGCGCTGATTGCGATCGCGGTCATCGTTTTCTTGAAGTTCGGGATGCCCGCGATCACGGGCTCGAACGACAAGGTCCAGCAGCTGCCCGAGGAGAAGTACATCAACGCGCCGGCCTTCGTGCCCGACGCGATCGACCCTCCGACCGACGGCCACGCCAACACGCCGCAAGACGGCGAGCTCTGCAAGATCGCCGGCAACCGCTTCGACGCCGAGCTGTCGTCGCGCGGCGCCGCCATCACGCACTTCCGTCTGCACGGCTACGACCGCATCGACCTGTCGACCACGCCCGATCAGGAGCGCTGGCGCTCGCTGCGCACGCTGTTCCGCGGCCCCGAGGGCGACAACCAGATCAAGTACGACCGCTTCCCGTGGGCGCTCGAGCGCATGCCCAACGACACGGGCTGCACGTTCACGTACGCCGACGACCTCGTCCGCATCGTCAAGAAGGTCACCGCGGGCACGCGCCCGTTCGAGCTCGAGGTCGAGACGTCGGTGACCAACCTCGCGGCCGACCCCAAGAAGCACCAGCTCACCATCGGCGTGTACGCGTACCGCGAGGCGCGCGACATGAAGGGGAGCATGGGCCGCGTGCCTCCGTTCCAGACGGACCTCACGTGCGCCGCGGGCAAAGAGGTCGTCCGCAAGACCAAGGGCGATTTTGCCGCCGGCTGGGTCGGCGTGCCCAGCACCGACCGCTTCGCCGCGGTGAGCAGCCACTACTTCACGCAGGCGCTGATCCCGTCGCCGGGCGGCCCCTTGCCGCGGTGCGAGATCCTGGCCGAGGACTGGACGGTCGCGGGACAGCCTCACGACTCCGACGAGGCGGTGACGATCTTCCACGCCAAGCTCGTCTTCCCGGGCAAGGAGCTCGCGCCCAACGAGAGCACCACGTACAAGCAGACGGCCTACTTCGGCGCCAAGGAGCGCCCCGTGCTGCAGGCGGCGGCGGGCGGCCACGCCAAGCTGGGCGACACGATCTCGCTCGGCACGTTCTCGTTCTCGGCGGTCGTGACGGTCCTCGTCTCGGTCCTGTCGTTCCTCCACGACAAGGTGACGTTCGGCAACTGGGGCGTGGCCATCATCCTGATGACCATCGCGCTCCGCCTCCTGCTCTTCCCGCTCACGCTCAAGTCGATCAAGACGACGATCGCGATGCGCAAGCTCAAGCCGGAGGTCGACTCGCTCAACGCGAAGTTCGCCGACGACGCGCAGGCCAAGAACCTGGCCATGATGGAGCTCTGGAAGAAGCACGGCGTGAACCCGTTCGGCGGGTGCTTGCCGCAGCTCGTGCAGATGCCGGTCTGGTTCGCGATGTACACGACGCTCCAGACGGCCGTCGAGATGTACCATACACGCTTCTTGTGGTTCAGCGACCTGTCGGCGCCCGACCGCTACTTCATCCTGCCGGCCGCGCTCTGCGGCCTGATGATCGCGCAGCAGCGACTGATGCCGCAGCAGGGCATGGACCCGATGCAGCAGAAGATGATGGCGTGGGGCATGCCCCTCATCTTCGGGGCTATGATGCTCTTCTTGCCGGCCGCGCTCGGTGTTTACATGATGACCAACAGCCTCCTGGGCATCGGCCAGCAGCTCGCGGTCGAGAAGCTCGCGCCGCGCGGACCGAGCAATGAGATCACGGTGAAGCAAGTGAGCAAGCCCACCGACAAGACTTCGAAGAGCTCTCGACCGCCTGCGGGAGAGCTAGGAAAGGGGAAGGCACGTGTCTAACTCGAGCACGACCGGTAACAGTGGTTCGGAAGACGCCGCGCACGGCGGCGAGGAGCAGCGGGCGGCGAGCCCCCAGGCGGAGCGCGCGATCGCCTTCGTGGACATGCTCCTCGAGCGCATGGACATGGACGCCGACGTCAACTTCGCGCCCGACGACGGCGAGGGTTCCGACGACGAGATCCGGCTCGAGATCGAAGGCCCCGACGCAGGCCGCGTGATCGGCAAGCGCGGCGCCGTGCTCGAAGCCATCCAGTACCTGACGACCCGCGTGGCCCACAAGAACGGCGAGCCGCGCAAGCACGTGTCCGTCGACGCCGAGGGCTACCGCGCGCGTCACGAGGACCAGCTCGCCGAGATGGCGCAGAAGCTCGCGAAGCGCGTGGCCAAGGACGGCAAGGTCATCACGTTCGACCCGATGAACGCGCGCGATCGCCGCGTCGTGCACATGGCGATCAAGGACCTCCCGGGCGTGCGCACCGAGAGCCACGGCGAAGGCCCCGACCGTCGCGTCCAGATCCTCCCGCTCAAGGAGAAGGCCCCGGCCTCCTCCTGACCGGCACGTGCCGCGCTACGCGAACCTCGACGGAACGACGCCCGACAAGGGCCCCGCCGACATCTTCCGCTGGCAGGTCGTCGATCGACTCACGGGCAAGCGACGCGTCGACAACGCGCCGTTCGACGTGCCGCGCGTGCCGGTCGATCACGCGCTGCTCGCGGGCGATCGCGCGCACCTCACGTGGGTGGGCCACGCGACGTTCCTCGGCCGCCTCGGCGGCCTGACGCTCGCGACCGACCCGGTGTGGTCCACGCGCCTGCACACCGTCCCGCGCCTGTCGGCGCCTGGCGTCCCGCTCGAAGAGGCCCCGCGCGTCGACGTCGTCACGGTGAGCCACTCTCACTACGACCACCTCGACCTGCCGACGCTGCGGCGCATCGGGCCCGAGGCGCTCTACATCGTCCCCAAGGACAACGCCGACATCCTGCACGCCGCCGGGCTGCCGCGCGTCGTCGAGCTGGGCTGGTGGGAGTCCCACCGCGTGGGCGACGTGAAGATCACGCTCGTGCCGTCGCAGCACTGGTCGATGCGAACGCCGTGGGACAAGAACAAGCGCCTCTGGGGCGGCTTCGTCTACGAGGGCCCCGAGGGCACGGCGTACCACGCGGGTGACACGGCGTTCAGCGCCGACGTGTTCGAGCAGATCGGGGCGCGCTTCCCCGCGCTCGACTGGGCGATGTTGCCCATCGGCGCGTACGAGCCCTCGTGGTTCATGCAGCCGCAGCACATGAACCCCGACGAGGCGGTGCGCGCGTTCGAGCTGCTCGGTGCCAAGACATTCGTCGCGATGCACTGGGGCACGTTCAAGCTGACCGACGAGCCCATCGGCGAGCCGCCCGAGCGTGCGCGCGCCAAATTCGTCGAGCGAGGTCTCGACGACGCGCGGCTGTGGGTCATGGCCCTCGGCGAGAGCCGCGAGCTCGGCTGACGGGCGCGCTCACCCCACGCGCAAGTCGACGGGTCCGTCGAGCTGCGGCCGTTGCATGCGCCCCAGCTCGGCCCGCCTCGCCCACGCGGGCGCGATCTGTCCGGCGGCCTCGCGGCTGTGCGCGCCCACCGAGATGACGGCCCGCTCGAACGGCCTCGTGAGCTCGCGCGCGTGCTCGGCGTCGCGGCACGGCGCGACGTGCACGTGCCGATACACCGGCGGCAACACCAACGGCGCGCCCAGGGGTCCGAGGCCGACCGCGTGCTGGCTCCCGACGAGCACGCTGCACGCGTACGTCATCGTGGCGACGTAGCGGCCCGACGCGGCGCGCTCCTCGCTCGGCAGCGGCCCGCGCGGCACCGACGCAGAGAGCGCCTCGAGCTCGTCGTGCAGCCGCTGCGCGAGCTCGGACGCGCGCTCCTCGCCGCACACGAGCGCCATCCGGGGGCTCAAGCACCCGCGTTGATCGAACGGCACCACGTCGCGGGCCAGGGCGCGCGCGGCCGCCGCGATGTCGGCGTCGGGCGGGACCCACGCCACGCCCATCCCGCTTGCGTGCCCCACGACCGGCACGCGGGCCTTCGCGCGCACGTCGGCGATCGTGTCGTCGCGACCGTACACGTGGATGACCCCCTCGGACACGGAGGCAGGGTCGAGCTCGTCGACGAGCGTGATCGCGTCGTCCTTGGCCGCGGAGACGAGCGCGCGCGCGAACGTCGGATCGCGCCGCGACGGCCGCACCCAGACGCGAGGCGCCGCCGCGCGGGCGAGGGCGAGGGCGCGGAGCGCGCCGACGAAGACGTTGGCGGAGAGGATCACGCGGACCTCGGGGTGGTCTCCAGCGCGATCGACGAGCGCCGCGACGTCGCCGGGCGTCGCGTCGACCTCGACGTGCTCGGTGAGCGCGAGCTCCACGCCCTCGCGCGACAGCCCCGTCGACTCGACGATCGCCGGCGCGATGAACGCGCGCGCGCTCACCACCTCGCGCGCCGCGTCGAGGAGCTTCTGTACGGCAGCGATGCGCTCGTCTCGCGTCACGGTCG
>JAGQJA010000036.1:9097-14358 GCA_020430845.1 Myxococcales bacterium
CGACCCAGGATCTCGAAGCCGCCCGCGACGCGACGCACGCGATCTTGCGTGAGCACGGCGACCGCGCTGTCGACGTTGAGCAGGTCGATGATCTTCGCGATGCCCACGTCGCCTTCGGGCACGGGCTCGAGCGTGTCGGGGTCGACCGGGACGACCCTCGCCCAGGGCGGCTCGGCGTGCACGCCCGGCGCCGCGTTCGCCTCGGCCAACGTGCGCTCGTAGAACTGGCTCGACAGCTCCGTCATCCCGTACTCGCTCACGACGGCGCGCGTGTCGACGCGCAAGGCGCGCGCGATGTCTGCCCGGAGCTCGGCGCCGTCGACCTCGCGGCTCTTGCCCTTGAAGCCCCCCGTCGTCATGACGCGGCTGCCCGGCGGCAGAGCGAACGAGTCCTCCCCCAGGGCGTCGAGCAGGTGCACGAACGCGAACGACGCTCCCAAGAGCAACGTCGGCGTGCCGGTGGTGAGCCCGCGCGAGACGCGCTCGTCGAAGCCGCGCAGGTCGATCACACCGTCGGACACGAGCCACGTGGCGTCGGCCGGAGCGCCATCGCCGAACGCCTCGACGAAGCGCGCGCACATGTACCCGAGCGACGACTCGGGCGCTTGCTCTGGCGGCGGCGCGAGGACGGCGACCTGCATCGGCGGCGTCGCGCCCGGGAGGAGCCACGCGCGCGCCGTCGCGAGCGCCGCGGCGCGGTACGTGTCGAGCCGACGAAACGCGTGCTCACCGCGCGCGCCCACGGTCGTGCCGCTGGTGAGGAAGGTGGCCACCGCGGCGCCTTCGTCGAACGACGATACACGCGCGAGCTTGAACGCGTCGGTCGGCACGGGCGGCAGCGCGTCGGCCCGCCCGGCCGCGCTCGGCGTCACGCCCCGCGCCGCGCAGAGGCGGGCGTACCCCGGCTGCGCACTGTGCTGCAGAGACGCGATATCCAACGCGATTTCGTCGAACTCCGGGCCCAGGTCGAGCGCCCGTTCGCCGGCGGCGGCGGCCTCGTCGTAGCGCGCGATCACCTGGGCGAGGCGCGCGTGGATCGCGTCGCTCCGCGCGAGCGCGTCGCCCGTCACGACGAGGCTCCGACCTCGCGCATCACGTCGCGGAGCGCGGGCACGAGCGCCATGAGCACGGGCTCGTCGATGTCGAGCGCAGGCGACAGCGTGAGCGCGCGCCCGTCGGTCCCGCCCGTCAACGTGATGAAGCCGCGCTCGAGCAGGCTGCGCGAGACGCGGAGGGCGGCGCCGCGATCGGGCAGGCGCACCCCCACGAGCATCCCCTGCCCGGTGACGGTGAGCTCGGGACACGCCTCGACGAGCGCCGCGCGGAACCGCTCGCCGAGCGCACGCCCTCGCGCGACGAGGTCTCGATCGCGCATCTCGGTGAGGCATGCGAGCGCCGCGGCGCATGCGGGCGGCGAGGCAAAGTGGGTCCCGGTGTGGAGCGTCGCGCCCCCGTGCTCGCCCCACGCGGCCATCACGTCGTCGCGCCCCACACACGCGCTCACGGCCAGGCCCGCGCCGAGGGCCTTGCCGAGACACACGAGGTCGGGCCCCGCGTCGGCGCTCGCGAGCATCGCGCCCGCACGCCCCCATCCCGTCCAGACCTCGTCGGCCACGAGCAGCGCGCCGCCCTCGCGCGTCGCGGCGGAGAGCGCGCGCAAGAAGCCCGCGGGCGGGACGACGCAGCCGCCGCGCCCGAGGATCGGCTCGACGAGCACCGCGCCCACGTCGCCCTCGGCGAGCTCACGCCGCACGATCGCGAGCGCGTCGTCGGCGACCGACGCCTCGCCCGTCGCGTCGGGGTACGGCGCGAACACGACGGGCACGCCGAGGTGCGCGGCGAAGGGCTGGCGAAACGCCGGGCTGAACCCGCACGCCGCGAGCGGGCCGTGCGAGAGCCCGTGGTACGCCCCTTCGAACGCGACGACGCGCGGGCGACCGGTGGCGAGCAGCGCTGTCTTGAGCGCGGCGGTGACCGCGTCGGCGCCCGACGTGCCCAGCAGCACGCGCGCCCCGGACGGAGCGTGACCTGCGGCGCGGAGCTCTGCCAGGTAGACCGCCACGATCTCCTCCGAGAGCGCGACCTTGGCCTCCGACGCGTACACGTCGCCGAGCGCCAGCGTGAGACGCTCGGCCTGCGCCGCGGCGGCCAGGCTGGCGGCGTGAGGTCCGTGCCCCAGCACCAGCGCCCCGAAGCCCGCCACGAGGTCGACGTAGCGGTTGCCGTCGACGTCGACGACGTTCGATCCGCGCCCCTCGGCGTAGACGATGCCCTCTTGTGACGCGCCCGACGACTTTGCGCGCTCGGACCTGCGCGCGTCGAACGCGGGACACTCGACCCGCGAGAGGCGTTCACACAGGGCTCGCGAGCGTGGTCCCGGGACGGACGTGACGACGCGAGGGAGCTCGCTCAGGCGACCACCTTGTTGCGGCCGCCGCGCTTGGCCTCGTAGAGCTTGCCGTCGGCGTTGCGGATGAGATCCATGCTCGTCTTGTCGGCGTCGACGAGCATGGCGACGCCCACCGAGATGGTGACGGGGATGACGTCGCCCTGGAAGACGAAGCGGCTCTGCTCGATCTTCTCGCGAAGCCCGTCGGCGAGCGCGCGCGCCCCCTCGAGCGTCGTCTCGGGGAGCACGATGGCGAACTCCTCACCGCCGTAGCGCGCGAAGACCTCGTCGCGGCGGATACGTCCCTGGACGATGCGCGCGAGCTCCTTGAGGACGAAGTCGCCCGCGAGGTGACCGTGGTGGTCGTTGATCTTCTTGAAGTGATCGATGTCGAACATCATGAAGGAGAGATCGCGGCCGTGGCGGCGCGCTCGGATGATCTCCTTCTCGAGGGCCTCGAGCAGGTAGCGCTTGACGTGCGCCTGCGTGAGACCGTCGATGATGGTCATGCGATAGATTTCTTCGTGGTACTGGGCCTCGACGTCGGCGCCCGACAGGTACTTGAAGATGGTGGGGCCGACCTTGATGCGGTCGCCGTTGGCCAGCCCGAACTCGCGGTTGATGAGCTCGTCGTTGACGTAGGTGCCGTTGGTGGAGCCGTCGTCGACCGCCCACCACACGTTCCCGCGCTGCTCGAGGTGCGCGTGACGACGCGACACGCTGTCGCCCTCGAGGACGATGTGGTTCTCGGCGCCGCGCCCCACGCGCACGGGCGTGAAGTCGAGCACGAACCGCTTGCCCAGGAGCGTGGGCTCCTTGGTGTAGATCGTCACCAGGCAGTCACCACCCGGCGGCCGATCGCCCTCGGACACAGGCTTCTGGACGATCGTGGTGACGCGGGTCTTCTCGTCCAGCTCGCTCACATCACCGTCCGCAACGAAGGGAAAAGACGCGTGTTTCGCGCCATTGATCCTTTGCAGAGTACGGCGCGAGGCGAGCCCCGGTCAAGGCGCGCCGCGGCGGTCCAGTGTAGGAAAACAGGCGCTCGGGTGCGCACTGCGGGCGACGCGTGACAGCGCGGCGAGCACCTCGCGCGGCAGGATGACGTCGGAGCGAAGCTCGACCGTGGGGACGCCGCGCCCCTCGAGGTGCAGCGCGCACTCGGGGCTCGCCAGCCACGCGTCCACGTGCGGAAGCGCCGACGGGGCCGGGCCGTGGTCGGGGGCGCGCACCACATGGGTCACGCGGAGGCCCAAGGCGCGGGCGGCGGCCACGAAGCGCTCGGGGTGACCGCAGGCCGTGAGCACGCCGACGCTGCCGCCTACGAGGGACGGCAGGGCCTGGCCTGCGCGCGCCGAAGAGACGAGCCGCGGCGTGCTGCGGACGATCGGAACGACGTGGTCGACCGCGGAGACGAGCGCGCGGACAGGTGCGCGCAGATCGCCGGCGGGAGGGCACGCGCCGGCGCCCCACGGCGCGCCGGGATCCACCGCGAGCAGCGACAGCGCCGCCCGCGGCGCGGCTTGCACGAGGCCGTCCACGACACACACGTCGGACATGCTCGCCGCGAGCGCGAGCGCGTCCGCGCGAGAAGGGCCGACCACGACCGGCACGCCGTCGCCGTGGAGCTCGCGCGCAGCGAAGAGCGCGTCGTCGCCCACGTCGCAGAGTCGGTCGGTGCCCGCGACCACGCGCGCGCGCCCCGGCGTGGCACGGTACGCGTGACCCACGAAGGCGACCCGCGCGCCCGCCTCGCGGAGCGCACGCGCGCACGCGATCGCCAGCGACGTCTTGCCCGACCCTCCGAGCGTCGCGCCGCCGATCGTCACGAGGGCGACGTCGACCGACACGCGGCGGACCAGCGACCGCGCCGCCACTGCCGACCACGCAACGCTCGCTGCGCGCGTGAGCGGGCCCGCGCGCCCTGCCTCGAGCATCGCGGACGCGCGGATTCGAATCGCGGCCTGCACGGCGCCACGCTAGAAGAGGAGCGTGTCCGACGCACGCCGATTCTTCGACGCGATCGCGCCGCGCTACGACCGCGAGTACGCCTTGTCCGGTCACGCGTCGCGCGAGCGCATGGCGCGCGTCGACGATGCGCTCGCGGCGATCGGCCCGGCGCCCCTCGACGTGCTCTGCCTGGGGCTCGGCACGGGGCGAGAGCTGCCCTCGCTGTTCGACGCGGGGCACGTGCCGGTCGGCGTCGAGATCTCTCCGCAGATGATCGCGCTCTGCAAGAAGCGGCGTCGCGTGCCGCACATCGTCGAAGCGGACTTCTACGCCCCCCTACCCTTGCGAGACGGCGCGTTCGACGCCGTCCTCGCGCTCCACGGCGCGCTCGCGCACCCGCCCGACGTCGACGCGTTCGGGGCGCTGGCGGCGGAGATCTCGCGCGTGCTCCGGCCCGGGGGCGCGCTGCTCGCCGAGGTGCCCGACGGCGCACGCCTCTCGAGCCTCGCGGGCGCGGCGGGGGACGTGAAGGTCTCGGCGCGCGGAGACGTGACGCGCTTCGAGCACGTCGACCCGCGCGGGCCCCGCCTCGCCGGCGTCGCGCTCAGCGCCGCGGAGTGGGAGCGACGCCTCGCGCCTCGTCTGCGCGTGCGCGCCGAGGCGATCGAGCCCGAAGAGCTGTGGCTCGTCGCGACCCGAGCCTGAGCCCTCGCGATCACCGCACCGATTCGATATCTTCGGCGCCGATGCAATACACCCACCTGGGCCGGACGGGCCTGCGCGTGAGCCGCCTGTGCCTCGGCACCATGAACTTCGGGCCGCAGACGACGGAGCCCGACTCCTTCGCGGTGATGGACCGCGCGCTCGAGCACGGCATCAACTTCTTCGACACGGCGAACGTCTACGGGTGGAAGACGGGCGA
>JAGQJA010000036.1:14552-15659 GCA_020430845.1 Myxococcales bacterium
GATCGCGACACGCCGTGGGACGAGATCTGGCAGGCGATGGAGAACCTCGTGCGCCAGGGCAAGGTGATCTACGTCGGCTCGTCGAACTTCGCCGGCTGGCACATCGCGCAGGCGTGCGAGGCCGCGAAGGCGCGACACTTCCTCGGGCTCGTCAGCGAGCAGAGCCTCTACAACCTCATCGACCGCACGCTCGAGCTCGAGGTCATCCCGGCGTGTCAGGCGTACGGGCTCGGCCTCATCCCGTGGAGCCCGCTCAAGTACGGCGTGCTCGCGGGCGCGCTCGAGAAGGCCAAAGAGGGTCGCCGCGCGGCAGAGACGGCGCAGCGCGCGATCGACAAGAACCGCCCCGCGCTCGAGAAGTGGGAAGCGCTGGCCAAGGAGCTGGGCGAAGAGCCCGCGGCGCTCGGCCTCGCGTGGTTGCTGTCCAACCCGGTGGTCACGGCGCCGATCGTCGGGCCGCGCACGATGGGCCACCTCGACGGGGCGCTGCGCGCGCTCGAGATCGAGCTCGACGACGAGACGAAGAAGAAGATCGACGAGATCTTCCCTGGCCCGGGCGGAGCCGCCCCGGAGGCGTATGCTTGGTGACATGAAGAGCCGCTGGGCCGCACGCGCGGCCGCCCTCGCCGTCGCCGCAGGTGCGCTGTTCGCCTCGGGCCCCGCCTCCGCGAACGGTCGCTTCCCCGCGTCGAGCGGGATCGTCGTCCACCCGACCGATCCGTCGTTCATGCTCGCGCGGGTCACGTTCGGACTGCTCGTCTCGCGCGACGCGGGCCAGACGTGGGACTGGGTCTGTGAGCAGTCCGTCGGGTTCTCGGGCGCCGAAGACCCGATGTACGTCATCACGGCGAACGGGGCGATCGCCGCGTCGACGTTCTCGGGCGTCGCGCGATCGCCGGCCGGCGCGTGCGACTGGTCTGTCGTCGGCCCGCCGCTCGGGCCGCAGGTCTTCATCGATCTCGCGGCGCAGCCCGGCGACGCCAAGGCGTTCGGCGCGTTCGCGTCGAGCTACGACCGCCAAGAAGAAGACGGCGGCGCGCTCCTCTTCAAGTCGGTGCTCTACGAGAGCAAAGACGAGGGCGCCACGTTCACCCAGGTCGGCACGCC
>JAGQJA010000036.1:15725-17854 GCA_020430845.1 Myxococcales bacterium
GGGTCGGGCGAGGCGCTCCGCGGCTACCTCCTCGTCACGAACGACCGCGGCAAGACGTGGATCGAGCTCCCCGTACCTCTCGTGAACGGAGAGCGCGCGCCGTACATCGCCGCGGTCGACCCGACCGACGCCGACCGCCTCTACGTGCGCACGGCCAACGCAGTCGATCGCCCGTCACGGCTGCTCTTCTCGAGCGACGCCGGAAAGACCTGGAAGACGATCTTCGCGGGCACCGGCGCCCTGCTGGGCTTCGCGCTCTCGCCCGACGGAAAGAAGGTCTACGTGGGCGGCCCCGGCCCGGGGCCTGATCAGGCCGGCAACCCGCGCCCGTCGGACGGCGTCAACGTCGCGAGCACGACGGACTTCGTCTTCTCCCGGAAGTCCGACGTCGCGCTCCAGTGCCTGCACGCGACCAACGCAGGGCTCTGGGGTTGCTCCAACGAGCGCAGCGGCTTCGTGCTCGGCGTCTCCAACGACGACGGCGCGACCTTCGCGCCACGCCTCACGCGACTCTGCGACGTGCGTGGACCGCTCGCCTGCGCCGAGGGCACCTCGACCGCGCGGGAGTGCCCCAAGCAGTGGGCGCAGCAGCGCTCGGCGCTCGGCCAGTGCGACGGACAGCCGTACGGCTCCGACGCCGGACCGCTCGACGCGGGCGGCGGCCGCGAGGCGCCGATCGACGGCACGTTCGGCGGCTACGCGTGCAGCGCGAGCCGCGGCGGGAGCTTCGTCGTGCTCGCCTTCGGCGGCCTGGCGCTCGGCCTGCTCGGCCTGCGCCGCGCGCGCACCAAGCGCCGCTGACGGGTCGAGGCGCACGCGAGCCGCGCCTCGACCGTGCTCACGGCCTCACACCTCGAAGTCGGCCTTCTCGAGCAGCTCGCGCACGCGCCAGAGGAACGAGTTGGCCGCGACGCCGTCGACCACGCGGTGGTCGTAGCTGAGCGCGATGTACATCATCGGGTGGATGGCGATCTGATCGGTGCCGTCGGCGCCTTCGACCACGACGACCCGCTTCTTGATCTCGCCCATGCGCAAGATGCCCACGTTGGGCTGGTTGATCACGGCGACGCCGAAGAGGTTGCCCTTGAGGCCGGGGTTCGACACGCTGAACGTCGCGCCGCTGAGGTCGTCGATCGTGATCTTGCCCTTGCGCGCGCGCCCGGCAAGATCGTCGACGGCGCGCACGATGCCGCGCACGCCGAGCTCGTCGGCGCGGCGCACCACGGGCACGACGAGCCCGTCGGGCGAGTCGACCGCGACGCCGATGTTGATGTCCTTGTGGATGACGTACGCGTCGTCGAGGACGCGCGAGTTCATCGCCGGGTTCTCTCGAAGCGCACGCGCCGCCGCCACCACCAAGAAGGCGAGCATGGTGAGGCTCATGCCCTCCTTCTTGTAGCGATCCTTGTTGGCCTCACGCAGGCGCGACGCAGTGAACAGGTCGACCTCGGCCACCGTGACGACGTGCGGCGAGACGACCTTGGAGTACGTCATGTGGTCGGCCGTGATGCGACGACGGCGCGTGAAGGGGATGACCTGGTCGCCCTCCTTCTGGCGGTACGGCGGCACCTTGAACGCGCCGTAGCCCTTGCCCGGCACGGGGCCCGTGTACCCCGAGGCGGCAGGCGCGCCGGCGCCGTCGCCCGTGTTCATGAGCCGCGTCAGCTCCTCGACGCGGGACTGGGAGTCGATCTGCGCGCGCAGCGACGGCGACATCGGCGGCTCGGTCCGTGGCGGCGCCTCGGCGAGGCGGAGCACGTCTTCTTTGGTGATGCGACCTCGCTCGCCCGAGCCACGCACACCGTCGAGGCTCACGGACCGCTCGAGCGCCGCCTTGCGCGCTCCGGGGCTCGCGAGGGCTCCGCCCGCCGCGCTGCGTGACGCGCCGGCTGCCGCTGCCGCAGGGGCTGGTGGAGGGGGCGGCGTCGCCGGGCGCGCGGGAGCAGGAGCAGCCGCTGCCGTGACGCCTTCTTCGATCTGGCAGATCACGGTACGCACGGGGACGACGTCGCCCTCTTTGGCGAGGAGCTTCGCGACGCGGCCGTCGACCGGCGACGGGAGCTCGCTGTCGGCCTTGTCCGTGGCGATCTCGGCGAGCGCCTGATCCTTGGTGACCACGTCCCCTTCTT
>JAGQJA010000479.1 GCA_020430845.1 Myxococcales bacterium
GCTCAGTTGGTTAGAGCTGCGGACTTTTAATCCGTAGGTCCTGGGTTCGAGTCCCAGTCGGCCCACCAGCCAACGCCGCGCGGGGGGCGCGGCGCCACTTGTGGCGGTCCAACGCGCGACCACGCGACGCGGCGGCTTACGAGCTCGCCCGACAGGAGCCGATGAGGAACGTCACGAACGGCGCGCCGCCGAAGGGCGAGTAGCCGGGGCGCACGCCCACGGCGAAGAAGGAACCGTCATCGAGACGGTTCGGCAGCACGTGCGTGCTCACGGGTGGGTTCATCTGTCTCGGTTCAATGAACAGGAGCCCTTCGGGCCCGCCGACCACCACGACGTCAACCGTGCCGCTGTTACCGGAGAGCGTCGCCGTTCCGTGGCTCAGATCGATCGCCGTGAACGAGTAGACCGCCTCCGACGACGGCTCGGCCTTGTACGCGCCGCTCTGCGCGTCCCATGTCTGGGAGGTGCCCTTCAGCGTGCACCAGAGCGATGCCACGCGGCGCAGACCCTCCCCGTCCGCCGACGTACCGCCGTCCGTTGGGAAGCGGAACCTCATCGACGGCTCGACCGCCCGCGCCCGCGTCGGTGCTTGCCCGCTGGGCGGAGCCGCGGGCATGTTCTGCGCGCACGACATCACCATGCCGGCCGCAACGCCAAGTCCGGCCGCGCCCCACGCCGCCCTGCGTCGCCCCTCCAAAGCTGCCACGGCGCGCAGGCTACACCCGACGGCGGCTCGGCCGCGACGCCATCGTGTCACGCCGTGCTCGGTGCGGGCGCGCACGAAGCGGGGCGCGCAAGGCGCGGTCGGTCGTCGCGCTCGGCTTCGAGCTGCGCCCAGCGCCGACGCGGACCCGTTGGACGCGCCGCTGCTCTATCCTCTCCGGACGTCAACCATCGGGAGGGGCCAATGAGCAGCAGTCTTCGACGTGCGGTCTACATGTTCTCGGGCGGTCTCGTTGGGTACTTCGCGTTCGCTGCATGCTCCGCGGTGACAGGCGGCGACGACGGGGCATCCAGCTCGGGCGGCGGCGCGAGCAGCTCGAGCTCCGGCGCGTCGTCGAGCGGCAGCTCCGGGCCCGTGCCGAATGCGATGGCGGACACCTGGTACGCGTCGGGATCGAGGCTCAAGATTCGCTACCTGGAGGGAGCGGACGGATCGAAGCAATTCTCCGCGTGGTTCGACACCGCTCGCAACGACGAGTGCACGTTCGCGCGGCACGCCGACGGCTCGGTTCGCTGCTTGCCCCTGACGAATCCTCCGGCGGCGAATGCACAGACCTACTTCGATTCCAGCGCCTGCACTTCACGGCTGGCGCTCGCCCAACGCACGCCGACATCGCCGAAGTACGGCGTGGCCTACGACCCCGTCGGGGCCCGCATGTTCCACGTCATCGGTGGCCTGCATTCCGGCGCGGTGTGGTCGAAGAACGGCGCCAACTGCACCGACACCTCGACCTTGAAGGCGACGTACGACTTCTACCCCGTCGGCGCGGAGGTCGAGGCGGCAGAGTTCGTCGGGGCCACCGCGCGCACGGAGCCGTGATGGGCGCGCTGTCCCGGTGCGGCCACCGGGCGCGGTTCCGATCGAGCCGCTCGCCAGACCTCCGTACAATGGCCGAAGTCTCCGCACACGCACGATGCGTGCGGGGCGCGGAGACCGGAAAGTGGTCCTCGTGCCGTCGCGCTCGGCGAGTTGCTCGTTGCTCTTCCTCGACTCCGAGCCGACGCCACGGCATCGCCAACGCGAGTCCACAAGATCCCTCATGGCGGCCGTAACGGGCGCCAGGTGCTGTTCAGGTCGACGTGCCCGCCATGCTCACCAGGCGTTCAGCGCCGTTCAGCATCGCGAGACGCGGGCCGTCCGTGCGAGAGTCGAAGCGTGGCATGGGTCGATCAACTGCTTGTGGTTCCGGCGATCGGAGTTCTGTGCGAGCCGATCTGGGATCTTCCGACGCGCATTTGGCCTGCTCTACGCACGGTGTGCGGTACGTGGGACAGGACAACCATCGCTGGAGCACCGGACAAGCCAGGAAAGCTGCAGCTCGAGCGAGCCGACGGCCTCGTTCTGGACGTTGACGTCCAAAACATCGTGTGCAAATTCGGCTACAAGCTAAAGTTGTCGAATGTCGGGCCGTTCCCCAGCCTTGAGCCGCCTGATCTCCAGCCCTACACCGAGCTGCTCGCGATGGTCGCCGATACTTTCACTGCGCTGGCCTCCGCGCTCGGGCCTCTAGGAAGTCGCATGGAGCGGATTGGGATCCTCGCGGATTGTAACGTGACGCTGGACGAGCTTCCTCCAGGTGCGAATGGCTTTGTGGAGCGACTCAAGGGCGTACCTCGCGGCGGCCGCATGAGTGCGGCGACCGCCGCGCTGACGTCAGTTCTCGACGAACGCGACGACTGCCTTGACCGGTGCCACTACACGCTTGAGGCTCAAACGCTTGCCGACCCGCGCGTCCGGCTGAAGTTGGATTGGCAGCGTGTGTGGTCCCCGCCGCGCACCCTTACCCCGTCCGATCTCGCGCAGAGCGTGCGCGACTCGGTCGACGCCGCGCTTCAGCACTTCGAGGCGTTCGGGGCCGACGAGCTCGGCGCAGGAGTGGAGTAGTGCCCCCGAATAATACCGCGACCGCCTTCGTACAGCGCGCTGACGTTCCGACGAGCGTCAGCGACCAATACAAGAGCGCACGCGGTCACGCCGAGATGACCGCCCAGCATGAGACGCATCGGCTGGATGACGCGGGGATGCCGCGCGTCGAGCGCGCCACCGCGGGGACCGTCCTTCACCTGCCCGTCGGCGAACACGACATCGAGGCAGTTCTTGCGAACCCCCGCGCCGGACGTGCGCTTGCTGCGAGAGTTTCGGACGAGCAACGGACGCGGCTGTTGCAGGAGCATCGGCAGCTTGCGCAGAAGAAGTTTCGCGAGGGGGGCGTGACGCTGAGAGAGGAACGGCGATTGCAGTACGTACGGTGGGCGCTTGACCGCATCGAAGACGCTGAGAGCGGCGAACAGCTTGACCGCCTTCGGCTTGTCGCACAGCTCCAGGAGCGACTTGCGGCGGACATTGTGGCGTTCAAGAGCCAGGTTAGGTCCGTCGCCCGTCGCACGCGACGATGAAGGCGCTCGTGCGCTCCGCCCCGGATCAAGTGGGGCACTACCGCGAGGCGCTACGGCGCGACTTCTGGTTCTCCTGCGGGTACTGCAACCTCGCGGAGAGCGAAGCGTGTGGCAAGGGCTTCCAGGTTGACCACTATCAGCCCGTTGAGCGCATGCCTGAGCTCGACCGCGAGTACACAAAC
Organism: Myxococcales bacterium; assembly: GCA_020430845.1. GTDB lineage: Bacteria > Myxococcota_A > Polyangia > Polyangiales > Polyangiaceae > Labilithrix. The sequence continues at coordinate 3,303 of JAGQJA010000479.1, forward strand.
CTCCACTGGTCCTGCCAACCGTGCAACGTAAAGAAGAGCGACCTTCCCGAAGACCCCGAGCGCCTTCAGGGCTACAGGTTCTTCTGCGCAGACCACGACGATCCGGAAGAACACTTCGGGCCCGGTGCGAACGTCGAACGCATTGTGAGCAAGACCGAGAAGGTAGGCCGCTACTCGCTGGAGGTGCTCGACCTGAACCGTCGCCTCTTGCGCGAAGTTCGGAAGCTCCGACAGCGCTTGTATGCGTCGGAGCAAACAATCACTCTCGGCCTGCGGTCACTGCAGAGCGTCAAACTCGACAGCCTTCCTCGGGAGACACGCCTTCGCTTCCTAGAAATTCGTCGCGACCTCAGCGCAGCATCGCGCGCAGCGCTGGAGGACGAGACCGAGCTACTGGTGAAGACCCTCGCCCACTCGGCGCTTCTCGACCCGGACCCGGAGGCGAAGGAACACACAGCAGCGCGCCGCGAGTTCCTCCAGCAAATTCGTGCACGAGTGCCATCAACGTGAAGGCCCAGGCCAGCCTGCGCGCTACCGGCGACGGGGAATCGATCGACGTCCCAGATGTCGACCCCACAGCGGGAAGGCTCGACGGCGCCGCAAGCCGGGGAGGCGGCCTCCTCCTCTGCGCCGTGTACGCCCTGTCGCCCGGCCTCCCGCGTTCGACTCCTAATCCGTAGGTCCTGGGTTCGAGTCCCAGTCGGCCCACCAGCCAACGCCGCGCGGGGGGCGCGGCGCTCGCGTGACGCGTGCCGCGGTCTGGTGTAGGGCTCGCGCATGAGCTCTCGAGACCTTGCCAAGCGCGTCGGCGTGGCCGCCGTCGCGATGACCGTGTGCTCCGCTCTCTCGGTCGGCGCCTGCATGCCGGCGCGCACGGGCGGCGAGATGCAGCGAGACAACCCGCTCGGCCCCTCGTTCTGGATCATCCCGACGCCGTCGGACGACGACGGGCTGCTCGGGCGCTCGTTCACGCGGCCGCCGGACACCGGTCTCACCCTCGAAGAGCAGTCGCAGCCGAACCCGTGCGCCGACAAGCTCGCGGCGGCGAAGGACGCGGCGATGGGCAACCGGTACGAGAACGCGATCGACGTGCGCTCGAGCGCTTCGGGCGGCGCGCTCCTGGGCCTCTACGGCTTCTCGGCCGACGTCTCGAAGGCCACGCACCTCGTCTACAAGGTCAGCACCACGAAGCGCCTCTCGAGGCTCGACACGAGCGAGTACGTCGAGTGCTGCAAGCAGAAGGGCTGCGGCTGGGGCTACGTGAGCGCGCTCGTGTACGGCGAGGGCGACTACGTGAGCGGCGCGGAGTCGGCCGCCAAGGCCGAGGGCCACTACACCGTCGTCACGGGCAAGGGCGAGACCTCGTTCAAGGTGCTCAACAAGCGCCAGATCAAGGGCTACGTCGCGGCGATCCTCACCGCGCACGATCGCGGCGCCGCGGCCCAGGCGTGCCCCCCGGGCGAGACGTGGGGCGCGACCGAGTGCGTGCCCAACGAGCGCGTGGAGCAGGCGCGCATGGTGTGCCGCGGGCAGGTGCCGGGGATGGGAGCGATGCCGGCCGAAGAGACCGAGTCGGGCGACTTCAAGCAGCTCGCCGCGCAGCAACAGCAGCAGGCGTGCATGTGGCTCGACATGCACAAGCTCCCGCACTGAGCGCGCGACCGCGCGCACCTTCGACCACCTCCACCGCCCATTCGGGCACCCCGACGGCGCGCCCATCTCTCGGGTGATACGCTCTCCATGTGTCGCTACGACGCATCCTCACGCTCGCGTGCGCGGCATGCGCGGGCTGCAGCGTCCTGACATCGCTCGACGGGCTCTCGTCGGGCGGCGCAGGCGACGCGGGCGCAGAGACATCGACGCTTGTCGAGGCGGGCGAGCAAGACGCGAAGGGCGTCAACGACGTCGACGCGGGCGCGACCGACGCGGGCCCGGACGCGCCGGCCCCCAAGCGGTTCTGCGAGACCGTCGATCCGGGCGTGGCGATGTGCGAGGACTTCGACGACGGCCTGTCCGCCGGGCGATGGACGCCGCGCGTGCAGCCGCCGGGCGTGTCCGTCGGCGTCTTTCCGGGCGGGCCGAGCCCCCTCGAGCTGGTGGCCGTGCTCGGTGAGCCTAGCGCCGGCAACCGTTGGGCGAGCTACCGACGCGAGCTCACCGGGCCCGCCGGGCACGTGCGCTGGAGCTACGACGTGCTGCTGGTCTCGCGCCCCACGTCGGGGGCGACCGAAGTGAACAACCTCCGGCTCACGGCCCCGAACGGCTCGTTCGACATCTACCTCGAGATCACGCCCACGCTCACGCGTCTCCAGGAGCAGCGCTATCTCGTGAACGCGCCCGGCGAGGGCGGCGACATCGTGCCCGTGGACCTCGAGATCGGCAAGTGGACGCGCCTCAGCATCGAGGCGACCGTCGACGGGCCCGACAAGCGCGTGAAGGTCCTGCAGGACGGCAAGCTCATCGCCGACAAGGCGCTCGTCTACCCGCTCGCGGGCACGCCCGAGCTGCAGGCGGGCTTCAGCTGGGGAACGGGCGGCGCCAAGGGCGAGGTGAAGACCGACAACCTCGTCCTCGAAATCCTGCCCTGACGAGGACGCGTCACGTGGCGTCGGAGTCGTCGGGCGGCTCGAGGAACGCCGCCGCGGCGATCGTCTTGCCCGAGTCGCGCGCCGCGCGCACCTCGGCGGCGAGCGCGTCGTGGCCCATCACCGGTCGACGGTCGAACCGGTTCACGCCGAACGCCACGAGGTGCTCGCGCGCGTCGGCGTCGTCGGCCGCCGCGACGAGCGCGTCGGCGAACGCGACCTTGACCTGCTTGGGCAGCGCCGCGCGCGCCGCGATGACGTCGGGCGGGAGCCCGCCGAACGAGTCGACGACCACGAAGTCGTCGGCCGACACGCCCGCGTCGTCGAACGCCCCGCGCGCGAGCACGCCGCCGCGCCCGAAGCCCACGAACGTCGCGCCCACGTCCACGACGCCGTCGCGCACGGCGCGCAGCACACCCGCGTGCGAGCCGGTGAAGCGCTCGGACGCGAAGGCGCGATCGAGGTCGACCCCCGCGTGCACCATGCGCAGGCGCGGCACCACGTATCCGCTCGCCGAGAGTGGGTCGACCCACGCCACCGAGACGCCCGACAGCTCCGCCGCGCGACGCCACGTCGCGCCCGCGCGCGCCACGAGCACCGACACGTAGCTGTCGCCCGGCCCGCGATCGCCGGTGGCGACCTCGTGGGCGAAGCCCGTCTCGACGAGCCGCGTGAACACGAGCGGCGGGAGCCAGGCCAGATCGACCTCCCCGGCCTCGAGCCGCTCGGCGAGCGCGTCGTAGCTCGGCGCCTCCACGCGCGCGACCTCGAGCGACGCCCGCGCGCCGACCCACGCGAGCAGCGCGTCGACGTGCGCTCCCGCCGAAGGGCCCACCTGTGGAACCAGTCCGAACACGACACGCGCGGTCATCGCGTGGAGTATCGAGCGTGCGCGGCGCGGGCGCAAACCCCCGAAGCGCCGCCGCCCGGCGCGCCGGCGCGTTTTCCTTTTCGGCCAAAAGGTGAAAAAATGTGTCTGTGCTGTATCGAAGGCTCGCCCTCGGGGCGCTCGGGCTGGGGGTTTGCGTCGCGGCGGCGTGCGGCGACTCGACGCCGCCCAAGGACCTGCCCACCGGCGAGACGGGGACGCCGCCGCGCGGGGACCCGCCGGGCACCGTGACCGACGGCGGCACGACGCCCCTCGACGCGGCGCTCGACGACGAGGACGGCGGCGACGGCGGATTCACGCTGGTCACGCGCGACGTCAACCACGTGCTCGGCACCGGACAGAGCCTCTCGGTCGGCGCGCAGGGAGCGCCCGTGCTGTCGACGACGCAGCCGTTCGACAGCCTGATGTTCAACACGGGGCCCGTCGCCGGCGGCACCGGGCTCGCCGCGTTCGTGCCGCTCGTCGAGCGCTCGCTCGAGACGATGTCGAGCTCGTTCGCCGCGCTCTCGACGCAGATGGCCGAGACCGAGCTGCTCGTCGGTCTTCCGCCGCCGCGCAACAAGCACCGCATCCTGGTGAGCGTGCACGGCCTCGGCGGCATCGCCTACGTCGGCCTCAAGAAGGGCACGGCGGCGTACGCCAACGGCATCGCGCAAGTCGCGGCGGGCAAGAAGATCACGAGCGACATGGGCCTGACGTACATCGTCCGCGCCGTGACCAACGTGCACGGCGAGTCGGACCACGTCTCCCGCAACGCCACGTACGCCAAGGACCTGGCGGAGTGGCAGGCCGACTACGATCGCGACGTCCGCGCCATCACCCTGCAGCGCACGCCCATCCCGATGCTCCAGACGCAGATGAGCTCGTGGACGCGCTACGGCCAGGCGCAGAGCCTCATCCCGCAGGCGCAGCTCGACGCGCACGTCGACAACCCGGGCAAGGTGATCCTCGTCGGGCCCAAGTACCAGCTCCCGTACGCGATCGACGGCGTGCACCTGACCAATCAGGGCTACCGCGAGATGGGCGAGCAGTACGCCAAGGTGTACCGCGCCGTGATCCTCGAGGGGAAGACCTGGGAGCCCGTCCGCCCCAAGAGCGCGAAGCTCGTCGGGACCGACATCATCGTCGAGATGCACGCGCCCGCGCCGCCGCTCGTGTTCGACACGCAGCGCGTCACCGCCGTCGCGAACATGGGCTTCGAGCTGTTCTCGGGCGCCGCGCGCCCACCGCCCATCACGTCGGTCACGCTCACCGGCCCGACCACCGTGAAGGTGGCCCTCGCGGCGGCGCCCCCCGCCGGCAGCCGCCTCCGCTACGCCTTCACGGGCACGCCCAACGCGCGGGCCGGCACCCAGACGGGCCCGCGCGGCAACCTGCGCGACAGCGACGCGACGAAATCGCGCAACGGCTACGCCCTCTTCAATTGGTGCGTGCACTTCGACGTGCCGGTGCAGTAATCATCGATCGATGATCCCGCGGCTCGTGACGATCCGCTTCAGCCACTACTGCGAGAAGGCGCGCTGGGCGCTCGACCGGGCCCGCCTCGCGTACGACGAGGACGCGCACGCGCCGATCCTGTCCTACCCCGCGGCGCTCCGCGCGTCGGGCAAGCGCATGGTGCCCGTGCTCGTCACCGACGACGGCGTCATGGCGTCCTCGGGCGCCATCCTCGACTGGGCCGATCGGCACGGGCACGCGCCCCCGCTGCGTCCTGCGGAGCACGCGCACGTCGTCGCCGCGCTCGAGCGCACGTTCGACGACAAGCTCGGGCCGGCCACACGGCGCGTGGCGTACGGGCACATCCTGCCCGACCGCGCGTCGGTCACCGAGATGTTCTCGGGCGTCGGCCCCTCGTGGGAGCGCCGGCTCGGCGCGACGGCGCACCCGGCGTTCGCCGCGGTCATCCGGCGCGGGCTCAAGATCGACGCCGCGGGCGTGGCACGCTCTCGTCGACGCGTCGACGCGATCTTCGCCGACGTGGCCGCGCGCCTCGACGACGGCAGGCGCTACCTCTGCGGAGACCAGTTCACCGGCGCCGATCTCACGTTCGCGGCCCTCGCGGCGCCGCTCGTGTACCCCGACGCGTACGCGCGCTTCGCGGTCCCGCTCGAGGACATGGCGCCGTCCGTCCGCGAGCTCGTGCGGAGCTATCGCCACACGCGGGCGGGAGCGTTCGCGCTGCGCCTCTACGCCGAAGACCGCGCCACCTGAGCGCGCTCGCTCGGGGCCGCCGTCCGTGATACCGCTTTGGAGATGCGTAGCGTGTGGCTGCTCGCCGCCATCTCGTGCCTCGCGGCGTGCGGCGACGATCCGCCCAAGACGGCGCTGCCCACGCCCACGCCGGTCGACGCGGGCTCCGGCGACGCGGGCTCTGCCACCCTGCGCGTGGCCTCGTTCAACACGCGTCGGTTCTTCGACGACGAGTGCAACAGCGGCAACTGCGGCGGCGCGGCGTTCGAGGTGCAGCGCACCGCCGCCGAATTCGCGGCCGACGCCAAGCGCCTCGCCGGAGGGGTCACCGCGCTCGCCGCCGACGTCGTCTCGCTCCAAGAGGTCGAGAACCAGAAGGCGTTCGACGCCCTGCGCGCCGAGCTGTCGGCCGGCGGCGTCGACTACCCCATCGCGGTGCTCGGAGAGACCGGGGCGCCCGCGAGCGTCGACGTGGCGCTGCTCGCGCGCGGCACGCTCATCGAGACGCGCACCCACCGCGCCCAGCAGATCACGCGCCCCGACGGGTCGAAGACCTCGTTCACGCGCGAGCTGCTCGAGGTGCGCTTCAAGGCGAGCAAGGGCGACCGGACCGTCGT
>JAGQJA010000480.1:0-969 GCA_020430845.1 Myxococcales bacterium
CGAAGATAGCACCGGCCTGCGCGAGGGGCTCGTGCGCGCGGCGTCACGCGCGTGCGATCGCACCCTCCACCGAGCTCGCGGCTGCCTGCGCCCTTGGCGCGCAAGGCGCGTGAGGGCCGAAGGATCCGAGGTAGGGGAATGTCTTACCCATGGGAGCCCATCGACTTCCAATGATTCCGTAAAGTTACAGTGAGCACGGCTATTGCTGATGGGATCGCGTGCCGCCGTCTCGCGTCGCCGCAAGCATCGCCTGCCTGAGCCTCCTCGTGTTGGGCGCGTGTGCCGCCGAGGAGGTCGATCCGGCGGACGAGCCGACGGACGCCACCGAGGACGAGCTGCGCGGCGGCTCCCTCGCCTCGGGGGACATGCGCCGGATCGACACGCCCGCGGGCATGCCCACGCCCTGGGCGCAGCCCGACTCGACCGGGTGGTTCGACGAGCGAGGCAAGTGCGGACCGACCGCGCTGGCCAACACCCTGCGCCTCTACTGGATCGATCTGTCTCCCGAGCAAGCCGACCGCGCCGGGGTGCACTGGCACATCGGGACGCTGGGTCGGCAGATCGAGGGCTACCTCTCGACGCGCCACCCCGAGCTGCGCTGCGCGCTCGAGCACCCGACGCATGGGGCGAGCTTCTTGCGCACCGAGCTGTCTGCGGGGCACCCCGTGATGGTGTGGTTCAACACCCAGAACACGCTGAGCTCACACTGGGTCACCGCGGTCGGCGTGCGGGGCCGCGGCGCAGAAGAGGACGTCATCGTCATGTCGTGGGGTCGCTACTACGCCATCCGCATGCGCAAGCTCGTCGCGGCGTGGAGCAACGTCTACGGGATTCACAACCCGGCCGTCGTCTGTCGGGATCGCACGGTGCTGATGCAGCGCTGAGTCGATCGCGTGCATCGATTGCGCGACGGGCGCTCGTCCTGCGCGCCGCGCGAGCAGAGCAGGGACCGCACCGCCACCGGCCGCA
>JAGQJA010000480.1:1129-3710 GCA_020430845.1 Myxococcales bacterium
GACGCGATCGGCGCGATCGAGCGACTGCGGAGCGCGGGGCAGCGCGTGTCGCTGTTTGCGTTCGTCCTGCGATGCATCGCGATCGCGCTCTCGGAGCACCCGGACCTGAACATGCTGCGCCACGGCACGCGCCTCGTGCGGTTCGAGGACGTCGACGTCAACGTGCCCGTGGAGGTACGCACGCGCGCCGGCCGATTCCCGCGGCAGACCGTGATTCGGCGCGCCCAGGACCGGAGCGTCGCGGAGATCTACGCCGAGCTCGCCGAGGCGCGCGCGCGACACGAGCGGTCGGGAGAGTTCTCCTTCACCCTCTCGACCGGGCCGCGCGCCGCCATCTTCGTCGTGGGCAGCGTCGTCGAGCGGCCATGGATGCACGCGGGCCAGATCGCAGGTCGATCGGTGCTCGCCGTGTCGATGATGGTCGACCATGACCTCGTCGACGGCGCCCCCGCGGCGAGGTTCGCCAAGCGGCTCCAAGAGCTCGTCGAATCGGCGGACGGGCTCAGGCCTTCGGCGCGCGCCGCCGAGGCCGCGACACCCGACGGACGCCCCTCTTGAGCGGCTCGCAGCGCATGTGGGCGTGCTATCTCCAGGGGAGTCATGGACAACCTCTCGACGCGCTTCTTCGCCTGCGTCCCGGCGTTGCTCGTGTGCCTCGGGCTCGCGTGTGGGCAGGCGACGCGCGAGCCGGCGCACGCGACCACGGCGATTGACGTGCCCGCGGTCATCGGCGACGGCGGAGGCACGCGCGCGGACGCGACGCCGGACGCCGGCGACGAGGCGGCGCCCGCGGTGCGCGCTCTCGACGACGACGCGCAAAAGAACGATGTCGACGCCGCCGAGAAGCCGCCTGCAGCGCGCATCTCGACGCGTCTTCCGGACGCTCCGAGCGACACGACGTTCATCCCGTCGCCGATCATGGCCGCCACGCGCCAAGTGCGCGCGCAGCTACGACGCTGCTATCAGAGCGTGCTCAAGAGCAACCCCACGGTGTCGGGCAAGCTCATCGTGGAGCTGCAGCTCGACCCGAGCGGAAAGGTCACATCGGCGACGGCGTCGAGCCGCTCGACGCTCACCGACGCGACGATGCAGACCTGCATCCTGACCGCGTTTCGCCGAGCCACGTTCCCTCCGTCGGCGGACGGCATGCCGGTCACGCTCACCATCCCCGTCGCGTTCGTGCATTCCGACGGCTTCGGCCGCGACGCGGGCGCGCCGAAGCCACCGTGAGCCGCGCCGCCATCCCCCCTTCGCGTCTGCCCGTGACGTAGGGCTGGCGCGTCGGGCGGCTTGCGCGTACCCAAGGGCGATGCCCTCCATCGACGAGCCGCTCCTCCGTGGACTCTCTCGCGTGATCGGCGCGCTACCCCGCGCGGCGAAGACCACGCTCGCCGGCGGGCGCTGCGTGCGCGGCGGTCACGAGCTCGAGCCGGAGATGAGCCTGCTGCTCCGGTTCAGCAGCGGCATCTCGGCCGCGGAGTCGCCCTCGATCGCCGCGTACCGCGAGCGCCAGAAGAAGGACGCGCGCATCGCCGGCGGCACGCCGCTCCCGGTCGGGCACGTCCGCGATCGCACCGTCCCGGGGGCCGCAGGCCCGCTCCGCGCGCGACACTACGCGCCCGACCACAACCACGCACGCGAGCCCGCGCCGCTCGTCGTGTTCTTCCACGGCGGGGGCTTCGTCTTCGGCGACGTCGATACACACGACGCGCCGTGCCGCTTCTTGTGTCGTCACGCGGGCGCCCACGTGCTCTCGGTCGAGTACCGCCTCGCGCCCGAGCACCCCTTCCCCGCCGCCGCGCTCGACGCACGCGCGGCCGTCGCGTGGGCCATCGACAACGCGCAGGAGCTCGGCGCGGATCCGGAGCGCGTGGGCGTAGCGGGAGACAGCGCGGGCGGCAACCTGGCGGCGGCGAGCTCGTGGATGGCCGCGCGAGAGGGCGCGCGCGTCCCCAAGGCGCAGGTGCTCGTCTACCCGGCCGTCGATCGCCGCGTGGCGTGGCCGTCGCTCGAGCTCTTCGCCGACGGGTTCTTGCTCACGAGCGAGTCGATCCGGTGGTTCCACAAGCAGTACTCGGGCGCGCGCGCGGAGCACGAGTCCGACCCGCGCCTCAACCCGCTCGCCGCCGACGACCTCACCAAGATGCCGCGCACGCTCGTCGTGACGGCCGGCTTCGATCCGCTCCGCGACGAGGGTGAGGCATACGCGGCGGCCTTGTCGAAGGCGGGCAACGACGTGACCGTGCGACGCTTCGGCGGGCTCGTGCACGGCTTCTTCAACATGGTCGGCGTGAGCCACGCGTCCCGCGACGCCGTCGCCGAGATCGCCGGGGCCACGCGCGTGCTCCTCGGCTGAGGCGCAGCTGCAGTATGATGGCGCCGTGCTGACCCGACGCCTCGCCCTAGCGACCGCCGCCATCGCGCTCGTCACCGCCGCGACCGGCTGCAAGACGCTCTTCAAGAAGCGCCGACGCGCCGCGCCGGCCTACACGATGACGGTGTCCGCGTCGTCCGTTCACGTGGGCGATCCGATCCTCATCACCTTCGGCGCGCCCCTCGACCCGCCCGAGGGCGATCAGTA
>JAGQJA010000481.1:0-4047 GCA_020430845.1 Myxococcales bacterium
CGGACGCGCTCCCGCTCCTGCCGAAGGATTTCCGCGGCGCCTAGCACGCGCCTGCGCGCTCAGCACGACGCGACACGGCGAGGTCTTACCGCGAAGAGAGATGCCGCGTCCTGACACGAGGGGCGCGGCGCGCCCCGTGCGCGTCAGAGCGAAGCCCGGCACCCCGCCGGGACGCGAGCTCACGGAGTGAGCGACGCCCGCCCGCGAGCGCGCACACCTCGATCGCGTGTACCTACACGCGTCTTCACCCCCTCATTCAGAGAGCCGAAGAGAATCTCAGTGGCCTCCCCCTTCCGCCCGCAGCGCGAAGCGCGAGGACGGATTTGGGGGAGCGGCGTGGCGACACACGCGATCCCTCGCGCCGGCCCGACCCATGCCCGTGGGGGCAACCCCATTCGGCGCGCGGTACCTGAACGCCCGCCTCGGCAGGTGGATGAGCCCCGACCCTCTCTCGGTGCACGCGGCCGCCGCGGACCTCAATGTCTACGCCTACGTCGGCGGGCGCGTGGCGTCGCACGTCGACCCGTGGGGGTTGGACGCCATGCCGATCCCCAGTGCCCCTCCGGAAGGACCGCCGGATGCCACGTACACCCACGACAACGGCACGACGGTGTCGATGTGGTGCGGGGGGTGCTACGGGGGCGAGAGCTTCGGCGCCCCAGCGGGCGCACCGATGGAGGCCTTCACCCTCGGGATGCCCGAGACCCTAGCCAACCAAGTCTCCCATGGTGCCGCGGCGGGCGCAGGGAGAACCGCAGGCCGGGAAACGCCCGCGTCAGGGAGCAGGGCTCGGATCCCAGCACGTCCATACGCGAGTCCAGGTGCCGCGGCATTCGCTGCGCTTGCGAGGTACAACGGGTATAGCATCGACAACGAAGTCGAACTAGCAGGCCTCATCTACGAAGCCACCGAGATCATCGATGGCGCGCCAGTGAAGCGCTACTACCACACGCCGGCGGTGGACACGTTCAAGAACACTCCCGAGACATCGCACCCAATCGAAGCACGCCCGCTCATTCCGCGCGGCGGAAAGGTGGTAGGAATGTTTCACACACACGCCAAGCATGTGCCTGGAAGGCACGCGGCTCTCCGTCCCAACCAGACGAACGGGCAAGGATGGATTTTCGGCCCATGGTCCCCGCAAGATCATTCGGCCCTGCAAACTATGGTCGACAGGGGAATCATGCCATCCGACGGCATCTCCGCGCTGGCCACATCGAGCGGACACTTTTCCATCATCAACACAGGCACACCGCTGGGAGGAGAGCAGTACTTTTTCAGCAGCAACCTCTACGTAAACTGGAGCGGAATTAGTTCGCAGTGGAGTGGACCATGGTACCTCAATCAAGCTGGAAAGCTCTTGCCGCCACGGTAGCCTACGTTCTCGTATCCGCGTGCCTCATTGTGTCTTGCCGACGAACAATGACTCCGCGAATTGCCCCGAGCGCGAGTCGCTGCGAGTTCGGCTCCCTAGAGCGCGACACCACGGTCTCCGTAGTAGACCTACTCGATCGCGAGGCATTCTACGACAAAAAGGAAGTCACCGTGACGGGCTACTATCACCACGAGTTCGAGAACGCGGCCCTATTCGAAAGCTCCAAGGCCGCCGGTTCGAACAGCGCACACCGCATCGCGCTGAGCGAGCGGAGCGAGCTGAGCGAGCGTGCTCGCACTGACAGGTTGATATACTGCCATGGCTTCCGGATCCGCGTGAGAGGTACGTTCTATGCAGCAAGAAGAGTGGACGGCGTCGAGTCTATGCCTGCGTCCATTGAGGCGAATGCAATTCGCGTGATTCGCTGAGCTGCGAAGGCTCCGTGGGAGGCGGATACTTGCCCGGCACCATCACCGCCGCCCTGGCGCTACGAGCCGTCCCCCCACCTGGGCCGCGCTACGCGCGAACCACCGCCGCGACCTTCGCCACCGCCTCCTCGAGCGCCTCCTCACTCGACACCCGCACCACGCGCCACCCCGCCCGCGCGAGCCGCGCGTCCCGCTTCGCGTCGAGCCGCTCTCGCCCGTGATGCGAGCCACCATCGACCTCGACGACGAGCCGCACGCTCGACGCCGCGAAGTCGGCGATGTAGTTGCCAATCACGACTTGCCGCCGAAACACCACGCCGAGCCGCGACCCGCGAAGCCGCTGCCAGAGCCGCTCCTCCGACGGCGTGGGCGCGTGCCGCATCTCGCGAGCACGTGCGTGAAGAAGTAGAGCGCGAGCGACCATGAGACCTCCCGGCCCGGCGGGGTGCCGGGCGCAGCGACCCAGAGCGCAGGGGGCGTGACGCGCGCGAAGAGAGATGCCGCGTCCTGACACGAGGAGCGCGGCGCGACCCGTGCGCGTCAGAGCAAGCCCGGCCCCCCGCCGGGACGCGAGCTCACGCACGCGAGCGCTCCTCCGCGCGAGCCGACGGCCCCATCGCGTGTACCTACACGCGTCTTCACCCCCTCATTCAGAGAGCCGAAGAGAATCTCAGTGGCCTCCCCCGTCCGCCTGCAGCGCGCAGCGCGAAGCCGGACTTGGGGGAGCGGCGTGGCGACACACGCGATCCCTCGCGCCGGCCCGACCCACGCCCGTGGGGGCAACCCCATTCGGCGCCCGGTACTTGAACGCCCGCCTCGGCAGGTGGATGAGCCCCGACCCTCTCTCGGTGCACGCGGCCGGCGCGGACCTCAATGTCTACGCCTACGTCGGCGGGCGCGTGGCGTCGCACGTCGACCCGTGGGGGTTGGAGGGCGTGGCGACGGACACGGGCGGCCCCAACGGCAACACCTTTTGGTCGTTCCCCTCCACGTCGGGCTCGTACACGACGACGAGCGAGCGCACGACGACGACCGTGAGCTGGTCCTACCAGTCACCGCTGGCCGGGTTCGCAGCTCGCATGCTGCAGGAGGCGGTCGTCATCGCCGAACGAGGCCTCGACGGCCTCTCGCAGAACGCCGACCTGCTGGGACCGCTCGCGGGAGACGCGGTCTCTCTTGGCAACAAGCTGGCGCAGCCGGGCGCGAACATCACCCCCGGCGGCGTGCTCGAGGGCGTCTACGAAGAAGCCGGCAGCGCCGGCATCCGTCAAGTGCTCAAGCTGCCGGACATCGGCATCCGCTCCGGTGGCCCCGGCGACGTGGGACCCGAGGTTGGGAGGTTCGGAGCGAGGTATGGGCTCGCATCCCTGGTCGGCGCCGGCGAGGCGGCGGCGGAGCGCGCGGCTGGAGCCGAAGGAGGGGGCGCGCGCCGCCTCTTGACCCACTACACGAATGAGGCTGGCATGAACGGAATCCTCGAGTCCCAAGAGTTGCGCGCTTCCACGAAAGCGGCCAATCCGTCCGACGTTCGCTACGGCAACGGCCAGTACCTGAGCGATATTCGTCCCGGTTCCAGGAGGCCGGCGCAGCTCTCGCGAGCGTTCCTCAACAACCCCTTCCAGGGGTCTCGGTTCACGCACTTCGTCACGATCGACGTGACGGGCCTTGACCTCATCCAGGGACGTCCCGGAGTCTACGTGATCCCGAACGACGTTGCGCTCCCTCTTCAAGGCCGGATCGTCAACTTCGGCCTGAACTTCCCGGTTCCACTGCCATGAGATATCTCCGCGTCATCTGGCGACACGCCTTTCCTGACGAGCCCGTCCTGCTCTACAGCGAGGTCGACGAGGAAGGATGGGAGCGACGAAAGCTCGAGATCTTCGCAGACGGTCGTGTCGGGTTCGCCGACTCGGCCGAACAGAACCTCTCCACCTTTCTGAGTGAGACCCAGATCCCTTCGAACGACGAGATCGCTAGCGACGCGCAGTTCGTCCCCTCCGAGATCGGCAAAGAGGAGTTCGAACGCGTGTGGGCACAGAGAAGATCGGGAATCATCGATGCAGCGAGTCAGGGGTGAGAGTTTGTGGCGAGTGGCACAATGAACCTGCGGGCTCAGCCACGGAGTTCTCCACTTCGAATGAAAGGCCATCGCCGTGACGATTCGCTTCCCGCGCCGCAGGTCGAACTCGACGCCAGTGGCTCCCCCATGGCCCTGATCCTCGAGGCCCGCGATCACCGACTCGT
>JAGQJA010000481.1:4158-7006 GCA_020430845.1 Myxococcales bacterium
CTATAGTGCCGATCGGGGACATCGATGGACTCCCCGTAGAGGGAATCTTGAACTTGTCGGATCCTCATCATACTCTGTATGTGGCGCAACTCGACAACGGAGGAAGAGTTCTCTTCTTCACCGATGCGGAGGGAAAGTGCCACCATCGACTTCCTCTCTCTCGAGACGAACTGAGCGCGTGGGTCGCACTGTTGACCGCAGACCCGGAGACGGCGGAAGGCACTCCCTGAGGACACGCGAGGGCGTCCGCGCCCATCAACACAGGCACACGCCAGCCGCGCGACGGCCTGCGTTCGTCATCGCGACGAACGCAAAGCGTTCCGCTAGAATCATGCGCTCCGCGCGGAGAGGGCTCCCCTCGCTCCCATCTCCACGCGCCAAGAGACGCAGGGCGCCCCTGGCGCGTGCCCCGCATGCAACATGTGGAGTGTCCGCACGAAGACGCGGGCATGCGTCAGCACCATCGCGCTCGCCGAAAAGCGCCGCGCGCCGCGCTCCTAGCTAGCTAGGATACCTGCATGCGTCGGCGGAGCATGCTCAGGGGGCGCGCCCACTCCTTCTTGATGCTCGTTTGGTTGGGCACTTCGGCAGTCGGATGCGCGCGACGCGGTCCACCGACGGCTCCGTCGACACAATCGGCGCCCGCGACGCCGCTGCAACTGCAGCTGCGCCTCGCCGTTGATCAGGTCTCGCGCCTCCGCGGACTGAGGGAGCTCCGCCCTGTCGTCGCGCAATACGCAAGCGACAGCGAATTCGTGTCTCTGCAGGCCGAGGGCGATGCGCTGTCCCGCGATGAAGACACGCTCGCTTTCTACCATGTGAAGAGAGAGAGGATCTTCGTCCGCCGCGATGTACCCGTCGAGGCATCGGACGCCGGCGAGCTCTCTCTCCAGGACGTACTCGCACACGAGGTGGCACACGCGCTACAGCACCAACACTTTCCGTCCGTCTACGCGACACGAGCAGAGACACGCGACGCGTCGTTGGCGCGCCTCGCCCTCATCGAAGGGGACGCAAGTCTCGTGCAAGTGCTCTGCCGCGCCGCGCGCAGACGCGAGGCTCCAGAGGACGCAGTCGAGGCGACGGCGGCTCAGTCACCACTCGTCGACCCGGTCGTGCGCGACGACGACGGCAAGCCCGTCGAAGACACGGAAGAGGCGGGAGCCGAAGCGAGCCGCGTGCTGGACGAGACGTTCGTCTACCGGGCGGGCGCTCGCTTCGTGGCGTCGCTCTATCGGGCAGGGGGGTTCGCCCTGGTGAACCGCGCGTTTCTGAGCGCACCGCAGACGACCGCGGATGTTCTCCACCCACAGCGATACCTCGGCGGAGTCGGACAACGCATAATCGGTTCGCTCGTGCCCCCGGGGTCGCTGAGCGTGCCGCAGGCCCCCCTGGGAGAGCTCGGTTTGATTGGGCTCCTCCTCGCGTGCATGCCGCTCGATGAGGCGCGCGAGACCGCGCGCGGATGGATGGGAGACCGCGTGCTGTCCGCGCCCGGCGCGGAGTCTGATCGCCGCCCCTTGATCATGGTCTCGGCATGGGAAGAGGAGCGCCACGTCCGCCGCTTCAGCAAGACCGCGGCGCAGTGCTTCACGACCGACATGGCCTCGAGCGTGCGCTCACGCCTCGACGGCACCGTCTTCGCTCTCGTGGCGAATGTCGAAGACCCAGCGCCCGCACTCGACTACGCCATCCGCGCAGCAGGCAAGGATCCGCCGCGGCGACCACCGTTCGGAAAGGTTGCGCTCGCCCCCGTCCCGCCCCGTGATGGAAACCTGCCAGACGAGGCGAAGGGGGAGCTGGTCTCGGAGGGACGATGGCGGTCGACCTACCTGGGCCTCGAAACACAACTTCCCCCCAACTACTCGCGCGGACCTGCCAAGGGCTCGGTCGCCCTGCGAGTTCAGCGCCCGTCCGGCGCGGGTGCCAGTGTGGGGCTGGTCGCGGTCGTGCCATGGTCGCGCACGACCACGCACGCAGGCGCCATCAAGAACGTGATCGACAAGCTCGCCGCGCAAGGCGTCAACGCGCGCCAGACGAGTAGGGGAATCGCCCCCTCGCCGCTCGGCAACGCCGAGTGGACCGCGTGGCACGGAGACCACAAGACTGGGAAGAACGTCGAGCTGCGACTCACCACGATCCCGATGTGCGAGGGCCGAACCGTCCTCTTGACCAGCGTGGCGTGGCCGACCGGTGACGCGAAGGCGCAGAGCGAGCTCGAGACGTGGGGCACGTCGTTTCGTCGACTGCCGGGTGACACCCCGCTCTGCGCCGCGCTCCGAGCGCGCGACTCAGCGGGCGACGCACAGAAGGCTGGCGCGGAGGCGGCTGGAGGCCCAGCTCGAGACGGGCCAAGCGCACGATGAGAGCGGGAAGACCATGAGACCGGCCCGGCGTAGTCCAGGCCGCGCACGCGCCTACCCCCGCAACACCGCCGCGATCTTCGCCACCGCCTCCTCGACCGTATCCTCGCTAGCAACAGCGTGCGTCTTGGTATCCGCGTGCCTCATTGTGTCTTGCCGACGAACAATGACTCCGCGAATTGCCCCGAGCGCGAGTCGCTGCGAGTTCGGCTCCCAAGAGCGCGACACCACGGTCTCCGTAGTAGACCTACTCGATCGCGAGGCATTCTACGACAAAAAGGAAGTCACCGTGACGGGCTACTATCACCACGAGTTCGAGAACGCGGCCCTATTCGAAAGCTCCAAGGCCGCCGGTTCGAACAGCGCACACCGCATCGCGCTGAGCGAGCGGAGCGAGCTGAGCGAGCGTGCTCGCACTGACAGGTTGATATACTGCCATGGCTTCCGGATCCGCGTGAGTGGTACGTTCTATGCAGCAATAAGAG
>JAGQJA010000482.1:0-5632 GCA_020430845.1 Myxococcales bacterium
GTCCGACGGAACCTCAGCCCATTCTCGCTGTCGCTGGGGAGTGCGCAGCTTTCCCCTCTTTGCCTTCTTCGTCGCCGTGCTGCTCGGCCAGGTCCGCGCAGCCGCGCTCCCGCCCGACCCCGCCGCGCGCGGCCTCGACGTGTTCGTGCACGCGCCAAGCGGCGCGACCGTGGGCGGACAGATCTCGGTGCAGCTGCGTGCGTTCGGATTCGCCACCGCCACACGCGCCGCCCCGCTCTCGGGCGCGACCATCGAGGCCGCGTGGGATCCCGAGAAGGTGGGTCCTGCCGACGCGCCCTCGGTGAAGGCGACGACCGACGCGAACGGCAAGGCGTCGATCACGGTCCAGATGCCACCGGGCGACGACGGCGCCTCGCTCGATCTCCTCGTCGCTGTGCGGCACGGCACGCACGCGCGGACGCGTACGATCTCGATGGCGCGTCGCGCGCGCGTCTCGGTCGAGCTCTACTCCGCGGAGGCCAACGCCGTCCCGGGGAGCACGGTCCCCGCCTGGGTGCGCGTGACACACGCGTCGAACGGTCGCCCGGTCGCCGACGCGAACGTCGAAGTGTCGCTCCGAGAGGCAGACATCCCGCGCGAGACCGCACACCTGCGCACCGACCGGGGAGGCATGGCGGTCGCGCGGCTGCACGTGCCGCTCGTCGACCAGCCGGGCTTCGGATGGACGATCGTGGGGCAGAGCGGCGACACCAAGACGTCGATCCCCCTGGGCGCGCGCGAAGAGACGCCGGGGACGCCCTCGCTCACGTCTGTGGCCGCTCCCCCGCCGGGCGGAGCGCAGCCCGGCGATCACGTCCCCGTCACGCTGCGACTGCGCGACGCGAGCGGACGCCCCGTCGCGCGACACCCGCTCCGCTGGTGGTCGGGTCCGGGCGAGCCCCCCAAGGACGAGGACAAGTGG
Organism: Myxococcales bacterium; assembly: GCA_020430845.1. Taxonomy (GTDB): domain Bacteria; phylum Myxococcota_A; class Polyangia; order Polyangiales; family Polyangiaceae; genus Labilithrix. Next base: position 923 of record JAGQJA010000482.1, read on the forward strand.
CGCGAGGCGTCCAAGCCCCTCACGACCGACATCGCGGGAGAGGCGACGGTCACCGTGGACACGCCCACCGTCGTCAAGCCGACCGGCCTCGCGCTGCACGTCGTCACGCGCACCGACGTCGAGGGGCGCACGCTCGAGACGAAGGCGTCGATCTCCGTCGCGCGCGGCTCGGCGGCCATCGAGGTGTCCCCCGAGGCCGGCGCCGTGGTGCCCGGGATCGCGCAGAAGGTGCTCCTCCACGTGCAGGGGACGCGCGGCGAAGGCGTGCGCGGCGAGTTCGACGTACGCGCCGACGGGCTCGAACGTACCGTCAGCACCGACGAGCGCGGAGACGCCGAGCTCGACTGGAACGTGCCCGCGGGCATCGGCGCGACGCGCGACGTGGGCCCGTGCGCCGGCGGTGTGGCCGCGGCCGTGCGTGTGGCGCCTCGCGCGATGATCCCGGCGCTCGGAGCGCGAAGCGAGGGCTTCACCACGTGCGTGTCGGTGGACCGCGACATGGACGCGATCGTACGGGCCACGCCGTCGGTCGCGCACCCGGGCGACACCGTGCACCTCGAGATCGCGAGCGCCAAGGGCGCGCGGCCCCGCGCGTACAGCGTGCTCGCCGTCGCGAACGGCCATCCTCAGTCGACCGGCGCGTGGGTCGCCGAGGCGCGCGGCTCGGTCACGGTCGGCGACGTCACGCTCCCCAAGGACGCCGCGTCCGGTCGCTGGACCATCTCGGCCGCGCCCGCCGACGCGACGTCGGGGGCCCGCGTGCTCGCGGGGAGCTTCATCGTCACGCCGCACACGATCGCGAAGCTGGAGCTTCGACGCACCGGCGGTCGCGCGAGCCCCGGCGGCACCATCGACGTCACGGCCAAGCTCACCGATCGCGCGGGCAAGCCGCTCGTGGGCACCGTCTCGGGCCTGCTCGTCGACGCCCACGGCGGCAGTCACCTCTCGCTCCACAACATCGACGCGCTGACGACGCTCTGCAACGCGCTCGGCACGGGGCGCGGGCCCGAGTGCGACGGGATGCTCGACGGAAAGCCCGAGCTGCAGCCCATGCTGCGCGCCGCCCTCGCGACGTCACGCGGCGCCAGCGTCTCACCCGAGCACGACCCAGGCGCGCACGCGAAGAAGGACCTGGACGCCGCGTTCTCGGCCGTCGTCAAGTCGCTCGAGGGCGCCGTGCTCGAGTCGACCGCGAGCCCCGACCGCTTGCTCGACGCGCGTCGTCGCACCGCGCGCGGGTGGGAGCTCAACCCCGAGCTCCTGACGTTGGTCACCGACGCGATGTCCGAGCCACCGACCACCCCCGGTGGGGAGCTGCTCACGCTCACCGACCTCGTGAACATCGATCCGCAGGTGACATTCGACAACGTCGCGCGGAGGGTCACGCGCCTCAAGCTGTTCCGCGTGCTCGCCGCCGTGCGCGACGCGCGGCGCGAGTACGATCGCGACGAACCTGCCCTGCGCGACCCGAGCGCGCTCCTGCGAAAGCTCGTGCGCGACGGACGGATCACCACGAGCGCGCTGCTCGACCCGTGGGGCGGCACGATGCAGTTCGTGCGCGTCGGCGGGGCTCCCACGCCGTTCATCGGCGTCGCGCACGGCTTCGAGCTCCGCGCGCCGGGCCCCGACGGACGCATCGGCACGGCCGACGACGTGCGCGACCCGTTCGAGCGCGTGCTCCGCTCGGGCACGCCCTACGCGCAGGCCGTCGACGAAGACCGCCTGGTCGACGCGCGCTTCGACATGCGCATCGCCGACGCCACCGTCGAGGCCTGGTCGACGTTGATCGAGGAGCTGACGGGGACCGCGCTCGGCTCGGGCGGCCTCGGGCTGCACGGCGTGGGCTCCGGCGGCGGCGGCTACGGCAGCGGCAGCGGCCACGGGCGCCTGGGCGGGAGCCACGTCACGAGGTCGTCGCGCGCGATCGTGACGGGTGACGCGTACTGGGTCGCGCCCACGCGCACCAACGCCGAGGGTGAGGTGCACCTCCGCGTCCCGCTCGGCGACGTCGAGACGACGTGGCGCCTCGGGCTGCTCGGCGTGCCCGACGGGGCCGATCCGGCCACCGCGACGCTCGACATCGCGAGCGACTTGCCCATCTCGGCCAAGGTCGACGCCGGAGCCCGCTGGACCGTGGGCGACGACGGCGAAGCGCGTGTGACGCTGCGTAACCGCACGCCCAAGGACGCGCAGGCCAAGCTCACCGTGTCGGCCGAGGGCGCGTGCTCACTGCGCGGAGGGGCGTCTGCCGCGGCACCGCGCGCGATGAGCCTGCCCCGCGGCTCGGCCGTCGAGACGCAGGTCGGCGTCGTGGCGCGCGCCGAGGGCACGTGCACGTTCACCGCGCGCGTGGCGGCGGTCGGCGCGGCCGAGGACGTGCTCCGCCACACCTGGGACGTCGCGCCCCGCGGCGAGCCGCGCGTCATCACCTCCGCGCGATGGGTCGAGGGCTCGGCCGACCTCTCCACGCCGCTCGACGCGGGGTACTCGCTGCGCGGCGCACCTCGCCTCGTGCTCGAGCGAGGCTACGCAGAGCCGCTCGCCGCCGCGCTCGACTCCCTCGAGCCCGAGCGCATCGCCGCGCCGACGTCGCTGCTCGACGTGATCGAGGCGGCGCAGCGCGTGCGGCGCTGGGCGGTGACGCAGCCGAGCCCACGGGCCAAGAGCCTCGCGGCGATCGCCGAGGCGATGGAGCGGCGCGCGCTCGGTCGGTACCGCGCGCTCACGACGACGCGCAAGGCCGGCGAAGAAGCCGGGACGACGAACGACGTCGACGCGGCGCGCCTCATCGCCCTCGGCCACGGTCCGCCCAAGAAGGCGCTCACGTGCCCCGAGCACGGCAGCGGCGACCCGCGCCTGCTCGACCTCGAACCGCCGCCGGGACCGAACGTGCCGCCGTGCTGGGGCGCCATGGTGACCGACACGCTCGCCGTGCTGGAGCGCAGCAGCAGCCCTGTGGGCATCGCGCGCGGCGTGCTCGCGGCGGCCGACCGTCCGCATCGCATGCACAATGCACGCTTGTTGGCCGATCATCTCCGGCGCACCGTACGGCTGCGTTCGAACGGCGAGATGTCGGGCACGCTCGATCGCGCCGACCGCGCGCTGGTCTACGCCGCGCTCCTCCGCGCCGGGAACATGGGCACGGTCACAGCCACGCCCGAGACGCTCTTCGCCGGCCTGGCCAAGCTGCGAGACGCCCTCGGCGGCTACGGCTCGCCGGCGACCACGTCCGCGGTGGTGCGCGCGCTGCTCTCGTCGCAGCTCGCGGGACACGGCGCGTCGCGCGTCGTCGTCACCACCGAGGGCTCCGCCCCGCGCTCGGTCGACGTGGCCGAAGGCGCGTTCGTCGACGTCGCGCTCCCGGCGCACGCTCGCGCCGTGCACATCGAGACCGTCGGCCCTGGGCTCGTGGCGCGCCTCGAACGACCGGCGCTGCGAGCGTTCACGCACCCGCCTCCTCCGGGCGCGAGCGCGGTCAAGGTCGAGGCCGTGTGGCCCTCGGACGCTCAGGCGGGCAAGACGGGCACCCTGCGCCTCGTGCTGAGCCAGAGCCGCGCGGGCAGCGAGACCGTCGACACGCGCGTGCCGCTGCCGCCGGGGGTCTCCCTCGCGTCGAGCGGCACCCGCGGCGTGCACCAGATGCAAGGGCGCCTGCTCGTGCGGTGGAGCACGCCGTCGACCGGTACCTTCGTCGACATCCCGGTTCGCTTCGGGCTGCGCGGCCGCTTCACCGCGCCCGAGATCTCGGCGCGGCTCGCGGACGAGACGTCCGGCGTGGCCACGGGCCCGGCGCAGACGCTCGTGGTGCGCTGAGCCCGCCGACGCCCGCGCCGAGGCCGATCACACGCTCGACGGCGCGCTGCTCGGCGGCGGAGGCGGCGCGCCGACGCTGTCGTCGATCATGCGCCGCAGCTTGATCACGGCGTCGGCCTCGCCCATGACGATGAGGCTCGCCCCCGCGACCACCTTGTGCTCCGGGTCGGGGTTGTAGACGAAGCGCCGGTCGGGCTCGCGCACCGCCACGACCAAGAGCCGCGTCTCGCGTCGTATCGGCGTCTCCTTGATCGACAGCCCGATGTAGCTCGAGCCGGGCGGGATGATCGCCTCCTCGATGCGCAGGTTCTTGTTCTTGTCGCGGAGCATCTGGTCGAGGAACTCGGTGACCTCGGGCCGGATGAGCTCGCTCGCCATGCGCCGGCCCCCGATCGCGGTCGGGTTCACGACGCCGCTCGCGCCCGCGCGCAGCATCTTGGGCGCGGCGTGGTCCTCGACGATCTTCGACACGATGCGCGCTGTGGCGTTGAGGCTGCGCGCGCTGAGCGTCACGAAGAGGTTGTCCTTGTCTTGCGTGAGGGCCGCCACCAGGCCGCGCGCGCGCTCGACCCCTGCCTCGAGCAAGGCGTGGTCGTCGGTGGCGTCGCCGCAGATGTACAGCATGCGCCCGCCCGCGACGTCGCGAGAGATGCGATCGAGCAGCGCCGCGTCGTTGTCGATGACGACGAACGGCGTGTGCGTCGCGAGCAGCTCCTCGATGACGTGTCGGCCCGTGGAGCCGGCGCCCGCGACGACGACGTGACCGCTCAGGGCCTGGATCGCCTTCTTCATTCGATTTCTCCGCAGCGCCTGGCCGATGGCCCCCTCGACGAGGAGGGCGGTCAGGTTACCTTGAACGTACGCCAGGGCGCCGACGCCGCTGACGATCAGCGCCAC
>JAGQJA010000482.1:5683-5937 GCA_020430845.1 Myxococcales bacterium
GTCGAGAGCGTGATGATCGTCATGTACACGCACTCGCCGAAGTCCCACCGCCCAGCGCCCAGGTGGTGGAAGCCCGCCGAGCCCGCGAGGACCAGCGAGATCAGAACGGCGATCGCCGAGATGAGCCTGCGGATCGACGCGTTCACGCTGCCATGGTGCTACAGGTCGGGCGCGCCGGAAACTCTTCAGCGGGACAGCAGATCGTGGAGCGCCGCGTGTAAGTCCGGGAAAACGAAGGTGAATTCGGCTTCGAC
>JAGQJA010000482.1:5990-12744 GCA_020430845.1 Myxococcales bacterium
GCGAGCCGCAGCGCGATCTCGGGCACGCGGAAGAAGGAGGGCCGCCCCAGGATGGCGCCGATCTCGCGCGCGAGATCTCCCATCGTCGCCGCGCTCGGCGCGCTCACGTTGTACGCACCGCGGATGTGACCGTCGACCGCGAACTCGAGCGCGCGCACCGCGTCGCGCAAGTGGACCCACGCGAGGTACTGCTCGCCGCTGCCGGCCGGACCACCGACGAACGCGCGAAAGGCCGGCAACATCTTGGCGAGCGCGCCCCCCTCGGTGCCGAGCACGATGCCGATGCGCGGCAGGGCGACCGCCACCCCCAGATCCGACGCCTTGTTCGCGGCGGCCTCCCAGTCGCGCACGAGCTCGGCGAGGAAGTCCGTGCCCGGCGGCTCGTCTTCGCGCAGCTCGTCGGCCCCGCGCGCGACGCCGTAGTAGCCGACCGCAGACGCGCTGACGAAGATGCGCGGACGCTGCTTCGCCTGCTCCATCGCCGCGACGAGGTGACGTGTGGGCACGAGCCGGCTGTCGACGAGCTCGCGCCGTCGCTCGGCCGTCCAGCGCTGGTCGAGCACGCCCGCGCCCGCCAGGCTCACCACGACGTCCGCGCCGTCGATGTGCGAGAACCAGTCGCCCGCCTCGCGCGGCGTCCACGTCTCGGCCCTCACCCGCGGACCGAGCGTGCGCGGGGCGCCACGCGTGAGCACCACGACGTCGTCGCCCCGATCGGCGAGCGCCGCCACGAGCGGTGTCCCGACGAAGCCCGTCCCTCCGGTGACGACGATGCGCACTCCTGTCACCTTCGCACGTCCCCGCGGGTGAGTGGTAGTCTCTGGGCGATGGGGTCTTCGATGCGCGTGGCCACGGGATGCGCGCTGCTCGTGGCGGCGGCGCTCACGGCCGGGTGCGGCCCCAAGACCGTCGCCGAGGCCGAGAAGAAGGGGAACGTGAAGTGGCTCGCCGACGAGGGCAGCCCCAGCGCCGTCGCCGCGCTCGGTCGCCTCGCCGACGACAAGCCCGCCGCGCTCGCCGCGCTCGAGGCGCGAGGCAACGATCTGCAGGTGTATGTGGCCGCGTGGACGGCTGTCGAGCGGGGCAGCGAGTGGGGCCCGACCGTCCTCAAGAACGCGCTGAGCGACGCCGAGCGCGCCGACCTCGCCGCCACGGCCCTCCCGCGTGGGGACGCGCGCCTCGTGACCTTCTTGCCCGACCTCGAGAACGGCGTGCTTCGCCTGTCTCCGAGCACACGCGCGGGCACGCTCGCCGCGGTGATCGCGAGCGCGGGGCCGCCGGCGCGGCAGACGGTCGAGCGGCGCCTGGCCGACCCCAAGACGCGCGGGGCGATGTGCGACGGCCTGCGCAGCGAAGCCTCGACGAGCGACGCAAAGTCTGCGCTCCTCGCCGTCTCGCCGGCGCTGCGCGATCACCCCTCGTGCGTGAACGCCGTCGTCGAGATGGCCAAGGCCCACGACAACGTCCTCTCGTGGGTCGCCACCGCGGCCGAGCCCGGCCTCGTGAACGCCGCGGCGGGGGGCGACATGCCCTGCCCGCGCGTCGCCGCGATGTTCCGCGAGGCGCTCGCGCAGCGCCCCAAGCCGGCGCTCGCGGCGTTCAGCGTGCCGCTCTCGGGCGCGATCCGCAGGTGCACGCGCATGATGGACGACATCACGTCCGAGGCGCTCGAGCGCGCCCCCAGCTCGCGCGCGTGCGTGCTGCAGGCGATCGATCCTTTCGGCGTCGAGCTCATGGAGATGCCCAAGACGTGCGCCGCGCTGCGGAGCGGCTGGCTCGGCGCCGAGTCGCCGCTGCACCGTGAGCGCGCCGAGGACGCCCTCGCGCGGGGCTGTCGGCAGGCGCGCTGATCAACCGCCGAGGTAGGCGGCCTGGATCTCGGGATCGTCGGCGAGCTTCTTCGAGTCGCCGGTGAGCGCGATCTCGCCCGTGCGGAGCACGTAGGCGCGCTGGCTCGTCTTGAGCGCCATGCGCGTGTTCTGCTCGACGAGCAGGATCGTCACGCCCGCCTTGGCGATCTGCTTGATGGCCTCGAAGATCTGCTGCACCAGCTTGGGCGCGATCCCGAGCGACGGCTCGTCGAGGAGCAGCAGCGTGGGTCGCGACATGAGCGCGCGGCCGATGGCGAGCATCTGCTGCTCGCCGCCCGAGAGCGTGCCGCCCTCTTGCTTCATGCGCTCGCCGAGGCGCGGAAAGAGCGCCGTGACGTCCTCGAGGGTCTCCTTCATCGCGGTGGGATCGCGGTGCAGGTACGCGCCGAGCTCGAGGTTCTCGCGCACGGTGAGCGTGGGAAAGATGGCGCGGCCCTCGGGGACGAGCGACACGCCGTCGGCCACGAGCGTCTCGGGAGCACGCCCGGCGGTGGAGACGCCCGCGAGCTCGACCTTGCCCTCCGCGACGGGGAGCACGCCCGCGATCGTCTTGAGCGTCGTGGTCTTGCCGGCGCCGTTGGCCCCGATGAGCGCGACGATCTCTCCGGGGAAGACGTCGAGGTCGATGCCCTTGAGCGCCTTGATGGCGCCGTAGCCGACGTGCAGCCTCGAGAGGCGGAGCAGCGGCGTGCCCTTGGAGAGCTCGTAGGGCGCGCGGGTGGGATGGGCGACGCGCATCAGGCGGTCTCCTCGGCCGACGACGCGTCCGCTTCTGCCTCTTCGTCTTCTTCGCCCAGGTACGCGGCGAGCACCTTGGGGTGCTTCTGCACCACGTCGGGCGTGCCGTGCGCGATCGTCTCGCCGTGGTCGAGCACGTGGATGTCCTCGCACACGCCCATGACGACCTGCATGTTGTGCTCGACCAGGACCACCGTGAGCTTGAACTCGTCGCGCAGCCAACGGATCTGGGTCTTGAGGCCCTCGGCCTCGCCGTAGTTCATGCCGGCCGCCGGCTCGTCGAGCAGCAACACCTTGGGCGAGAGCATCATGGCGCGCGCGATCTCGAGGCGACGCTGGTTGCCGTACGAGAGCGACGTCGACGGCTCGTCGGCGGCGTCGGCCAGATCGAACACGCGGAGCAGCTCGAGGGCGCGCGCGCGCATCGTGCGCTCGTCGGAGTAATGCGCCCCCAGGCGGAGCAGCGACGCGGCGAGCCCCGCCTTCTTCTGCAGCTCACACGCGACGAGCAGGTTCTCGAGCACCGTGAGCTGGCCGAAGAGGCGGATGTTCTGGAACGTGCGCCCGACGCCCGCGGCGGCGATCTCGGCCGGCTTGAGCGGGACGAGGTCCTTCTTGCCGAGCGTGATCTTGCCCTCGTCGGGCTTGTACACACCGGTGACCAGGTTGAACACCGTCGTCTTGCCGGCGCCGTTGGGCCCGATGAGGCCGAAGATGGCGCCGTTCTCGACGGAGAAGCTCACGTCGCCCACGGCCCGCAGGCCGCCGAACGTCTTCGTCACGCCCTCGAGGAGGAGCTTCACGACGCCTCGCCCTCCGGCGGATCGCCCTTGGGCGCGTCGTCGTCCTTCTTCGCCTTCGCCTCGGCCTTGGCCTTGGGCTTGCGGCCCTTCTTGCTGAACAGCTCGCGCTCGCCGAGCAGACCCTCGGGTCGCAGCACCATGAGAGCCACGAGCACCGAGGCGTAGACCATCATCCGCAGCGCGTTGAGGTCGAGGCCGTCGAACTGGCGCTTGAGGTCGAGCACGAACGCCGTGCCCTGCACGAGCTCGATCGCCTTGATGGTGAACGTGATGAGCACGCCGCCGATGGCCGCGCCGCTGACGCTGCCCGAGCCGCCGAGGATGACCATCGTGATCGCGTCGAACGACACCTGGAAGTTGTAGTTGTCGGGGTTCACCACGGGCGTGCCGTCGCGCATGATGGCCATGAGGCCACCGGCGATGCCCGCGCCCATCGACGAGATCACGAACGACGTGACCTTGTAGCGCGTGGGGTCGACGCCTACGGCCGCCGCGGCGATCTCGTCCTCGCGCAGGGCGCGGAGCGCGCGGCCCCACCCGCTGAACTTGAGGCGCCACGCGAGCACGCCGAGCACGAGCGTGAGCCCGAACACCCAGAACGGGCCCGCGTAGAGGGGCACGCCCTCGTTGGGGTTGACGCCCTGGTAGCCGTTCTGGCCGCCGAGCGCGCTGATGCTCACGCCGATCGCGTGGAAGAAGCCGCCGATGCCGCGCACCGCCGCCCACGCGTGGCCGGGCGTCTCGTCTGTGGCCTCGCGCGCGGTCGCGATGACGAGGCGAAAGATCTCGGCAAAGCCCAGCGTGACGATCGCGAGGTAGTCGCCCTTGAGCCGCAGGCTGGGCAGGCCGACGAGCAACCCGAAGAGCCCGGCGAACCCCGCGGAGCAGAGCACGCACACGGGGACGACGATGAACGAGCGGGCGAACGTGACCTCGCCGCCACCGAACGACGCGTGCAGCTGCGACGCGACGACCGCGCTGGTGTAGCCGCCGAGCCCCATGAAGCCGGCGTGACCGATGCTGAACTGGCCCGCCATGCCGTTGATGACGTTGAGCGAGAGCGCCACGAGCACGTTGCAGGCGGCGAGCATGAGCAGCTGCCGGATGGAGCTGTCGGGGATGAGGCTCGCGAGCTGGAAGTCGAGCAGCAAGACGAGCCCGAAGGCCCCCACGGCGAACGCCGCGCGCTTCGCGGTCTTGGCGCGCGCAGCATCGCCGTCTGCTCGGTCGCCCGCGCCAGCCGCGGCCTTGTCTTTGTCTTTCCCCTCGGAGCTCATCGCGCCGTGCCACGGGGCGTGATGCTCCGTGATACGGCCGCGTTTCTACTCACTTCCGAGCGGCGTGTCACTCCCGGAGGTCACTTGACGACGCGCAGGTACGGCGGCAGCTCTCGCTTGGGCTTCGCGCCAGGGCGCGCGGGCCGATCGGCCGACGGGCCTCCGCCGCCCCCAGAGCCCTCTACGGCGACGAGCACGGGGCGCTCTTCTTTCTTCTTGCGCGGGCGGCGGCCCTTGCTGGGCGCGGGCTCGCCGGCGACCTTCTTGGCTGCGGCGCGCTTGGTCTTGGGCTTGCTGCCACCGGCCTTGCCCACGCTCGCCGAGCTCTCGGGCGCAGGGGGCGCCTCGCGCTGCTGCTCGCTGGCCGCCTGCTTGGCGATCTCTTCGGGCACGTCGTCGGGCCACACCATGCCGCGCCCGTCCTCACCCACCATGGCGAAGATGCTGCCCCAGGGCACGACGCAGTGGAACGGCGAACGGCTGAACGACAACGTGCAGCTGAGCGCGTCTTCGTCGAGGACGAGGTCGGGGATCGGGATCGGCATGTTCAAGCCGATCTGCAAGACGAGCCGCGGCTGCTTGCGAAAGTGCACCGGCACCATCACGCCGCCGGCCCGCGGGTCGAGGTGCACGAACACGCTCGAGCGTTCGAGCAGTGCAAGGGCGACGTCCTTCTTGGGCGGCAGGATTTGCGGCATCGTGAGCTCAGCTTCCTTACTAGCGCGCCTCGCGAATGTCTGCCAGCCTCGCCTTGTGTTCGACGAGGTCACCCTCCGCGTGACACCTGTCCACTGCGTGGTGCCGTCGCACGTGTTCGACGCGTTCGGCTGGTGCGCGAGCGACGCCCTCGTGTGGCGACGCCCGCGAGGCGCGCTGCCGTGGAGATCGCGCGGGGCGACGGGCGCGATCGACGGCGCGAACCCGGCCGGCTTGGCGTTCGTGCTCACGCGCGAGGTCGCGTTCTTGCCGCGCGAGCTCGCCGCGCTGCACGTGCCGGCCCTCGCGCGCGAGGGCGAGTGGGCGCTCGCGCCGTGGGCGATCGACGACGCGACCGACCAACTGTACGAGACGCGCACGCCACCCGAGAGCGTGCTCGTCGTCGCGGCCGAGAGCGTCGAAGCGCTCGTGTGGGCGCTGCACGACTGGGCGCATTTCCACAACCACGGGCCCTTCGACGACGTCGCGGCCACCGAGCTGCAGTGCGATCACGCCGCGCTCACGTGGCTCGCCGCCAACGCTTCGCTCGCCGGACTCTCCGACGCAGACGTGGACCGGGCGCGGCGAGAGGTCTCGGCGCTGTCGCGCGCGCGCTTTGCCGAAGCGGGCCGCGAGCCGCTCAGCCCTCCCTGAAGCCGCCCACCGCACGCGCGTACACGCCCGCGGGCAGTACGCGAGAGAGGCGCGTCAGCAGGTCGAGCGGCAGCGGGAACGACACGACGCGCCTTTCTTTGGCGAGGCCGTCGGCGATGTAGCGCGTCGCCCTCGCGACCGGCCACTTGAACGGCGTCGGGTTGCGCGCGCCTTCGAGGATGGGCGTCTCGACGAAGCCGGGCTGAACATCTGTCACCAGGATGCGCGTGCGCGCGAGGTCGAGGCGCAGCGTCTCGAGGAACGTCGACAACGCCGCTTTGCTCGCGGAGTACGCGCCCGACGCCGGGATGGCGCGACGACCCGCGAGGCTCGACACGCCCACCAGGTGACCGCGCTGGTGCGCGAGCATGATCGGGATCGCGGCAACCAGCGTCGCGAAGGCGCCGCGCACGTTGATGTCGACCATGCGCACGATCTCTTCGACGCCGAGGCGCGTGGCGTGGCTCGCGTGACCGATGCCCGCGTTGGCGACCACCATGTCGAGCGAGCCCATGAGCTCGTCGGCGCGACGCACGGCCGCGGCGGCGGCCTCGGGGTCGGCCACGTCGCACACGAGCGCGTGGGCGCGTCCTCCCGCCTTCTGGATGTGCGCCACCAGGTCGGCCAGCTCGGCCTCGCGGCGCGCCGACACCACGACCTCGGCGCCGCGGCCGGCCAGCTCGAGCGCCAGCGCGCGACCGATGCCGCTCGACGC
>JAGQJA010000482.1:12818-18513 GCA_020430845.1 Myxococcales bacterium
GGCCGCGTCACGCGCCCGCCAGCACGGCCAAGGCCTCGCTCGCCGGCGCGCGCAGGTGGTGCTGGTAGAGGTGGCTCACCGGCGTGTCCTCGAGGTTGATCTCGACGCTCACCGCGCCCGACGACACGGCGATGCGGGGCAGGTCGGCGGCCGGGAAGACGACGCCGCTCGTGCCGATGCTCACGATGAGGTCGCACGACGCGAGACGCTCGACCGCGCGGCCGATCACCGCCTCGTCGAGCCGATCGCCGAACCACGTGATGTCGGGCCGCAGGTACGCGCCGCACGAGCACTTGCGCTGCGCCATCGGCACGCTGAGGTCGTCGCGCACCGTGCGCTCTCGCTCGCAGCGGACGCGCCAGAGGCTGCCGTGCAGCTCCATCACGCGCTCGGCGCCCGCCCGCTGGTGCAGGCCGTCGATGTTCTGCGTGATGATCGCCGTCTCGGGGTGCGCGGCCTGGTGGCGCGCGATGATGCGGTGCCCCTCGTTGGGCTCGGCGGCGGCGACGGCCTCGCGGCGCTTGTCGTGGAAGTCCCAGACCTTCTCGGCGTCGCGCTCGAACGCCTCTTGGCACGCGTACTCTTGGTAGTCGTACTCGCGCCACACGCCGCCCGACCCGCGGTACGTGGGGATGCCGCTCTCGGAGCTGAGGCCGGCCCCGGTGAAGAAGGCGACGCGGCGAAAGTCTGCGAGGCGGAGCTTGGTCACCCGACGCGCTCGCTCAGAGCGGCATCTTCTGGCGCGCGAGCTCGTTGACGGCCTCGACGATGGCGCGCGATCGCGGTGACGCGTTGACGCGGGTCTTCTCGCCGAAGGCGCGGAGCGTGACGCGCTTGCCCGACGCCTTGATGATCGCGAGCTCGCCCGAGCCGGCCTTGGCCTTGGGCGCCAGGTCGGCGGCGTCGTCGGTCTCGTCGGCCTCCTCGACCCGCTCGATGTCGGCGAGCAGGGCCGCAAGGCGCGAGGCGTCGAGCGGCGCCGAGAACACGGGCTCGACGCGCGAGGGGCAGCAGGCCGACTCGCTGCGGAGCACGACGCCGCTGTCGAAGATGCGGACCGTCGACTCGGTGAGCTTGTTGCCGTACCGGTACTCGACGACGAGGCGGGAGTCGGACGCCTCGGTGGCGCCCTCGTCGCCGGGGGCCGAGGTGCCGACCTCGTTCGCGCAGGCGAGCGCGGACGAAGCAAGGAAGGCTGCAAGGAGAAGAGGGCGGATCATGTGGAGTAAGCCTTTGGAGCCCGCAGATCGGGGCCGGTGTTACCACGCTCTCGGCCCTCGCGCACGCCCCTCGCGCACACACCTGCCGACACGCGACTCCCCTGATACGTGGCGACGCCGGAATTTCTCCCCTCCGTCGCCATCGCCCCTGGGCGCAGAACCTCTAGCATTCCCCATTCCATCTACAGCACATTGAAACCATTGATAAATTTGTTGCGACGCGGCGCGGTGTGAACGCGCCTTCTCGCCGGGTGTGAACGGGGGCGACGGCGCCTGCGACCGCGGCGTCATGGGTCTACGCCCCAGCCACCCCCCTCAGATGCTCAGAACGCCTCGTTGGCGGTGAAATAGAAGGAGGCGGCGCTGCCGAAGCCCACGTCGGCCCGCAAGAAGATGCGCTCGTCCTCCTTGAGGAGAAAGCGCACGCCGCCGCCGCCGCTCGGGTGGATGCCCTTGAAGGTGAAGCCGGTGAGGCTCGAGGACACCTCGCCGAGCGCGGCGAAGCCGACGACGCCGAAGCGCCAATAGATGGGCACGCGGTACTCGGCCTGCACGACGGCGGCCAAGAGGTCGCGGTAGCGGCCGTCGAAGATGCCGCGCGACAGGTTGATGCCGCCGAGCTGCGCGAGCGACGTGAAGGGCACGCCGCTGGTCACCGCGTTGAAGTAGCCCTGGATGGCGAGCACCTGCCCGCGCCAGGTGGGAAAGAAGCGGCGCGCGTCGAGCGTGTAGCGCAGGTAGGTGGCCGTGCCGCCGAGCGTGCGGGTGAACACGAGCGCCTGCGCCGACACGTAGCTGCCCGTGGTGGCCGAGAAGTAGTTGTCGCGCGAGTCGTACTGGAACTCGACGCCGAAGCCGGTGATGAGGCTCTCGCGCGCGCCGATGACGGTCGGGTCGGTGTCGATCAGCTTGCCGCGCTCGAACTCACGCAGCGTGAACTCTTCGACGTGCAGGCGCGGGCCGAAGTTGGCGTACGGCGGGAGGCGACGGAGAAGGCCCACGCGGCCGCGGATCGTGTCGCTCGTGTACTCCTCCTGCGCCGAGTCGGGCGTGTTGTTGCCCACGCCCCAGTACCGGTCGAAGAAGCGCACGTACGAGAAGTCGGTGTCGAGGAAGTACTTCTCGTCGTCGAAGTAGAACTGGGGCGACATCTGCGCGAGGAACTGCTGGCGCATCGTGTAGATGAAGTCGCCCTTGATGTTCGACGCGCGGGTCTCCTTGTCGGATCCGGGGAGCCGAAAGTAGTAGATGCCGACGGCGCCGCCCGCGAGCAGCGTCTCGGGCGAGTAGTAGAGGACGGGCAGCGCGATCCAGTCACCGGCGGCCTTGTCCTCGCGCACCGGGTCGACCTGCTTGTCGACCGTCTGCTGTGCCGACTTGGGCTGCTGCGCGCGCGCCGAGGGCGCGACGAGGCCGCACGCGAGCGCGACGGCCCACGCGATGCGAGCCCCGGTGGAGCGCGCACGCCGGAGCATGTCAGAACGTGAACTCCGGCAGGTACACCTGGAAGCCGATGAGCAGCCCGATGTCGGACAGGTCGTTGTTGGCGCGCAGGTCGGTGAAGCGACCGCGCAGGCGACCGCGCGAGTAGCGGCCCGTCACGTCGAAGCCCACGTTGCGCGACAAGAAGTACGTGAAGCCGAAGCCGATGTTGAAGCTCAGGCCCGAGCTGCGGTCTTCGTTCTCGCCGCCGGCCGCGACCTCCTCGGTGCGGTAGCGGTTCTGGAAGCCCCACGAGAACTCGGGGAAGAGGGCCCAGGCGTTGCTGATGGGAAAGTAGTAGCGGAGCCACGGCCCGATGAAGAGGCGCTCCTCGTAGTTGCGGAACTCGATGGTGTCTCGGCCCGTGCGCGCCGTGGTGGTGGTGCTCGTGACCGAGAGCTGGAAGTCGAGCCCGACCACGAAGTGGCGCGCGAGGAAGTAGCCGTTGCGCGTGCCGGCGACGTACCGAAAGCCCTTGGTGCGCACGTCGAGGTCGGTGGCGTCGCGCGGGCTGATGCGCTCGTCGTTGCGGCCGATCGACCCCGAGAAGCCGGCGACCCACGTGCCCTCTTCGAGCGGGACGAACTCGTCGGGCAGGACGTAGTCCTTCTTCTTCTTCTTGGCGGGCGTGGCCGCGGGCTCTGCGGCGAGCGCGGGGCTCGCGAGGGCAGCGCCGAAAGCGAGCGCCACGACCGACAGGATGAGTCTGGGTTGCCGCATGATCCCCGGGGGCCACGAGGGCGTGGTCGTCCGAGTCTTACACCAAGTCACGCGACGCGGGCCTGACCTTCGATGCGCGCGGCCACAGCTTCGTCGTCGACCTCGTCGGCCGTGGCTTCGAGCGCCACCCGCACCTTGGGCGACGCGCTGCTCTCGGCCGCCACACGGAGGCGCCTCCTGCCCTCGTCGTCGAGCGTGGAGCGCAGGGCCAGCGCCGCCCCCACCCGCGACTCGCGCGGCGCGGAGGCGTCCTCGGCGATGCGCCAGAGGTGATCGGGCGTGAGGCCGATGCCGCGGTAGCCCCCCTGCCCCTCGCCGAGCGCCCGCAGCCCGCGCACCCAGTCGAGCGTGCCGCGTCCCGCGCGCGCCAAGAGGCCGAGGGCGTCGGGCGCGATCCCGGCGCGGTAGGCCTCCCACGCGTCGGTCAGGCGCTCGATGAACGCCGACTGCTCGCTCGTGGGCTGACCGGGGCTCTTGCGCGTGGCGATGGTGTACGTCTTGCCCCCCTGCAGCCGCAGCACGACGGTCTCGCCGTCGGGCGCGTCGACGGCCTCGATGGCCCCGTGAGGGATGAAGCGACGGCGGCGGAGCAGCGGCCACGCCACGAGCACACCGTCGGCCCCGATGGTGACGCGCAGGTTGAAGAAGAACGAGAACGTGAGCGGGGTGTCGAGCGCCGAGAGGCGCATCGCGCGGAGCAGCGCGCGGCCGCTGCCCGGATCGTCGAACGACAGCTCGTAGCGCTTGAACGAGCCGCGCTCGAGCGTGACGCGAGAGCCCTCGCCTTCGCGGTCGGCGTACGCCCGCGTGATGTCGGCGCGCGAGAGCGAGACGTCGGCCTGCGACGAGGAGATCACGAGCCCGTCGGCCCGCGCGCGCACCGTGCCGACGATGGCGCGACGCCCCAGCCACGCCTTGGCCGCGGCGATGAGGACCGCGGCCCAGATGAGCACGAAGAAGAGACCTCCCGCCAGGCGCCCTCGGCTCGCGATCGACATGAGCACCACGCCGGCGAACGCGGGCCAGAAGCGAAGCCTCTCGAAGTACCGCGTGACGCGCACCTTGGCCGAGAGCTCGAGCTCTCGCGGGCGTGACACACCGTCGTCCGTCGTCATCTCGTCTTTCAGGATATGCGCCCACACACGGCCGCGGGCCTGGGACGTGCGAAAATCGCTACCATCGCGTCATGCCGCTCCGTCGGGTCTTTGCCTGCGTACTGCTCTTGACGGCCCTGCTCGCCCCCGCGCGCGGCGGCGCCACGACGTGCGAGCAGCCGACGCTGGCGGGCGCGCAGAGCAACGCGGACATCGTGGTCGTGGGGCGCGTGGGCAAGGTGTCGCCCGACGGCCTGCGCTTCGCGTTCACGGTCGAGCGCGTGCACAAGGGCACCGCGCCGCCCTCGATCGAGATCTGGGCGGGCGGCATGAAGGGCGCGATGCTGACGTCGGGGACGCGCACCCTGGTGTTCTTGCGGCTGACGGGCGAGCCGGGATCACAGACGCTCTTTGCGCACCTATGCAACAACCCGTTCGGCGACAAACAGGTCAAGGAGTGGATCCAGAAGCTCGGCAAGGGCGCACCGCCGTCTGCTGCGGGCAGCGCGCCCACCTCGGGCAAGCCAGGCGCCGCCGCGCTCGCGTCGGCCGCGCCCGATCCAGAGCCGCCTCCCCCCGCCCCGTCTGCCTCTGCCGCGACGCCCGCAGAGCCCAGCGCGTCGGCCGCGCCGCCCGATCCTGCCGCCTCTGCGTCGAGCCCGCCCGGGGCGCCCGCCCCTTCGCCCGCGGGCGACGGCGAGCCTCGCGTCGCGCCGCCCAAGGGAGGCTGCGCAGGGTGCGCGCTGGCGACGTCGCGTCGGGGTGAGCCGCGATCGCTCGACGCCGCGGCGTGGCTCGTGGGCGCGTTCGGGCTCGCGATGGCCGTGCGAAAGCGGCGCGCGCGTGGCCGGCGCCCCGGCTCGCGCGTAGGCTCGCGCCCGTGAAGCTCCCCGCGCGCCCACCTCGCGAGCACGACTACCTGTCGCTCGCGGACCACTTCGCGACCGTGACCTTCACCGACGCAGAGGGCCACGCGCGGCGCGTGCGCACGCGCTACAAACGTGAGGGCTCGGGGAGCCCCATGCTGCTGGTGCACGGGTTGATGACCACGTCGTACTCGTGGCGCTTCGTGCTCCGCGCGCTCGCCGAACGTTACGACGTGATCGCCCCCGACCTCGTGGGCGCGGGCGAGACCGACGGCCCGCCCGACATGGTGTACTCTACACACAACGTGGCGCG
>JAGQJA010000482.1:18610-20803 GCA_020430845.1 Myxococcales bacterium
TGCTTCCCGGCGGGCGGGCGTGGGCGCGACGCTTCGTGCTGATGCACGCGCCGGGTTATCCCTCGGCGCGCACCAAGGCGCTCCACGCGCTGCTCGGCGCGCCCCTGCTGGGCGGCGCGCTAGGCGGGCTCGTGTCGCGCGTGAGCCACGCGACGCGACGCACGTTCGTCGCCAAGAACGTGCACTACCACGCGCCCGAGATGATGAGCGAAGAGGAGGTCGACCAGTACGCGCGCATCTTCGAGTCTCTCGAGGGCGCGCGCGTGTTCACGCGGATCCTCCGCGAGAGCCTCGTGCCCAGCGAGCACGCGGCGCTCATCGCCCAGGCGCGCGCCGCGACAGACCTACCGCCGACGTTGCTCCTCTTCGCCCGCGAGGACGTGATGGTGCCGCCCGCGTTCGGCCCCATGTTCGAGCGCGATCTCGCGGGCTCGCGCTTGGTGTGGTTCGACGACGCGTCGCACTTCTTGCAGGTCGACGCGCCCGAGCGCACCGTGAGGGAGATCTTCGATTTCGACCGCGAGAGCGCTACGTTGAGCACGTGAAGCCCGCCCTTCTCGGTCTCGGAGTGCTCGTGATCGTGTCGCTCGCCGCCTGCGGCACCGAGACGCCCGTGGCGCGCGCGCCCATGGGCGGTCCGCCCGCCAAGGGGGCCACCGACGCGCCGCCCGTGGTGCAGGCCGCGGCCCCGCCCACGCACGCGCCCACCAACGACGCCGAGGACGCGCACCCACTCACCCGCAAGCTGGGGCGCGACTGCACAGGCGGCGACGCCGAGGCGCGCGGGCGGGACGCCGTCGAGCCCTGCGGCCGCTCGGGCCACATCGCGTTCGCGATGATGCAGCGCGCCGAGCGCAAGCTCCCGTGCGAAGAGCAGCAGGTCGCGCCGCGCGGCACGCACACGCTCGCCGCGTGCGTCGACGGCGACCAGCTCTGGGCCACGAGCGAGTGCGTGGTGTGTCGCTCGATGCTCTCGGGTTGGACGGTCACGGCGTGGGTGCCCGACCTCACCGACGCGCAGCGTAAGGACCTGGTGACGCGCCTCAAGCTCGATCGCGAACCGTCGTCGCTCGAGGACGCGGGCGCGTGGAAGCGCGCGATCGCCACCGCCGCGGGCGAGGCCGCGCGCAAGCAGCCGCAAGGTCTCGGCTACTGAGCGTCGGCCTTCGCGGCCGCCGCGAGGAGCTCGGCGAGGGGGACCTCTGCGCGCACGGCCTCGGCGCACTTGGCGTGGGCCCAGCCCATCGCCACGTCGAGCGCGCAGTCCATCACGCTCACCATCGTGGCCTCGGTCGCAGCCGCCGCCGCCACGGCGAGCACGCCGGGATCGGCCACGCCTTCTCCCGCGGCGTACGCGGCGCGCATCGTCGCCTCGACGACGGGATCGCCCACGGTGCCGATCGCGGCCTCGAGCGCCGCCGTCGCGGTCGCGACGTCCCCCGCGGAGGCCTCTCCGTTCGCGAAGCGCTCGGCGACGTCGAGCGCGGCGTCGGACAGCGGAGTCCGCGCCTCGGCGGGGCACGTCCGCGCCGCGGCCACGGCCGCGCGCACCAGAAGGGCGTGCGCGACGCCGACACGCCACGCGATGCCGAGGAGCCAGTCGCCGCGCGGGCACTCGCGCCACAACGTCTCCCAGCTCGCCCCCACGTGCGCGAGCCCGTCGAGCACGTCGCGCTGCGCCCCTTGTCGCTCGAGCCACGCCAGGGGCCCGCGCATGTCGGTCGGGCTCACGGCGTCTTGATGATGCCGCAGGCCGTCGGCGCGCCCGCGTTGCCCGAAGGCTGCGTCACGCCGTCGTCGGCGCCGGAGTGGAAGACGAGGGGCCTGCCGACGACCGATCCCGCGCCCGCGTGCACGTAGAGCTCTGTGGTCGTGAACATCGCGACCCCGTTGCCGTTGGCGTCGACGAGCACGTTGCCCAGATCGCCCACGTGGTGCGGCGTGGCCGAAGGCAGGCCGTGGGCGACGGCCGTCGGGTTCCAGTGCGAGCCCGGCGTGTTGCAGTCGGCGCCGTCGTGGATGTGCACGCCGTGGTTGCCAGGCGTCGCGCCCTCGACGTCGATCTGCACGAGCGTGCCGCCCGCGTCTTGCTCGAAGAACGTGACGCCGCCGGTCAGGAGCCCCGCCCGGAGCTGCGCGCCCGCCACCGTCGCCGTCGGGTTGCCGCTCGTGCCGCTCGTGCCCGACGTGCCG
>JAGQJA010000483.1 GCA_020430845.1 Myxococcales bacterium
GAAGGCGTGACGGCGGCCGAGGCGAACGACGCCCGCCTTGAGCTGCTGCTCGACGAGGCGTCGCGGCTCATCGATCGCGTGACGGCCTGGTTCTTCGAGCCCCGCTTGCTGACGCTGACCGTCTCGGGGCGCGGCGCGCCGAGCATCGAGCTTCCCGTGCCGCCGATCCGCGTGGACCGGCTCCTGCTCGGCAGCGTGGAGCTGTCGCTCGACCCGAGCGAGCTGCTCATCGTCGGCGCGCCCGTCCAGCCTGGCTTCGACGGCCCGCGCTTCACGCGCCGCCACGGGCGCACGTTCCCACGCGGCCACGGCAACGTGGTGGCCGAGGGGCTCTGGGGCTTCACCGAGGACGACGGCACGCCCACGGGGCGCACGCCGCCTGCGATCCGCCGCGCGACCATGCTCCTCGTCCTGCGCTCGCTGGCGCCGCTCGCCGACGACGCCTCGTTCGAGGCGCGCAGCCGCTGGCGCATCATCGAGGAGCGCACGCGCGACCAGAGCTACCGGCTCGACCCCTCGAAGGCTTCGGCGTCGGCGAGCCTCACCGGCGACCCGGAGGTCGATGCGCTCCTTGCGCTCTACGTGAGGCGCACGCCCCTCGGAGCGGCGTGATGCGCGGTCGACTCATCTTCCCGTTCGTCGCGGAGCTGCATCGCCTCGACACGCCGGCAATGGCGCCCGACTACGACGAGGACTTCAAGGAGCCCGTCCTCGTCGATACCGACGACGATGGTATCGGTGAGCCCTTTCGTCGCGAGCATCCGCCGGTGCGCGTCCCCTGCCAGGTGGAGCCGGAGGCTTTTGAAGCCTTGCGCATGGCGACGTCCGGGAACACGCCCAGGTCGAGCTTCGACCTGGTCTTCCACTTCAGGGATCTCGAGCAGCTCGGCCTCGTCGACGCCGCCTCGGGCGACGCCCTGATTCGCCCGAGCGACAGGCTGGGCGCGCTCTACGCGCGCGACGGCCAGCTCGTGCAGGCCGTGCGCACGCCTCCCGGTCTCTACGTGACCGAGGCGCGTCCCATCGGCTTCGGGCTCCACCGGCGTCGGCCCAGCCGCAACCTGCTGCTCGTTTCCTTCCAGGACCGCGCAGCCGCACGGAGTGGAACATGATGCGAGCCCTCATCTTCAGCGCCCTGGCCGTCCTGTGCCTCGGCGCGCACTGCCGACCCATCGACGGCTGCGTCCGGGGCGCCACGCGCTGCAGCAGCAACACCGCCGAGATCTGCGACGCGGACGGCAGCTACCACGAGCTCGCCGACTGCGACGACGTGAGCGAGCGGAGCGGCGCGCCCTTCGTCTGCGCGTACGTCGACGAGACGACCGAGGACGGCCACATCACCGGGCACACCTGCGTGCCCGCGAGCGAGGCCGATGCGGCGGCCGGAGGTGGGCGATGAAGGGCTACCTCCAGTCCCTGCCGGTGGTCGGCAAGATCTTCCTCGACGTCCAGCCCGAGGAGGTCTGGGCGTTCTGGCGCTTCATGCAGGACCACTTCCGAACGAGCGTCATCAACAAGCGGAGCGCGCTCGAGATGCAGCTCGTCGCGCGCGGCCTCGAAGCGCTCGGCATCCAGAGCAAGGACCGCTTCCTCAAGAACTTCACGACGACCATCGGCCGGCGCATTTACACGCCGTTCGAGGTCGGCTCGCCCAAGGGCGGCTGGGATCTCTGGCACCAGATCGTCATCTGCGTGCACGAGCACCAGCACGTCGTGCAGCACGATCGAGAGGGGCTGGCCTACGAGGTCAGCTACCTCGCCGATCGCGCCGCGCGCGCCCGCTGGGAGGCCGAGGCCTACCGCTCGAACCTCGAGCTGCAGTTCTGGCGCACGGGCACCACGCCCTCAGCCCAGCGCACCGCCTCGGTGCTCAAGGACTACGGCTGCCGCGATGGGGACATCGAGGTCACGGCGAAGTCGCTCGCACTCTCGGCGCTCAGCGTGAAGAAGGGCGCGGTCATCAACGAGGCGACGCGCGTAGCGCTCGGCTGGCTCGACGAGCATGTGCCGCGCCTGCGCTTCAAGCAGGGGTGAGCGATGGCGGTCTCGCGCACGGGAGACTGGGCACGGGCGCGTCGGCTCCTCACCGCTGCGCCGCAGCGCCTGCAAGCGGCGATCGGCACCGCCGTGCGCCAGGAGGCTCACGCCCTGCGTAACGAGATCGTCCAGGGGCTCACGCGCCAGGCGCCGGGCGGCGATCCGCTGAAGCCGCCGTCGCCGCTCACCATCGCCGCTCGCCAGCTCGAGGGCTTCGGCGGGAGCAAGTCGCTCATCGTGCGCGGCGACCTCCGCAACTCCATCACCGTGTTCGTGCAGGGCGACGAGGCGTTCATCGGCGTCTCGCGCTCGGCGCGGTCGAAGGACGGCGCCGCGATGGTCGACGTCGCCAAGCTCAACGAGTTCGGCGGCCCGCCCGTCATCATCCCCATCACGCCGAAGATGCGGCGCTTCCTGTTCGCGCTGCTCCGGCAGGCCGGCAAGGAGCCGACCGGAGGCAGCGGGCGCGGCGTCATCGTCGTGCAGGTCCCGGCGCGGCCCTTCCTCCGGCCCGCCTTCGACAAGTTCCGCGAGCGGGCCAGCCGTCGCTTCCTCGACCGTGTCGCCAGGGAGCTGGGCCTCGCGC
>JAGQJA010000484.1:0-2040 GCA_020430845.1 Myxococcales bacterium
CGTGCCCGTGCTCTCACCCCCTCAAAACCAAGTCTCCCACTCTCCCCCAACCCACGCCGCATGGATGGTCGCCGTCACCCTCGGCTCCTCCCCTCCGAACGGCTGGATCTGGTGCAACCGGTAGCTGTCGAAGAGGATCGCGTCCCCCGCTGCGAGCACAAACGTCTCGCTCTCTCGCTCCAGATCCTCGTCCTCGTACCCCTCGGAGCCGTCGTACGTCACATCCCAAAGGCGCAGGCCCCCTCCGCTCGCGGGGGGCGAGAGCATGAGGACACATGTATACGCATGCTCTCTCGCGGCGAGGTGCGCCTTGGTGAGCCCCTCGGTGTCGAAGTGGATATCCCCTCCCTTGCGCGACACGTGCGCCTCCGGCGGAAAGACGTGCACCCCCGGCCCGCACCAGCCGGCTCGCGGGGCGACCGCGCCCTCGAGCCTCCGCGCCACGAGCGCGCGCATCACCGCTTGCAAGCCCGGGCACGTCGCGTCGACGAGCGCGTCGGACGCCTCGGCTCCCGCGAAGTATTCGCCCGTCCTCCCCTGCTCGAGGTGCGTGTACCACGCGCGCCCGAGGCTGAACTGCTGCCCCCCGAAGTCGCTGACCCACGCGTCGCGCGCCTCGAGGGCGGCGCGCGCCCAGTCGGCGCATCGTCGGGCGTCGACGGCGCCCGGCAGCACGAGCGCGAGGGTGTCGTCTTCGAGCGCCCCGCGCACGCTCAGAGCGCGGACACGCGCGTCATGAGGCGGCCGCACAGGTCCGAGGCGGCGTTGCGCGCGCGCTCGAGCGTGAGGCCCTCGCGAAAGAGGTTCGCGGCCGCGGCCTCGTTGCCGATGGCGAGGTGGCACACGCCGAGCATCTCGTAGTCCTCGGGCTCGTTGTGCAGCGAGACGAGCTCCGTGAGGGGCACGAGGGCGGCACGGTGCACCTCCACGACGGCCGGCGGCATCGCGCCGTGTCGCTTGGCGAGCACGAACATGCGGAGGGCCTGACGCTGGTCCTCGACGCGGGCGGCGACGAAGCGAGGATCGGCGAAGAGGGCGCCGTAGCCGTTGGTGGCCCCGTCTTGGTCCCCTGCCCGGCCCAAGGCGATGATCTCCTTCACCCGGCCCACGAGCTCTTCTCTCTCCATTCGGCCGTTCTAGCGCGGCCGAGCCTTTTCGGCGTCAGGTTTTTTGAGGCGCCGCCGCGGGCGCGAGCTACGCTGAGGCGATGCCCTGGGGGACGCGACCTGTGGTGGGCGCTTGCGGGGTCGCGCTGATCGCCGTTTGTGCCCACTGCGGGAGCGAGGCCCCCCCTCCGGCCGACGTGGCGCCGCCAGTCGACGCTGGCTCGGAGCCACCCCCGACGGCCGACGCCGCGCTCGACGCCGGCCCCCCCGACGCGCCCGCCGAGGCTGCGGTCGAGGCGGGCGACGACGCGGGCACGGGCTTCTGTAAGGCGCTGTCGCCCAAGCCGCGCTTCTGCGACGACTTCGACGACGGCGTGCTGGCCAACGGGTGGGACCAGCTCACGGTCTTGACGGGCAGCAGCGCCGAGCTCGACACCTCGGTGCGGCGCAGCGCTCCGAGCGCGTTCGTGGCCCTCACGCGAGCGGCGGGCACCAACGACGCCGCGCACGTGCACATGCGCAAGGCGCTGCCGGGCACGCCCACCGTGGCGCGCATGGAGATGTCGCTCCACATGTCCGATACGGCGCCGCAGACGGGCGCGGTGGCGGTGGCCACGCTCGACATGGCGACCAATCACCTGTTCACGCTGTACCTGCGTGACGACGACCCCACGACACCGGCCCCGGCGCTCGTCGAGATCGCGGGCGCCGCGCGCTCGCGCATCGTGTTGCCCCGCGTCCCGCCGCCGGGCACGTGGACGCGCGTCGCGATAGAGATCGACCTCGGCGCCGCCAAGGCGCGCGTGCGCTACGACGGGGCGCTCGTGGTCGAAGGCGACATCTCGGCGACCCCCGCGGCGCTCGACCCGACGTTTCGTGTCGGCGTGTACGCGTTCGGTCCGCTGCCCGCGTTGGTGACGCGGTTCGACGACGT
>JAGQJA010000484.1:2103-12729 GCA_020430845.1 Myxococcales bacterium
AGTGTCCGTACTTGACGGAGCAGCCGTACGCCTTGGTCTCGGCGACGCCGACGGGCTTGCCGGCGGCGAGATCGGCGAGCGCCAAGTCCACGTACTTCAAAAGCTTTCCGTCGGGAGCGCTCTCGCCCTCGCCGTCGGGGGAGTTGTCGACGGCGCCGCGGTACACGAGCACGCCCGACGGATCGACCACGAACATGTGCGGCGTGTTCGTGGCGCCGTACGCGCGCCCCGTCTGGCCCGACTCGTCGAGCAACACAGGGTGCGAGAGGCCGAAGGCGCTGACCCCGGCCTTGTTGGCCTCGACGCCGTGGCCTTGCTTGCCCGGCGCGCCCGAGTTGATGGCGAGCCAGACGACGCCCTTGGCGGTGTGCGTCTTGGCGGCCTCTTTGAGCGAGCCCTTGGAGTGCGCCGCCTTGACGTACGGGCAGCCCGGGTTGAACCACTCGAGCACGACCGTCTTGCCCTTGAACGACGAGAGCTTGACCTCGTGGCCCTCGAGATCCTTCAGCGCGAAGTCGGGCGCGGGCTGCCCCACGCGCGCGGGGCCGGCGACCTCGGCCGGGGCGGCGTTGGCGGGCGCGGCGGCGGTGGTCGTGGTGGCGGCGGGCGCCGCAGAGGTGGCGGGCGCGTCGGTGGCCGGGGGTGGAGACTTGCACGCACCGAGCGCGCCGAGCGCCGCGGTGATCGCGATCGTCATCGCCGTGGGCACACTCCGGCTCGTCCTCACGCTCGTGGTCACGTTGCTCATGCTCTCGTCTCCTCTAGGCGTGCGCGGCGCGGAGGGCGCGCTCTTCTTCGCCGAGATCGCGGATGGCGCTCATGGCCCGCTCCGAGATCTCGCGGTGCAACCTGGGGCTCGGGGCGCGATCGAGCAAGTCGCCGAAGTCGACGGGCGCGCCGAACACGACGTTCACGTCGTTGCCCGTCCGCGTGAAGTTGCTCGACACCTGCTTGACGATGTCGTTGCCCAGGCCGTTGATGAAGACGGGGAGCACGGTCGCCTTGGACGCCTGGATGACACGACCGACGCCGCTCTGCGCGGGCAAGAGCTCGTACGGATCGTCGCCCTTGTTGCGCTGCCCCTCGGGGTGGATGCCCACGAACGAGCCGCCGCGTCGCAGCAGGCGCACCACCTCGTCGAGGCTCGCGAGGTTGAGCGCGGCGCGCTGGCGCTCGCGGAACACCGGCGGGTACATCGCGTAGAAGCTCATGAGCCCGTTGACCGCGAAGCCGAGCTTGGTGTCGTAGAAGAACTTGGAGCGCACCGGAAAGACGAGCCGGTGCGGCATGCCGCGCTTCACCAGGTACGCCGTGATGACGTAGAGGTCGAAGAAGCTGCGGTGGTTCGACACGCAGAGGTAGCTCTTGCTCGGGTCGAGCTGGGGCATACGCTCGAGGCCGTGCACGTGGCGCAGGTTGCGGATCGAGTACTCGATCCAGTTGGCGCCCACGTGCCGCTGCAGCGTGCGGATGGCCCGGTCGGCGCCCAGGCGCTCGAACGAGCGGCGCACGAACTGGATCTGCCACCTCTCGATGGGCGTGAGCTGATCGCCGAAGTCGAGGATGTCGCGCTCCTTGATGGAGCGGCCGCGAGAGGCGTCGGCGGAGGCGGGGGGCACGGAGTCTTGAGTGGTCATCGGGGGCCTCGGGGTCCGTCGAGGGACGTGCGCCGCGCGCCGAGCGGCGGCCCTGTCGTCGTCCCAAATGGGCTTCGTGTCAACAGCTGCGGTGGCCCCCTGCGGGGAAGATCTTCCCCGGGTTCAGGAGGCCTCGCGGATCGAACACCCGCTTGAGGTCTTGCTGCAGCGCAATGAGCTCCGACGACTGCTCGAGCGGGAGGTACTCGGCCTTTGCGATGCCGATGCCGTGCTCGCCGCTGAGGGTGCCCCCGAGCGCCACGGTGGCCCGCATGAGCAGGCCGATCGCGCGGTCGACGCTCTCGCGCTCCGCGTCGTCGTTCCAGAGAAAGTTCACGTGCAGGTTGCCGTCCCCGGCGTGTCCGTACGTGAGGTACGCCACGCCCGTCTCGGCGCCGATCCGGTCGACCTCGGCGAGCAGCTCGACGAGCTTGGTGCGCGGGACGACGATGTCCTCGGAGAGCTTGTGCTTGGCGAGCTTGCGCGTCGCGGGCGAGAGCTGGCGACGGGCCTCCCAGAGGCGCGCACGCTGCGACGCGTCTTGCGCCGCGACCACGTCGAGAGCGCGCCCCCCCAGCTCGAGGGCCTCACCGAGGCGCGCGAGGTGGTCGTCGAGCGGTCCGTCACCGTCGATCTCTGCGAGCAGCATCGCCCCGGCGCGAGGGTCGACCGCGGCCCCCTGCGCGCGGAGCGCCTCGAGCGTGCGCCCGTCCATCAGCTCGAGGCAACGCGGCACGAGCCCGCCGCCGATGATGCGCTGCACCGCCTCGGCGCACGCGGCGACGTCGTGATAGAGGCCCAGCACCGTGGCGATCTCGGGCGGCTTGCGCACGAGGCGCAGCGTGGCCTTGGTGAAGACGGCCAGCGTGCCCTCGCTGCCGACGAGGAGCGACGTCACGTCGTAGCCCGTGACGCCCTTGACGGTGCGGCGACCGGTAGACAGCACGCGCCCGCCCATGAGGCACGCCTCGAGCCCGAGCACGTACGCGCCGGTGACGCCGTACTTGAACGCGCGGGGTCCGCCGGCGTTCTCGGCGACGTTGCCGCCGATCATGCACGTCTTGAGGGAGTTGGGGTCGGGTGGGTAGAAGAGACCCTCGCGCTCGACGGCCTCGTGCAGATCGGCTGTGACGACGCCCGGCTCGACGACGCACAGCAGATCGCCGCGCGATATCTCGAGCACGCGCGACAGCGTGGCCGTCGAGAGCACGACGCCACCGGCGGCAGGCACGGCGCCCCCCGTGCGGCCCGTGCCCCCCGCGCGCGGGGTCACCGGCACGTCGTGTCGCTCGGCGATCTCGAGCGCGAGCGCGACGTCCTCTGTGCGCTCGGCGTGCACCACCGCGGCCGGCGTGCGTCCGGCGGCGTCGCTCTCGTCGGACGCGCACGACAGGCGCGTCGCCTCGCGCGTGTCGACCTTGGACGGACCGAGGCGCCGGTCGAGCTCGGCCACGCATCGGGCCACGGCGTCTTCTTTGGGGAGCGGGACGTCCGGGCACGCGAGCAGCACGTCCCTTGTGTAGCAAAGGAGACGCAACCGGCGAAGCGGCGGGCCGAGGGGGCTGGAAATGTCCCGGCCGAATCCCCTCGCGCGCCACCTCGTCGCCGCCCTCGTCTTCTTCGTGTGCTCGTCGTTTGCGCAGTCGGCGCGCGCCGAGCGCGAGCTGCTCGACCAGTTCCACGACCGCTGGCGCCTCGTGCTCGATCAGCTCGCCGGCTTTCGCGTGAGCGGGTCCGGCGCGGCCTACGCGGGGCCCATCGGCCTGTCGTTCCGCTCGGCCACCGAAGACCCGCTGCTGGCCGGAGGCACCGCAACCGGCGGTAAGTCCACCACATTCTGGCTCGCGCCGTCGGCCGATCTGTTCGTGGCCGAGGGCCTGTCGGTCGGCGCGCTCGTCGAGCTCTCTCACACGACCGCGAGCCTCGAGACCGCGACGGGATCGCTCGACCTGCCGAGCACCACGTCGCTGACCGTGCTCCCACGGGTCGGCTACTACTTTCCGATCGGCGATCGTTTCGGCGTCTGGCCGCGCGCCGGCCTCGGCTACACGTCGAGCCAGCGCGTGGTGACGACGCCGGGGGCACCCGGCCAAGCCGCGGCCGCGACGACCGACACGCTGAGCGCGTTCGTCCTCGACGTCGACATCGGCGCGATCTACCGCATGAACGAGACGTTCTACCTCCGCCTCGGCCCTCAGCTCGGCCTCACGCTCGGCGGTGAGCACGCCCAGTCGATCAACGGCGCCAAGCAATCCGCCAGCGCGAGCGCCCTGTCGATCTCCGCCGTCGCCGGCGTGGGCGTGAGCTTCTGAGGATCGGCGGCGGAGAGGGGCGTCAGTGGCGTGCCCAGCGATCCGCGCGGGGTGAGAAGTGGAGGCTCCGCGTGTTGCAGTCCGGGCAGCGGAAGGGGTAGAGCCCGAGCCGGGAGATCAGGAGCTCGAGCGCGCGTCGCCGCGAGCGCACGAGCTCGCGACAGTGGCAGGCGGGGCAGACGGGGTCGAAGCGCACGCGCATGACGCGCACTCTGCACGAGGCGCGTGGCGTTCTTGTGTGGCCGAGGTGAATTCGTACCGAGCTGGGCCCCAGAGAAAGGCGCGCTACGAGATCCTCGCGACCCGGGGGGTGGGATGTTCTTGTTGCTCCCTCCTCGCCCCGCTGGCATCTAAGGGCGGTGTCCGACGACTTCTTCCGCTTCCGCGGCACCCCCACCTACCTGACCAATGACGCGATCGAGGCCGCGGTGAGCTCCGCCCTCGCTCTCCAGCGCCCGCTCTTGGTGCGCGGCGAGCCGGGCACGGGCAAGACGCTCCTGGCCGAAGCGATCGCCGAGGCGCTCGGGCTCGAGCTGGTGCACTGGTCGGTCAAGTCGACCACGCGCGCGCAAGACGGCCTGTACGTCTACGACACGGTGCAGCGCCTCTACGACTCGCGCTTCGGCGACGGCGACGTCAAAGACATCAAGCGCTACATCAAGCTCGGCCCGATCGGCCGCGCCTTCGCCGCCAAGAAGCGCGTCGTCCTCCTCATCGACGAGGTCGACAAGGCCGACCTCGAGTTCCCCAACGACCTGCTCCACGAGCTCGACCGCATGCGCTTCCTCATCCACGAGACCACCGAAGAGGTGGTGGCCGAGGAGCGCCCCGTCGTCGTCATCACGTCGAACAACGAGAAGGAGCTGCCCGACGCGTTCCTCCGCCGGTGCGTGTTTCACTTCATCGACTTCCCCGAGCAAGAGCTGATGAAGCGCATCGTCGCCGTTCACCACCCGCACCTCGAGCGCGAGCTGGTCGACCAGGCGGTGGTGACGTTCTACCGCCTTCGCGAGCTGCCGCGCCTGCGCAAGCGCCCGTCGACGAGCGAGCTCATCGACTGGATCGCCGTGCTGCGCGCCGCCGGCGTGGGGCAGGAGCGCTTCGTCAAAGAGCTGCCGTTCTTGGGCGTCTTGCTCAAGAAGGAGCAAGACCTCGAGACCTTCGCCGCGGCGAAGAAGAGCGGACAGTGGCGTAACTGACCGGGCGCCACTCGGAGATTCGCCCCGCTCGCCAGGTTCTTCTCTCGATGCTGGTCGACGTGATCGTGGTCCTCGACGTGGTCGTGGACCTCGACGTGAACGTGAACGTGGACGTGAACGGCCAGACATCGACGCTCAGAACATCTTGGTCAGCATGGCGACGACGGCTTCGAGAAGGCGGATGCCGCGATCGTACTGCTGAGGCGCGACGAGCTTCCGTAGGCGCATGATGTCGAGGGATGCCGCGCATTCCATCGCCTCCCCGCGAGCGATCTTGTAGTGCTTGGCGCTAAGCGCCCGGTCAGAAGGTGCCGGCGCCGCCCTGGCCGCAGTTCTGGCACTCGGGATCGTTCGGGTTCTGACCGTTGCGGCACTTGGCCGGGCAGTACTTGACGCGGTTGAAGACGAACGCGCCACCGCTGCCGTCGTCGACGTTGTCGCAGAGCACGCTGAGGCCCTGCACCGTCATCTCGCCGTAGCCGCCGACGGCGTTCCACTGCTTGACGCACGCCGAGTCGTTGCTCGCCCAGCTGGGCAGCGGCGGGAACGCCTGCTCGACGTCCTCCTTCACGTAGTCGCCCTCGACGCACACCTTGGCGAGGCTGCAGTCGGTCGCGACCGGCGCCTCGTACTTGCCGGCCTTGAGCTCGAAGCACAGCTTGAACTTGCCGGCGCAGTCGACCTTGAGCGTGTCGGTCGACCACTGCTCGGGCGGCGCGACCGCGGGCGGGTTGCCAGGGAACGGCGGACAGTTGGCCTTACCCGTGCCGTCGACGACGGTGGAGACCGCGGCCGACGTCCCGTCGGAGAAGTCCCAGAAGCACGGCGAGATGTTCGGGATCTTCCACACGCCCTCGGAGAAGCAGCTGCACGCCGCCTTGCCCTTGGCGCCGACCTCGGGGAGCACCTGGCCCTCGCACTTGTCCCAGCCGAGGCGCGTCTCGCTCAGGCGGATGCACTTGGTCGTGCCGTCTTTGCAGACGCCGAGGTTGCGGTTGCGGCGGAAGCCCTCCCAGCACGGCGCGGTCTCGCCCTCGGTCGTGCAGCCGCAGCCCGGCTTGTTCTTGTCGCTGGGGCAGTCGTCGGTGCCCGTGGGAGGCGGAGGCGCGCCGGGGCCGCCCGCCGGTCCGCACCACTTGGGCGGCGGGTCGTTCTTGTAGAGGTCGGCCTGTCCGCCGCTGTCGCCGCCGAACGACGCGTCCGTGGGCGTACCCGACGCGTCGGTCTGGTCGAACTTGCTCTCGTCTGAGTTGCCGCACGCCGCGGCGAGCGCCACGGCCGACACGGTGAACACCAACAGACCGACGATGGGGCGCGAAGAGAAGTTCATGTGGGCTCACCTGTCCGCGTGGCCGGGGGTGTGTACTGCTCCCCTGGGCGCGTTCCGCCGCTCGACGAGGGCGAAGTACCGCGCCATTGATCGCTAGCATAGCGGACGGGGGTCCGTCAGGGTGAGCACGGTTCGATCCAAGGTGCGCACACGTACATGTAGGACGCACCTGGTGCGAGCGCGCATCAGTGCACCGTTACACCTCGCCCCGCGGGCCCTCCGAAAAAGAGCCGAGATCATGCACGCAGCCCCGCGCGCCCGGGGCGTCTGTCGTTGACGACGGGGGTGCTCCGACCTACGTAGGGCGCCGATGGAAAGCGCAGAAAAAGTTCGCCGGAGCCGCGCTGCAGGCGGCGAAGATCCAGTCCCGGGCGTCGCGCACGTCGTGCTCGTGATGAGCGGCAAAGGCGGCGTGGGCAAGAGCACGGTGGCCACGAACCTCGCGCTCGCGCTGGCGCGCAAAGGCATGCGCGTGGGCCTGCTCGACGCAGACATCTACGGCCCGTCGATCCCCACGATGCTCGGCGTGAGCGGGCGCCCCGTGTCGGCCGACGGCAAGACGATCGAGCCGCTCGAGCGCTTTGGCCTCAAGCTGATGAGCATCGGGTTCTTGCTCGAGGACAGCAAGGCCGCGGTCATCTGGCGCGGGCCGATGCTGCACGGCGCGCTGAGCCAGTTCTTGAACGACGTGCACTGGGGCGAGCTCGACTACCTGGTGCTCGACCTGCCCCCGGGCACGGGCGACGTGGCGCTCACGCTCTCGCAGCGCGTCGGCGTCTCGGGCGCGGTCGTGGTGACCACGCCGCAGCAGGTCGCGACCGACGACGTCTACAAGTCGGTCTCGATGTGCAAGAAGGTCAACATCCCCATCCTCGGCGTCGTCGAGAACATGAGCTACTTCGTCGACACCGCGGGCGTGCGCCACGAGCTCTTCGGCAAGGGCGGCGGACAGGCCGTGGCAGACTTCGCCGAGACCACGCTGCTCGGACAGCTCCCGATCGATCAGGCCGTGCGTGAGTGGGGCGACAAGGGCACGCCCGTCGTGCAAGCGGCGCCCGACTCTCCGGTGGCCAAGGCGGTCGCCCAGGTCGCCAACAGCCTGCACGAGGTGCTCACCGCGCGCGCCGACGAGCTCGACGGCGACGACGGGCCGATCATCGATCGCAGCGGCGGCACCGGCGGCAAGCGGCGCCTCCCCGTACAGAAGTGACACGCACGCTCACGTGACGCAGGCGCTCGAAGTGACGCGCGCGCTCACGTGCGGACGAGCATGAGCTTTCGCTCGGTCATCTCTTCGATCGCGTAGCGCACGCCCTCGCGCCCCACGCCGCTGTCCTTGCGGCCTCCGTAGGGCATCGCGTCGACGCGCGCGCTCGGCACGTCGTTGACCACGAGCGCGCCCACGTCGAGCGTGTCGAACGCCTCTTGGATGCGCGACATCGAGTCGGTGAAGACGCCGCACTGCAGCCCGTAGCGCGTGCGGTTCACCTGGCGGAGCGCGTCGCTCCACTTGTCGTACACGTGCACCACGAGCACCGGACCGAAGATCTCTTCTTCGACGACCTCGAGCCCGGCGCCGTCGCCCTCGAGGCGCAGCACGATCGCGGGCATGCGGTTGCCGTCTCGTTTGCCCGTGACGAGCGCGCTCGCCCCGCCGGCCACGGCGCGCTCGACCCACGACTCGACGCGGCGCGCGGCCGCCTCGTCGATCATCGGACCGATCGCCGTCTCGTCGCGGTGCGGATCGCCCGGCACGTACGCGCAGGCGCGCGGCACGAGCTCGCCCAAGAAGCGCTCGGCGACGCGACGCTGCAAGAAGAGGCGCTGCGTCTTGATGCACACCTGCCCCGCGTAGTTGAACGCGCTCGCGCACACGATCGCCGCCAGCTGCGGGAGCGGCACCGGCGCGTCGTCGTGCACGATGCACGCCGCATTGCCGCCGAGCTCGAGCGTCACGTGCTTCTTGCCGGCCTTGGCCTTGAGCTCGAAGCCCACCTTGGCGCTCCCGGTGAAGCTCAGCGTGGTGAAGTGCTCGCTCGCGACGAGCGCGGCGGCCACGTCGTTGGTGCAGGGCACCACCTGCAGGATGTCGGGCGGCGCCCCCGACGCGCGGACGATCTCGGCGAGCTTGAGCGCCGTGAGCGGCGTCTGCGGCGCGGGCTTGAGCACGACGGGGCACCCGGCCGCGAGCGCGGGGGCGACCTTGTGCGCCACCAGGTTGAGCGGGAAGTTGAACGGGGTGATCCCGAGCACCGGCCCGCGCGGCACGCGCGTCCAGTGGCCGCGGTACGCCTGCGTCGCCTCGGTGACGTCGAGCGGGATGACCTCACCGCCGATGCGCACGGCCTCTTCTGCCGCGAGCCCGAACGTCACGATGGCGCGATCGACCTCGAAGAGCGCGAGCGTCTTGGGCTTGCCGCTCTCGCGCACGATGAGCTCTGCGAGATCGGCGCGCGCCTGGACGATGCGGCGCGTGACGTCCTTGAGGATGCGGCGCCGCATGAACGAGGGCAGCCGGCGCGTCGTCGCGAACGCCTTCGCGCTGGCCTCCGCGGCCTGGAGGGCGAGCGCCTTGGTCGCGAGGACGACCGGGGCCACGCGCACGCCGGTCCACGGGTCTTTCACCCAGGCCGTCTCGCCCGCTTCGATGCGCTTGCTCGCCACGTGCAGCGCGGCGTCGGGCATGCGCACCGACTCGGGCGCGTCGGGCAGCACGATGGGCAAGGACGAGCTCGACGGCTCTGGCGGCATGGCCGCCGCGAGCGCCTGCTGCATCGCGCGTGACTTGGCCGCGGGGATGGTGAGGTCCATCTGCGCGTACGCCGGGTCCGACCCGGGCGTCGGCTCGGCCTCGCTCAGGCGGTCGCGCGCGATGCCCGTCGGGTCTGCCAGCGTCTTGTCCGGCGCGCTGTCGGGCTTCTTCTTGGCCACCCTCAGCCTCGCGCGCGGGCGAGCGCGTCGCGGACGGCGCCGATGCCCGCGCGGATGCGGTCTTCGCTCGTCGCGTAGCTGAACCTGAGGAAGCCCGGCGCGCCGAAGCCGC
This sequence comes from Myxococcales bacterium, assembly GCA_020430845.1. Taxonomy (GTDB): domain Bacteria; phylum Myxococcota_A; class Polyangia; order Polyangiales; family Polyangiaceae; genus Labilithrix. The sequence continues at coordinate 11,625 of JAGQJA010000484.1, forward strand.
TGCCGGGCACCGCGGCCACGCGGGCGGCGTCGAGCAAGAAGAACGCGAGGTCTTCGTCGTTCTCTACTCTTTTGTCACCATGGACAAACCCTTGGAGCGCGCGGAAGTCGGGGAACGCGTAGAACGCGCCCTCGGGCGTGTGGCACTTCACACCGTCGATCTTGCGTAGCTCTTCGAGCATGACGTTGCGGCGCTTCTCGAACGCGTCGCGCATCTTGGCGATCTCGGCGAACGGCCCCTCGAGCGCCGCCACCGCCGCGCGCTGCGCGAGCGCCGTGGGGTTGGTGGTGCTCTGCCCCTGCACGACGTTGAGCGCCTTGGCCAGCGGCTCGGGCGTGATCGACCAGCCGATGCGCCAGCCGGTCATCGCGTACGTCTTGGACACGCCGTCGATGACGACCATGCGACTGCGGGCGCGCTCGGCGATGCGCGCGGCCGACACGTGCTTGAACCCCTCGTAGACGAGGTCGGCGTAGATCTCGTCGACGACGAGCCAGCTGTCGCTCTTCTTCTCCCACACCTCGAGCAGCGCTTGCAGGTGGGCCTCGTCGTACGCCGAGCCCGTCGGGTTCGACGGGGTGCACAGGATGAGCGCCTTGGTCTTGGGCGTGAGGGCGCGCTCGAGCGCCTCGGGCGTCATCTTGAAGCCCGACTCGGGATCGGTCTCGACGATGACCGGCGTGGCGCCGCACAGCTTGACCTGCTCGGGGTAGCTCACCCAGTACGGCGCCGGGATGACGACCTCGTCGCCCGGCTCGTAGAGCGCGAGCGCCACGTTGAAGAGCGCGTGCTTGGCGCCCACCGAGACGGTGACCTGCGCGGGCTTGGGCGACCACCCGCGGCGGTCCTCGGTCATCTTGCAGATGGCGCTCTTGAGCGCGGGGATGCCCGTGACGGCGGTGTACTTCGACACGCCGTCGCCGACGGCCGCGCGCGCGGCGTCGAGGATGTACGCGGGCGGATCGAAGTCGGGCTCGCCGACGCCGAACGCGAACACGTCGTGGCCCTCGGCGCGGAGCGCCTGGGCGCGCGCGTTCATCGCGAGCGTGATGCTGGGTTGAACGGCTTCGAGACGGCGTGCGTGTGCGAGCGTCACGCGCCGGAG
>JAGQJA010000485.1:0-7295 GCA_020430845.1 Myxococcales bacterium
GACGGCGGCGTCGGCGGCAAGACCGGCGGGATGGGAGAGGCGCTCGGGGGCGGCGCGGGGGGCGCGCTCGAGGGGCCCCCGCTGCCCTCCGTCAAAGACGCGAAAGAGAACTCTGGGGGCGGCGGCGGCGCCGCCGGTCGCGTTCGCGTGCGCGCGCGCATGTTCATCGTCGACGGCGGCGTGATCAGCCCGGCGCACGAGGTTCGCTGAGGACGCGCGGGCGGTCGACGCTGCGCACGAGGCGCGCCGAAGCGCTCCAGCGCGACGACAAAATAGGTGCGCGCGCCGATCCATGGGGAGGGGACCGGCGCGCGCGTGTGAACCTCGCGAAAAAGGGCGTCTTGGGGGGAGGAGGGTGGGTCGGTCGACGCCCTTCCGATCGAGGTCCGCAAGATTGGAGCCGACATGGGATGCCGGCGCGGGGCTCCGCGTGTCGCCACGAAGAGCGGGCGCCATGGGCGCCTGAAGCAAGAGAACAAGAAAGGGAGAAGCAGAAGAGAGCGGCGATGACGCATGGCGTCGAGCACCGATAACCACCATGTGGCACCATGTAGGCGACGCGTCAAGTCAGGAAATGACGCTTAAAGTATTTGCTAGTTACGCCGAGCAGTTACGCGGTGCGTAAACTTCTGGCGTGGCGCGCGCGGCGCGCGCGACGTCACAACGCGTCATCTTGACGCGCCGAGACTCGTCATGTGCGGGCCGAGCCGGTCGTCAGGACCAGGCGTGCGCCGCGGGTCGTCGGCGCGGACCGACGGGCTAGGTCTCGTAGCCGAGGCTGGTCGCCATCCAGCGCATCACGTCGCGCGACGTCAGCACGCCGACCACGTGGCCGTCGGGAGCGATGACGGGGAGCGTGCTCTCGCCCCCGGCGAGCCGGACGACCGCCACGATGATCGGCTGCTCCTCGCCGAGCGGTTCGACGTCGCGCTGCATGACGTCGCGGACCACAGCATGCGCGTCGGCACCGTCGAGATGCGCGCGCGACACCATCCCGACGAGGGCGCCGTCCCCCGTGACCACGGGCACGGCGCACGGCCACACCTCGCGAGTGACGGCCTGCGCGTCCGCAGCCGTGGCGTCGTCGCGGAGCATCGTCACCGTGCGCGGCGAGATCGCCCCGACGGTCACGCGCACGGTCGCCTCGCCCAGCTCCATGTCGCGCGTCGCACGCTCGGCCTCGGCGCGACCGAGCGGCGGCTTGTGGTGACACTCGACGGCGGCGTCGTCTCCACCGGGCGCGTCCGGCAGGTGCACCGACCGAGGGCACGCGGCGCAGACCGACAGCGAGACGCACTGCGTACGCACCGGGCACGACACGCTCAGCGTCGTGGCCTCGACGCCGCCGCGCTCACGGACGACGGCGCGGCGCACCGGCAGCTTTCCGGACGGCTCCGGCTCGGCCGCCGACTTTGCGGGTGACTCGTGGGGCGCGCGTCGGGGACGCGCTCGTCCTCGACGCGTCACCATCACTTGGGGGACTTCTGGCGCACGACGAGCACCGGACGGTCGACGTGATTGACGACCTTCGCCGCCGTCGTGCCCAAGATGTGGTCGAGCCCGGAGTAGCCGTGCGAGCCGATGACGACGAGGTCGACGTCGAGCTCCTTGGCCTCGGTGCAGATCGCATCCCACGGCGTGCCGATCCGGACGAAGCAACCGTCGAGCACCTCGGCCGGCACGTCCTTCGACGCCGCGACGAGATCTTCGCGCGCCTTGTCGAGCAGCTGGTCGAGCAGCGACGCGTTGCCCAGCGTCACGAACTGCGAGTGGATCTCGGGCGGCAAGCCCACGCTGCGAAAGAGCGCGACCTTGGCGCCGGTGCGGCGGGCGAGGTCGACCGCGTAGTCGAGCACGTGGCGAGAGCGCGGGGAGTTGTCTACGGCGGCGAGGATTCGCTTCATGTCGCCGCAAACTTAGCAAACGACGCGCCACGCCGGGGAGCGCGAAGATCGGGCCGTCCACGCCAACCGTGCGTGCCTCCCAGACACCCGACCGTGCAGCCAGTGCGCGCGCGCGACGCAAGAGTTGCGCGGGTCCGAGGGTCACTCGGTGCGCCGACCCATCCCACATGGCCCCACGCGCCGCTGCAAAGGGGCCTTTGGCACGCCGCGTGTTAGGCTGAGAGGCTGTGAGGGGTGCTCGGTTCCTCTTCGCCGCCGGTCTCGGTGTGGCGATCTATGGGTGCGTCGATCTGTCGGGCGTCACGGGAGGTGACCCGCCCACGGACTGCCCCAAGGGCACGGTCTTGCGCGGCAACGTCTGCGAGGACGCGATCCTGCGCACCGACTGCAACGGCACACCGCCGTGCAGCGGCCACGGCTCGTGCGACGACGGAAAGACCTGCCGCTGCCAAGAGGGCTACGTCGGCGAGCTGTGCGACACGTGCGCCGAGGGCTTCCAGGACAACGACATCAACGGTAAGTGCGAGCCGAGCTGCGCGAAGGCCGCGCTCACGTGCGGCCTGCACTCGGCGTGCACCGACGCCGACGGCACGCCGGTCTGCGCGTGCGCGCCTGGCTATGCGCTCGACGGCGGCGCGTGCGTGTGGCGCGGCGGCCCCAAGGACCCGGGCTTCGAGCAAGCCGCGGTGTGGACGGCCGAGGGCGGCGTCGTGATCGACCCGGCCGCCGCCAAGGGGCCGGGCGCCGTCGACGTCGGCTTCGCAAAGTTCGTGGGAGAGGCGGCGTGCAAGGCCGGCCTCGTCAAGCAGACGTTCGACATGCCCAACGTCAAGGACGCCGAGCCGATGCAGCTCGTGCTCAGCGCCCGCTCCACCAACCCGCGCTTCCCCATCGCCGCGCGGGTCCTCGTCGGCATCAACGGCACCGTCACGACGCTGTCGACGCCGTTCGGCACGTCGTTCGCGACGACGAGCGTGTGCCTGGGCGAGCGCGCGTTCGGAGGGCCCGTGACGCTGACGCTCGGCGCGTCGCCCGACTCGTTCTGCTTCGACGCGCCCGAGATGTACATCGATCGCGCGCACATCGAGCCGTCGGCCAATTGTCCGGTGCCCGGCACCGTCTTCAACGGCGACTTCGACGGGCTCGGTGGGTGGACGGTGTCGCCCGGCGCCGAGGTCGCGCCGGGCGTGGGCACCGGCGGGACGCGCGGCGCAAAGCTCCAGACCGACACGTTCTGCAAGTCGACGTCGATGACGGGCACGGCGGCGCCGCCGTTCTCCACGATGAAGAGCCCCGCGCTCTCGGTCGTCGTGCAAGGCACGGTCAACCAGACGGCGCAGATCAGCGCGTACGGCACGCTCGGCGAGATCCGCGGCACGGGCACGTTCGTCGAGAGCAAGGTCTGCATTCCCGCGTACATGCGCGGTGTCGCGTCGCCCATCTACCTGCGCCTGCCGTACGTCTCGCCGCCGACCAACGGCGCGTGCACCGACGCGGCCCCGCGGACCTTCTTCTTCGACGACATGAAGTTCGTCGAGGACCCCACGTGTGGCCCCGATCCGGGCTTCGTGCTCGACGGCGGCTTCGAGCGCGAGGCCGTGAGCCCGTGGACGCTCACCGCGAACGCCGCCGGCATCTCGACGAGCATCGTGCAAGACGCGGCGGGGGCCAAGGCCGGCGCGCGCTACCTGCGCCTTCGCACGTCGCAGACGTGCAAGTACGCGTCGGGCTACCAGTACGTCACGGTGCCGCCGCCCGAGCCGGGCAAGGGCCCCGCGATGAAGTTCTTCTACAAGACGCTGGGCGCGGGCACCGGCTTCACCGCGACGAGCGTGGGGACGCTGCCGCCCGCGCCGGACTGGGTCGAGAAGACCGCGTGCTTGCCGCCTGCGCGCGTGGGTCAGCCGCAGTACGTGAGCTTCACCGTGAACACCCCGCTCCCCGCGGGCGGCACGTGCGGAACGGCGGCCGCGTCCGACACGCTGATGATCGACGAAGTGCGCGTGACGACCGATCCGGCGTGCCCCGACAAGTGAACGAGCGGATCGCGCGGGCACCATCCGGATCGTGGAGGTCTCGCGGGAAATGTGCGCCCCGGGCGGACGGCGCCCCCACCTAGACGACCCCAGACCCTACGTGTAAGACGAGCGGCGAGATGTTGCCGTTCGTCTTCGTCGACGAGTCCAAGCTCGGCCCGCTGCACCCGTACGGGATCATGTGCGCGCTCGGCTTCTTTGCCTGGGACTGGGCCGTCATGCGGCAGGCCACCCGCCGCGGCCTCGACCGCGCAGACTTTCGTGCGCTCACGGTGTGGCTGCTCGTCGTCGGCGTCCTCTTCGCTTGGATCGTCGACGGCGTCTTCTACCACCCGCCTGGCCACTCGGTCGCGAGCTCGCTCTCGTCGTTGCAGGGCTTCAGCTCCACGGGCGGCGTCGTCGGCGCCACGGTCGGCGCGTACGCCTGGCGCCACATCTTCGTGGGGCGCGTCGACGGCAAGCTCCGCGTCATGCGACGCGCCACGCCCGAGCCGATGATGCCCGTCGCCGACGTCATCGTGAGCACGTGGCCGCTGGGCTGGGCCATCGGGCGGCTCGGCTGCGCGATCATCCACGACCACCCGGGCGTCACCGTCCCCAAGGGCACGCTCGCGTCGCTCTTCGCCGTCGCATGGCCGCGCGACGCGCTCGACGGCGTCCACCACGTGCTCGGTCCGATCCACGTCGTCACCGGTGGCAGCGACGCGCGCTTCGACCTGGGCCTGCTCGAGGCCGTCGTGCTCGGCGCCATCGCGCTCGGGTTCTCGCGCACGTGGAAGCGCGGGCTGCGCCCCGGCAGGTACGTGGCCGTGGGCTCGATCGTGTACGGCGTCGCGCGCTTCGCCCTCGACTTCCTCCGGATGCACGAGGGCCCGCACTCCGACCTGCGCCACGCGGGGCTCACGTTCGCGCAGTACTTCTCGCTGGCCATCATCGCGCTCGGCGTCGGCGTCACGCTCTGGATGCGCGGCCAGCCGCGAGACGGCGCCGAGCTGCCCCGAGAGGCGGCGGAGACCGCGTCGTGATGCGTGCAAAGTGCACTATTTTGTCGCTCGCGGTGTCTGCGGCGCTCGCCGCGGCCTCGACGACGGCGCACGCCGCCGAGCCGTGGGTCGACCGGCCCAACACCCTCCCCCGCCTCACGTTCGCGGGGAACGCGGGCCTCGGCGTGGTGCACCTGGGCGCGGGCCCGCTCGACGAGACGGGCGCCGGCGTCAACCTCGAGGGCGCGTTCGGCGTGACCGATCGCCTCGAGCTCGGCCTGCGCACGGGAGTGCGCATCGGCGACGGAGGACGCTTCACCAGCGCCGACGCGTACGGCCGCACGCTGCAGACCGAGACGTACGGCACGCGCGCCGACACGTTCGCCAACCCCGAGCTGCGCGTGCGCGGCAACCTCGTGCGCACATCGATCTTCGAGCTCGCGCTCGAGGGGCGCGTGTTCATGCCGTTCGAGACCGCGTCTCGCTTCGGCGCGATGTTCGGCGTGCCCCTCGCCCTCCACCTCGGGAGCTTCGTGCGCATCGACACGGGCGCGTACGTGCCCGTCGTCTTCACCGATCCGGCCGGCACCGTCTTCAGCGTCCCGGCGTACGTCTGGTTCCAGCCCACCGACCGCCTGTTCCTCGGCCCGATGTTCGGCGCGCGCTTCGTCAACGCGGGCACCACGACGTCCCGAGAAGACTTCCTGCTCGGCTTCGGCCTGGGCTACGCGGCCACGAGCTTCCTCGACCTCAAGACGATGCTGCTCTTTCCGCGCATCAACGGCACCGAGGGCGGGCGCAACGTCGGCGTCGGCTTCGGCGTCGAGATCCGCATCGGGAGCGGGGCGTGAGCGACGCGGCGAGCTGGGTGCTCCTGCTCGCAGACAAGAACCGCTCGTCTTGGTCCATGAGCGCGTGGCTGGCGCTCCGTCACGCCCGCGCGCCGTTGCGCGAAGAGATGCTCGCCTTCGCGACGCCCCAGTGGCGCGCGCGCGTGCGAGAGCGCTCGCCGTCGGGGCGCGTGCCAGCGCTTCTCGTCGACGGCGCGTGGCTGTGGGAGACGCTCGCGATCTGCGAGCTCGCGGCCGAGCGTTTCCCCGACGCGCGTCTCTGGCCCGAGGCGCCCCGCGATCGCGCGCTCGCGCGGTCGGTCGCGACCGAGATGGTGACCGGCGGGGCCGCGCTGCGCCGTGATCTGTCGATGGACATCGCCGCGCGACTGCCCGCGCCGCCGCTCGGTCCCGACGCCGCGGCCGACCTCTCGCGCACGTTCGAGCTGTGGCGCACGTGCCGAGGTCGCGCCGCCGAGGCCGGCCCCTACCTCTTCGGCCACTTCACCGTCGTCGACGCGTTGAGCGCGCCCGCCGCCACGCGCCTGCGCACCTACGGGCTCGAGGCCGACGACGACGTGACACGCGCATACGTGGCCGCGCTCCTCGCCCACCCCGACGTCACGGCGTGGTGCGCCGACGCCGCGCGCGAGACCGAAGACCCATCGTTCACGACCCGCGGCGGCCTCGCCGGCGCCGGCACCGCCGAAGAGCAGTGGGCGGTCATCTTCTCGAGCGAGCTGTCGGCGGGGGGCGCCGCGGGCTACGCCGAGACGGCCGCGCGCATGGAAGAGCTCGCCCGAGCGCGGCCGGGCTTCCTCGGCTTCGAGAGCGTGCGCGACGGCGCCCGAGGCATCAGCATCTCTTATTGGGCCTCGCTCGCCGCCGTGGCCGCGTGGAAGGCCGACCCCGAGCACCTGCGCGCGCAGAGGCTCGGCGTCGAGCGCTTCTACGAGCGATACCAGGTGCGGGTCGCCAGCGTAGAGCGCTCGTACGCGCACGAAAGGAAGCACGCGACATGATCTGGCAGCTGTTCGACACCCAGAAGACCAAGCTCCCCTCCCCGGCCGAGGCGCTCCCGGGTCGCTCCGAGAAGATGCCCGTCGCGACAACACACGCGGTGCTCGGCACGGCGATGGAGCCCCCGTGGGAGGGCAGCGAGCTGGCGCTCTTCGGGTTCGGTTGCTTCTGGGGCGCCGAGCGCAAGATGTGGCAGGCGCCAGGCGTGATCTCGACGCAGGTGGGCTACGCGGGCGGCTTCACGCCCAACCCCACGTACCGCGAGGTGTGCTCGGGCAAGACGGGCCACAACGAGGTCGTGCGCGTGGCGTTCGACCCCAAGGCGACGTCGTTCGAGGCGCTGCTCAAGGTGTTCTGGGAGAACCACGACCCGACGCAGGGCATGCGCCAGGGCAACGACACCGGCACGCAGTACCGCTCCGGAGTGTATGTATATACACCCAAGCAGCGCGAGATCGCCGAGGCGAGCCGCGCCGCGTTCGAGAAGAAGCTCCGCGAGGCGGGCTACGGGGCCATCACGAC
>JAGQJA010000485.1:7390-8911 GCA_020430845.1 Myxococcales bacterium
TGCCCGATCGGCGTGATCGGGGCCTAGGCCGCAGGCGGCCTCAGTACGCGGGTGGGCGCGCCTTCACCTCGTCGCGGATCGCGGCGATCGTCGCGACGGGGTTGCCTGGGACACCCGACTGGACCTGCACGAGCTCCATCGTGCGCGCGTCGAGGTAGACCAGGCTTGGGAGCCCCTGAAGCGTGAGGTTGGGCAAGAACGACTGGAAGGACGGGTCGATCACCGTCAGGCCGAACGGCAGCTTCTCGCGCGCCGGCTGGAGATCCGCCGCCGTCGCCGGGACGTTGAAGCCCTTGCCGTTGCCGACCGCGACCATCACCGCGGTGCGCGCCGGTCTCCCGGCGGCGATCGGGCCGAGCAGGCTGTCGGCGAGGCCGTCGAGGTTGATCAAACAGACGACCACCAAGTCGTGCGTCCGCCCCTCGGGATCGTACGCATCGGCCATCTGCACGCGCGACGGAGCGGTGGCGCCGGGCAGGAGCCCCACGAAGGTGAGGTTGGGGATCACCTCGCCGGGCGTCGCGCTCTCGCGCACACGCCAGCCGAGGTGCAGCGTCGGATACGCGGCGCCGTACGGGTTCTTGCCCAACGGCGGATCGGGCGGCGCGGCGTCGACCGGTGCGCTCGTCTCGGGCGCGTTCGCGTCGGACGGCGCGCCGGCGTCGTCGGGCGGCGCAACCGGCGGCGCGGGGGAGCTGTCAGAACAAGCGATCGCAGAGAGCGCGATCAAGAGGAGAGAGGCGCGCACGCCAAGCCGCAGGCTCATCGCCCCAGGATACCTTCACCCCAGCCGCTCGAGCATCAGCTCGAGCATGCGGTACGTGAGCCCCCACAGCACCCGATCCTCGAGGCGGATGCACGGCAGCTCGATGGGGGTCCCGTTGAAGTCGTATTGCATCGTGCCCTTGCCCTCTCCGAGCGCGAGCTTCTGGAACGGCACCCAGAGCGTGTGGGCCACCTCGACGTTCGCCGTGATGCGCGGCGCGTCGTGCGCGAGCGCGAAGACGAACGGCGTCACGACGAGGTTCGTCCGCTTCGAGCGCGCGTACGCCGGCACGTCGGGAAGGCGCGTCACGAGCTCGGCCTCGCGCTCCAGGTCGAGCCCGACCTCCTCGCGCGTCTCGCGCACGGCCGTGGCGAGGAGCGACGGGTCCCCGGGATCACGCCGGCCCCCCGGGAACGCGATGTGCCCCGACCACGGATCGTTCGGGTGCTCGGCGCGCTGGATGAAGAAGAGCTCGGCCTCGCCCAGGGCGTTGCGCTTGAGGATCGCGGCGACGGCGGCGCGCGGCCCGTCGTGGGGTCCGTCGTCGGCGGATTGGGGCTCCGTCCCGCGAAGCCTCGCGGCGAGCGCATCGAGCGCGTAGCTCACGCGATCACTATAGGGTAGATCGGCGCCGTGGCCCTCTCTCCCCCGCTCGACGCCGATCCCGACGAGGTCCGCGCCGTCCTGGCGCCGCACCGCAACGACTTCACCATCGCGCTCTACGCGGCCGAGAACGCGTTCGCGGTCGGCGCGAT
>JAGQJA010000485.1:9014-18686 GCA_020430845.1 Myxococcales bacterium
GACGCGCTCGTCGCCCACGTGGGCGCGCGCCCCATCTGGGCCGTCGAGAAGGACCACGCGACGACGAGCGTGTACGCGGTCGAGCGTTTCCCCGAGGGCGTCGTGCTCCTCTTCGGGAGCGAACGCTTCGGCGTGCCGCCGTCGATGATCGCGCGCGCCGACGCGGTCTTGGGCATCCCGCTCTACGGCGTGAACCACTCGCTCCCGCTCGCCGTCGCCGCGGGCATCGTCATGAGCGAGTGGGCTCGGCGGCGCTACACGCCCGGCGCGATCGGCTGACCGCGCCGACGCCCGGCGCGGCCACCGACGCGCGGCTCAGAACGACAGGCGGACGCCGGCCTGCACCCACCGCGGCGCGCCCGGGCGCGCGCCGAACGGGCGACGCGACGCGAGGTACTGGTCGTCGGTGATGTTGCGCGCGTTGAGGTAGAGCTCCATCCACCGCGTGGGTCGCACCTTGGCCGACGCGTCGAGCAAGAAGTAGCTGTCGGTGAAGAGGCCCTGATCTCCCTGCCCGGCGATCTCGCGCATCCGGTCGACGAACGTACCGCTCACCGCAACGCCCCAGCGCTTGGTCTCGACGCCGGCCGTGGCCGCGAGCTGGTGCGGCGGCACGTACGGCAGCTCGTCGCCGTCGCGCACGCTGCCGAACTGCGGGTCGCCCGACACGAAGCCCGAGAGCAGCTCCGTCCAGGTATACGTGTAAGACACACGCATCGGGAGCGACATGTCCTTGGCCACCTTGGGCTCGACCTCGGCAAAGGCCTCGCCGCCCCAGATCTGCGCGCGGCCGGCGTCGAACTGGCGGTCGAGGTTCTCGGCCTGGCAGCCGTTCGAGAACGTGCAGATGTTGGTGAGGTTCGAGTAGTCGTTGAAGAACCCCACGATCTCGGCGCGCGCGCGCTTTCGCGCGTAGCGGACGCCGGCCTCGTAGTTCACGCTCGTCTCGGGCTGCGCGATCCGCGCGCTCTCGGGCGGCACGGGCGAGAAGCCGCGGTGCACGCCGGCGAGGATGCCGAGGTCCTTGCGCAGCGCCCAGTAGCCGCTCACGCCGGGCACGAGCACCTGGTAGGTCGTCCCGTCGGTGCCGGCGGGCACGAAGCCCTTCGTCAGCGCCTCGCGGTAGAGCGTGTGGATGGCCTCGATGCGCATGCCGGGCGTCACCGTGACGGGGCCCCACGTCATCGCGTCGGTCAGGTGCATCGCGAGCGCCCAGCTCGCCCCCTTGTTGTCGGCCGTCGTCTGCGTCGCCCGCCCGTCGCCCACGAGCGAGCCGTCGGTCATCACGAAGCCGTCCTGCGTGTGCTTGCGGACGATCTCGTCGTAGTGCGCGCGCACGCCGTACTCGACCGCGTGACGCACGGGCCCCGTCTTGCCCGAGGCGCGCACGCGCGTCTGGAGGCCCTGAGAGACGAACACGCGCTGGTTCGGCCCGATGTAGATCGTCTGATCGGGCGTCGTCGCGTCGACCGCCCCGGTGAGCACGCCGTAGTAGATGCGGTTGCGGGGCGTCTCGGGGCTCATGAGCACGTCGAAGATCGGCGAGCCACCGAACGAGTTGACCTTGCGCCACGAGCGCGTGAAGTCGTGCCGGTACACGTCGGTCTGCACGTCGAGCTCGGGCAGGAGGCGCGCCTTGTGCGTCACGACGAGCGACGTGCGGTGGTTCTCCATCCGGTCGAAGCGCGTGGAGCGGTAGCGCCGGTACGGGCTCGCGCGGAAGTCGGCGTCGGTCAGGCCCAGATAGGTCTCGTTCGACACCTCGTCGGAGTAGGTGGCCTTGACCTGCAGCTCGTTCGAGATGCGCGCCGTCGGGTCGGGCGTGTAGCTCGCCTTGGCCATCCACTCGTTGCGGACGAAACCGGTGTTCGCGTCGGGCGCGCCGTCGATCGTCTTGAAGCCGCCGTTGGCGAGGCGCATGCCCTCGATGACCACGCCGGCGCGCTCGTCGCTCGTGCCGAAGAGGACGTGCTGCTTGTTGAACCCGTACTGGCCACCGGCCAGGTCGAGCATGCCCGACGTGCGCGACGGGATCTCGCGCGTGAGCAGGTCGACGGCGCCGCCCACCGTGTGCGGCCCGTACAAGATGGCCGACGGCCCCTTGATGACGCGCACGCTCCGCATCCGATCGATGAGCGGAAAGTAGTACGCGGCGGGCGCGGAGTACGGCGCCGGCCCCACGAGCACGCCGTCTTCCATCAGCGTGATCTTCTTGCTGCGATCGCTGTTGGCGCCGCGGATGCCGATGTTGGGCCGCAGCCCCACGCCGTCCTCGGGGCGCACGTACACACCGGGGACTCCCAGGAGCACCTGGTGGGCGTCGTCGTACGAGAAGCGCCGCAGCTGCGCGTCCTTGACCACGTGCGTCGAGCCGCCGCGCTCGTGCACGCGCGTGCCCGTCACGTCGATGTCCTCGACCGGGGGCTCGGCCGCGGGCGCGGGCGGGGCCGGCGGCGGGTCGTCCGCGCGAGCCTGCCCGGCGTACGCGAGCCGAGCTACGACGACGAGCGCCGCGATGCCGAGCCGCTTGCCCATAGAGGACGCAGGTGAATAGGTGGTCCGGACGGAGCCGGCAAGATCCATGACGCCTTCCCCAAGCCGTCGCGCACGCGCAGCAGGTCGACGCGCGGGTCGATCATCGGCGCGGCGGCGCGCCCGTTGAGGCTCACGAGCGCGTCGACGCGTACGCGCACGTCGCCGTGCCCCTTGGCGCGGAACTCCTCGCCGATGTGGTGAGCCAGCTGCAAGACGAGGTCGGGCTGGTTGTTGAGCTCGCGCAGCTGACGGTCGGTGAGGTAGGGCCGCGGCGAGACGGCCCACGACCGGCCCGTCTGGGGCGAGTCGACCCAGTAGGTGATGCTGCCGTTCTTCTCGCGCGCCATGACCCGCCACGACCAGCGCATGCCCTGCTCGTGCCACAGCACGTTGCCGCCGTAGAGGTGGCAGCGCAGCGGCGCGAGCGCTTGGAGCAGGCAGAACGCCGACGCGAGCGCGAGCGCGAGGCGCGGCGCGAGGCCAAAGCTCGCCGACGGGGGGATCGACGCGTCGACGCGGCTCGGCGCGCGCGCACGCAAGACCTGTCGGACCCCGCTCCTGGCTCGGAGCGCCCGCAGCTTGGCGATCACGTCGCGGGGCCACGTCGGCTCGAAGAAGACGAGCACGGCGGCGATCATGATCCAGGGGAACATCCCGATGGGGAACAGCCGTCCCACCGTGGCGTGGAAGGCCAGCACCACCACGTACGCGAAGACGCGCGTGCGACGCCACGCCAGGAAGAGCGCGATCGTCGTGTCGAAGAAGAACCCGCCCCAGCTCATGGCGTACGCCATCGCGCGCTCGTCGAAGAGCGCCCCCACGAGGGGCGTGTCGGTGCGCGCCGAGAGCCAGATGTTGAGCGGCTGCGCGTGGAGCAGCCAGTCGGGCGTGGCCTTGGCGAGGCCCGCGTGCACGTACACCACCGCGACCTGGACGCGCAGCAGATACGTGCACCATACAGGGAAGTGGGAGACGCGCGTGTCGGGCCGCCGCCACGCGTCGAGCGACACGGCGCGGCCGAGCGGCATGAGCGCCATGAGCCCGGTGAGCAGCCCGAGCAGGTAGTAGTGGTTGAGGTAGTTGGTGACGTCGATGAGCTGCACCCACAGCACCAGGGCGCAGACGAGGCCGGCGGCCGCCCGATAGAAGAGCCCCGCGGCGACGCAGAGGCCGAGCGCGGCGAGCGCGACGAACGCGACGTGCATCAGCGGCGCGGGCAGCGGCCGCACCCACGAGAGCCCCCAGTACTTGAAGAAGAACGTGGGCTTGTAGAACAGCTCGTCGACCCAGCCGTACGCGAGAAAGCGCGTGGCGCTCACGGTGACGATGAGCCCCACCGCGACGCGGAACGCGACGAGCGCCGCGACGTCGGTCGGGCGCGTGACCCGAGCGAGCGCGCGGTCGATCGCGGGGCGACGAGGGGCCGGGCCGGAGGCCATCAGTCGTTGTCCCCTTCGATCTTCTTGGGCAGCTCGAGGTCGAGCACCGTGGCGAAGTCGGTCTTGAGGATGTCGGTGAGCTTCTTGATGGCGTCGAAGAGTCGCCGCACCGCGGGCGGGTCCTGGGCGATCGCCTGCGTGAGCGTGCGGGCGCCGAGGGCGTCGAGCGCCGCGAACGACTCGGCGAGCGCCGCGCTCACGGCCTGCGACACGGTGCCCGCGCCGACCGCCACGAGCAGATCGTCGAAGCCGAGCCCCTCGCCGCCGGCGCCGCACCCGCGGAAGATCCGCTCGAAGCCCACGAGGTTGGCCCGCAGGTGCTCCTTGGCCCGACCCGAGAACGGCGACTCGACGGGCTCGGGACACGTCGCCGACACGCACGCGACGATGCCGGCAGGGCGCCCCACCTTCATGTCCTTGACCTGATCGTCCAGGTAGAAGAGCGCGTCGCTCACGGCGTTGAACGCCATCTGCTGCGAGCTGAACGCCGAGCCCGGCTTACCCGCGTCGGCGATCTGCGCGAGGAAGTTCCCGCGCGCCGGATCCCACGCCTCGACGAGCTTCTTCACGCGCGGCGTCACGTCCTTGGCGACGGCGCTCGCGTAACCCAGGCGACGCGAGGCGATCGTCTGCGGGCCGAGGGCGGCCCAGGTGCCCTGCGCGTTGATCGTGGCGGGCGCGCCGCACGCGTTGTCGGCCCCTTCGTAGTGCAAGAGGTAGTCGAGCGACGCGAGGCTGCGCGTGCTCACGAGCGTCGTCGCCAGCTCCGGCTTGTCGTAGATCTGCGAGACCATCTGCTGCTCGATGAGGCAGCGGTTGACGAGCGGCCACGAGTAGATGCCGTCGCGGAGGTCTTGCGCGCCCGGAGCGCCCGTCATCGCCGCGGGGCCGAACTGCATGACCTCGGCGACCTCCCACGCGTCGAGCGCGCGCGCCCACGCCTCACGCGCCGCAGCGCGCGACTCGGGCGTGCCGTCGGCCGCCGCCTTGGCCGCGGCCGGCTCGAGCGCGACGATCGCCGTCTCGGCCTCACGGTAGGTCGTGAGCGCGCACTCGCCGAAGGCGCGCAGCAGGCCGACCTTGTCGAACGAGCCGGCGTCGACGCCCGACCCCGGTTGCATCGGGATCGATCCGCCGCCCCGCTTGCACGCGGGGCCCGCCAGAGCCACCCCGAGGCCGAGCCCGATACACGCTGCCCATCGAGCGTTGCGTCGCATCACATCCTCTCAGTTGTTCTTCTTGAACGACTCGACCTCGGCGGCCGAAAACCCGTAGATGCCGGCGATGTCGGTGATCGCGCCCTGCAGCGCGGCGAGCTGTCCCGCGGTGTCGGTGACGAGCTTGTAGCCGGTGGACGGAAGGTCGGGCGGCGACAGGAGCTTGGTCAGGAGCGCGTCGACCTGGGCGTCGGTGACCTTGCGCTTGTCGGCGGGGAGCGTCTTCCACCCGGCGACGAAGCCGATGATCTCGCCGTACGCGTGCATCGCGGCGGGCATGTCGGGGCTCGCGCCGCCGAGCTTCACCTGGAGCAGATCGTTCAGGTAGAAGATCGCCGTCGCGAACGTGCTCTTCTCCCACTCGAGCAGGAACGCGGTCACGGCCGCGTCGCGCTCGGCCGCACACGCCGGCACCGACGAGAGCACCTTGGCCTTGATGAGGGCGGCCTTGGCGCGCTGATAGGGGCCGGGGCTCTCGGGCTTCTTCGAGTCGCGACGCGCCGCGTACGACGCCGCGTTGACGTCGGGGTTCTGCGCGGCGGCGGGATCGTTGGGGAAGCTCGGGTGCGCGCCGAACGCGGCGACGAGCCTGTCGACCGCGACGGGCGTGACGCCCTGCGCGATCACGTTGACGGCGTGGTTGTAGAACGCCGCCGAGTACGAGCCCTTCTCCATCGCCTGGCGCAGGTCGATGCCGCGCGCGTTGACGATCCACTTGCCGTACTGACCGCCGGTGGCGGGCGGCGGCTCGGCCGGGGCCCACACGTTGCCGAACGCCGTGCCGTACTCGTCGGCCCAGGCGTCGACCTTGGCCTGGTAGAACGGCGTGGTCACCGACTTGAGGCTCGGCGTGCCGGCCGCGTAGAGGTCCTTGAGCTGCTGCGCCGTCACCGCGACGGGAGCGCCCGCGTCGGGCGTCGAGAGCGCGGTCTCGACGTCCTTCATCGGCTTGAGGAGCGCGTCCATCTGCGCGCGCAGCCCCAGCTCTACGGCGGCGTTCGTCGCGAAGGCCGATCCGTCGTAGGTGGCGGTCGGAGGCACGCCGCACGGGCCCGCGTCGACCGAGGCGTCGCTGGTGCCGGGAGGCGGCGCGTCGAACGAGGCGTCGGCGCCGGGTCGGATGGGCGCGTTGTCGTCGTCGCCGCACGCGATCGCGCCCACGCCCAGGCTCGCGACGCACCCGACGGCCACGAGCAGCCGCGCGGGGAGGTTCACCGCTGATTTCATACGAACGGGTGTGCCACTGTTGACAATGATAGTCAACATCGATTTCAGCAAAGGCCCGAGACGCGGGTAAGATCAGGAGATGCTTCGTTCGTCCACGCCTTGGTCCGTCGCGCTCACCCTCTTCGCGGCGCTCTCGTGCAGCTGCTCGTCGTCGAGCGAGGCCGAGGCGCCTCCGACCCGCACCGGCCTCATCGCCGCCGACGACACGTGGCCGTCGGGCCTCACGCTCTCCGGCAACATCGTCATCGGCAAGAACGCCACGGTGAACGTCGCGGCCGGCGCCAAGATCAAGTGCGCCGAGGGCTCGACGATCACCATCGACGGCACGCTCCGCGTCGCGGCCGAGGGCAGACGCGCGACGATCTCGTGCTCGCGCTGGGGCGGGCTCGTCGTGCAGGCCGGCGGAGCCATCGACGCGGTGGGCCTCGACCTCGAGAACGCGCGTACGGGGCTGCTCTTGCGCGAAGGCGCGCGCGACTCGCGCTTCGAGGGCGGCGACATCCGCAACTCGATCAACCCATTCGCGCTCGAGAAGTCGACCAAGCTCACACTCACGAACGTCAAGGCGACGACGCCTGCCGAGCTCGGCACCGACGCGTCCAACACCATCTGCGGGGGCCAGTCCACGAGCTGCGGGCTCGTCTTCGGCACGCTCGTCGCGAGCCGCCTCGACTACGACCAGCAGGGGCACGAGGGCATCCTCGTCTACGACGGCGGAGAGCTGACCATCGAGGACTCTCACATCCACGGCAACAACAGCCCGGGCGAGGCGATCTGGTCGCTCAAGGGCAAGAAGGTCACCGTGCGATACACCAAGATGAGCGGCGTCCACTGCGGCGTGCACTTCGAGCCGGTCGGGTCGTTCGAGCTCGACCACGTCGAGATGGCCAAGAACGTGTACGGCGCGCGCATGTTCGGCTCGCAGGAGCCGAGCGTGATCAAGGACTCGAACGTGGCGGGCAACGCGATCCTCGACCTCGAGATGTTCGGTCAGAACTCGCAGATCACGCTCGAGAACGTGTTCACGTCGGGCAAGGAGAACTACCAGGACGGTCAGCCCGCCAAGAAGAACACGCCCTCGGCGCCCGTCCCGGGCACGGGGCCCCGCTGATGTACAGGCTCTACTACTGGCCCGGGCTGCAGGGCCGCGGCGAGCTCGTACGGCTCACGCTCGAGCAGGCCGGAGCAACGTACGAGGACGTCGCGCGCAAGCCCGAGGCCGAGGGCGGCGGCGCGCGCGCGATCATGCGCCTGATGAAGGAGACCGCGGGCGTCGCCCCGTTCGCCCCGCCGATCCTCGAGCACGACGGGCTCGTGCTCGCGCAGACCGCCGCCATCCTCGACTACCTCGGGCCCCGCGTCGGGCTCGCGCCCGAGTCCGAGGGCGACCGACACCACGCGCTGCAGCTGCAGCTCACGCTCGCGGACGTGTGGTCCGAGGCGCACGACACGCATCACCCCACCACCAACGCGCTCACGTACGAAGAGCAGCGCGAAGCGGCGCTCGCCCGATCGAAGGCGTTTCGAGAGGCGCGCCTCCCCAAGTTCTTCGGCTACTTCGAGCGCGCGGCCGCGGCCCGGCCCGGCCCGTACGTGTTCGGCAACGCCGTCAGCTACGTGGACCTGTCGCTCTTCCAGATGGTGCGGGGCGTCGAGTACGCGTTCCCCAAGGCCGCGGCGCGCGTGCTCGCGGGCACACCGGCGCTCGCCGGCCTCGCCGCGCGCGTCGAGGTGCTCCCCAACGTCGCGGCGTATCTTGCGTCGCCGCGTCGCCTGCCCTTCAACGAGAAGGGCATCTTCCGGCGCTACCCCGAGCTCGACGATCCGTGAGCCGACGGGCGCACGAGCGCCGCCGCTGTCAGTGAGACGCGACGCCTCCGCTCTGCACCTTCATGAGCTTGGGGCCCTTGGCCCGACGCACGGCGTGCGAGCCGCCCTTCTTCTTGCCGTGCTTGGCGGCCGCCTTCTTGGGCGGCGCAGGCGACGACTCGGTCGCCGTCGAGGGAGACTTGGGCGCGGGCGACGCCTCGGTGACCGCCGGCGAAGGCGCGGGCGGCGGGATCGGCGCGGCGACCGGCGGCGCCGTCACCTCGGGCGCTTGGGCTGCGGCGGCAGCCTTGGCGGGCTCGGCCGAGCCGCCAGAGAACGCGGCGATGGCGATCCCCAGCACGGCGAGCGCGGCCACGGCGCCCCCGATGATGAAGGCCTTCTTCTTCGACGCGCCGCCCGACAGCTCTTGCGAGAAGCGCTCGAAGTCGTCGGCGCTGTCTATCGTCATCGCGGGGGGTGGCAGGCTCGGCGCATCCGTCGGCACCACCGACGCTGCGCTCTTCGCGGCGGAGGCGGCCGTGTGCGTGGCGAACAAATCGATGAGCCCCGAGTCGTGTCCTGATGCATCCACGCCCAGAGACAACGCAAGAAGCGTGACAACCGTCCGCGGGCCGCAGATCGCGGACTCACGCGCGTGAGACGGCGAATTGTTGTGTGGTTACAGCCACATGTAAAGTTACGACGAGGGGGCAATCGGGCGATCGTGGATCAACCGATCCGCAGGCTGCGAGGAGCAGGCGGCGAGAGACTGCGTGGCCGCGAGCGCAGGTGACGCGGGCGCGTGCGCGGGTGCGGGCGCGGGTGCGGGCGCGGGCGCGGGTGCGAGTGCGTGAGCGATGGCGTGTGCGTGAGCGCGTGCGATGGCGTGTGCGTGAGCGAGTGCGGGTGCGGGTGCGAGTGCGGGCGCGGGCGCGAGTGCGAGGGCGAGAGCGGGCGCGGGGGCGAGAGCGGGGGCGGACGCAGACGCAGACGCAGACGCAAACGTGATCGCAGACGCAGACGCAGGCGTAAACGCAAACGCGATCGCAGACGCAGAGGTGAAGGCGCGAGGGCTCCGGCTCGGGGGGGTGAACGACGTTACCGCCGTGCTCGGCGCGGTCAAGGCCTGCGCTCGGCTACCGCGAGGCGCGTGCGTGGACGCGGGACGCCGAGCTTGCCGCTGCGCGGTGCTGCGCAGCCTTGATCGCTCCTGCGCGCGGCGGTGGCGGGATGCGTTCCCGAGCGCGTGGGTTCGGGGCTCGCTAGGAGGTCTCCATGCTTCGTATCGTCGATGTGATCCTGGACTTGATTCGTGACGTGGCTCCGATCGAGGCGTCCATTCGGCGGCGCGATGCGGAGCTTGCTCGGCAGCTCCGGGACGCTCTCAACAGCGCGGCGCTCAACGCGGCCGAGGGCAGCGATCAGCGCGGCGGGCGGCGCGCGGA
>JAGQJA010000486.1 GCA_020430845.1 Myxococcales bacterium
ACGTGCTCGCCTGCGTTGAGGCCCACGTAGGTCGACGGCCACACGAGGGTCGCCAGGATGAGCGCCCATGACAGGCGCCGCGCGCGGGCCGAGCGCTCGGCCTCGCGCCACACGATCGCCGCCGAGGCTGCGATCCCCGCGATGCCGAGGCCCGTGAGCCGGCTCGTGTCGACCGTGATCGGGAGCGTGGCGAGCGGCGCGAGCACGACGAGCGCGAGACCGAGCCGCGCGCGGTGGACCGACGGCGCGAGCCACGCCGCCAGCACGGGGGCGAGCCACATCGCCTTGTGCGCCGTGAGCACGCCGTGCGCCGCGCGACCCGGGTACTGCGCGAGCCACCACCACGCGGGCATGCCCTCGGGGCGCATCTGTCGCGCGGTCTCCGTCGACATCGCGCCCACGCCGCACGCGAGCCACGCCACGACGTACAGCGCGCAGACCGAGAGCACCGCGTACCGCGCACGCCCGCGGAGGGCGACGACGGCGAGCGGGACCGCGGCGAAGAGCACCGCCTC
This sequence comes from Myxococcales bacterium, assembly GCA_020430845.1. Classification (GTDB taxonomy): domain Bacteria; phylum Myxococcota_A; class Polyangia; order Polyangiales; family Polyangiaceae; genus Labilithrix. Next base: position 516 of record JAGQJA010000486.1, read on the forward strand.
GTGCGAGAGCAGCGCGACGGCCACGAGGCCCGCGCGCGCCGAGCCCGAGAGGTCGAGCGAGAACGCGAAGAGCACGAGCGCGACGCCGAGCATCTCGGGGTAGCCCGGCGCGGCGAACGCGAACACGACGGGGTTGCACGTCGCGAGCGCCAGGTGCAGCGGCAGGCGTACGAGCGGCCGCTCGGGGTCGCCGCCCGCGCGTTCGAGCACGGCCTCGACGAACACCGCGAGCGCCAGCACGCCCACGAACGCCACGACGAGGCCCACCGCCCAGAGCACGCGCGGGTGGCTCGAAGGGACGAGCCACGCCAGCGCCGGCAAGAGCAGCCGCTTGTGGAACCAGCTGTACGGCTCGTGGAACGGATCGCGCGCGTATCGCGCGTACTGGATGCCAAGCGAGGTGATCCCGTTCGTGCCGCGGTTCGGCACGACGAGCGCGCACGTGAGCACGAACGTGGCGCACGCGAGCCCGAACGATCGACGGAGCAACGGGGCCGCGCGTCGGCAGGCGGCGCGCAGCTCACGTCCGAGCGGCCAGAGCACCGCCACCGCCAACGCCGCGAAGAGCACGCCGCGGAGCCACGCGACCTGGTTCTGCGCGTGTGAGAGCCCGAGCACGGCGGCGGCGCGGTCGGTCGCGAGGTGCGTCACGACGAAGAGCCCGCACGTCGCGACGAACCACGCGCGGCTCGGCAGGTCGGCGTCTCGTTCACGCGCGGAGCCTGCGAGCAGCGCGGCGAGGGGGGCGCCCTCGTCGCGGCTCACTGCCACTCGGTGCGTTGCACGACGGGGAGCTGGAGCGCGCGCTCGCGATCGAGGTCGAGGTTGCCGACGTGCAGGCAGAGCGGTGCCTGCACCCACTTGTAGATCGACTGCGTGAAGAGCCGGGCGAAGCGCTTGCTCCACGTGCGCAGCTTGTCGGCCTCGATCTCGGGGAAGATCGACACGAGCGCCTCTTCGACGTCGTCGGGCGACATCTTCTCGCCCGCGTAGAGCATGAAGCACGCGTCGAGCACGGGGAACGGCATCAGATCGCGCTCGTCTTCTTGGTCGTCGGCCAGCTCTGCGCTCGCGGGCTTGGCGAGCGTGAGGCGGATGCCCTCGAGCTGCGTCGTCTCGTAGAGGTAGTCGAGCAGGTAGTTCACGACCGTCTTGGGCACGTTGGCGATCACGCTCAGCGCGCCCTCCATGTCGCCGCCGATGGTGGTGTAGCCGACGGCCTTCTCGCTCATGTTGCTCGTCTGCAAGAAGAGCCCGCCCGCGCTGTTGGACCAGTTCCACATGCGCTGCGCGCGCAGGCGAGCCTGCACGTTCTGTCGCGTGAGCGCGGTGACCGACTCTCCCGGCTGGAGCATCTTCTCGAGCTCGGCGAGCTCGCGCTCGAACGCGTCGTCGACCGAGAGGTTGACGAACGCCGCGTCGTAGTCGGCGGCGGCGCGCTCGGCGGCCTTGCGAGTCTCGTCGGACGAGTAGCGCGACGGCATGAAGAACGCGCGCAGGATCTCCTGGGCCTTGGCCCGCTCGGCGTCTTGCCCGAGCGCGCCGTGGCGCATGTGCACGTAGCGCCGCGCGAGCGCGAGGCAGAGCAGGCTGTCGCGTCCGCCCGAGAGCGCGACGCCGATGGTCTTGAAGGCGCCGGTCTTCTCGAAGTAGTCGCCGATGCCGAGCGCGAGGCAGTCGAGCAGGTCCTCGCAGAAGTCCTGGCGAGGCGTGCGTCCCTGGCGTTCGCTCGGCAAGAAGAACGACTGCCGCGGCGGGGCGGGAAAGCGCAGCGCGCCGCGCGGTGTGGTGGGCGACTTGCGCGAGACCCGCGTGACGCGCGGGCGCGTGGAGTCGAACTCCTCTTGGTCGTAGCGCCAGGTCGTGTTCTCGCTCCGCAAGCGCAGCGTGCGATCGAGGTCCACGGTGACCGCGCTCACGCCCTCGACGAAGCGGGGCGCGTCGAGCACCAAGCGACCGTTCTGTGAGACGTAGCCGCCGCCGTCGAACACGAGCCCGTCGTTGGCGCCCACGAGGTTGGCGTAGACGACCGTGCACTGGTTGTCGGACGCGCGCGTGGCGATCATCTCGCGGCGCGTGGCGACGACGCCGAGTCGGAACGGCGACGCCGACAGGTTGACGACGATCTCGGCGCCCGCGTACGAGCGGCGGCGCATGGGGCCGTCGGGCGACCAGATGTCCTCGCACACCTCGAGGGCGATGGTTCCGAAGTCGAGGTCGAACACGAGATCGCCGAACGGCACGCCGTGCACGCGATCGACCAGCCCCTCGCGCCCGCGAGCGAGCGTCCGCGCCTCGTAGAAGACGCTGTACGTCGGGAGCTTCTCTTTGGGGACGACGCCCACGATCTCGCCGCGGTGCACGAGCGCCGCGCAGTTGTAGATGTTGGCGTGGATGCGCACCGTCACGCCGACGCAGATGGCGATGGGCAGGTCGCGCGTCTCGTGCGCGAGCCGCAGGAGCTCGACCCACTGCGCGTCGACGAACTTGCGCCACTGCACCAGGTCCTCGGGCGAGTAGCCGCAGACGATCTGCTCGGGGAACGCGACGAGGGTCGCGTGATCGGCGGCGGCCTCGCGCGCCCGGGCGATGACGCGGTCGACGTTGGCGTGGAACGCGCCGACCGTGGTGTTGACGTTGGCGATGGCGATGCGAACGAGCCTCACGAGCTTGCCTCCGCGTAGAGCCGCTCTACCTCGCGGACAAGGGCGTCGGACGCGATGAGCTTGCGCGGCGCCGTCGTCTCGAGCGCGAGCAGCTCGGCCGGGAGCGCGTCGACCTCGCGCGCGACGTGGTCGCGCACCTCCTCGGGAGATGGGACGTCGCGCGTGGCCTCTCTACCTCTCCACGTGGGCACCAAGAGCGGCGTCGCCCCCGAGGGCGCGGCCTCTTTCTCGAGCACCACGAGATCGTGGTCGGGCGAGCGGTAGACCTGCAGCTTGCCCGGCAGCGTGGCCTTTCCGGTGCCCTTGGCGACCTTCATCGTCACGCGCCCGTAGCCGTTGATGACGAGCTTGCCCACGCAACCGACGCCCGTGGCGGCGTCGGGAGAGCAGGTGATGTTCTCGCCCACGCCGAAGCCGTCGGCCACGTCGGCCAGGGCGCTCACCTTGTGCTCGTCGAGGCCGTCGGAGACGTAGATCTTCGCGTCGGGGCAGCCCAGCTCGCGCAGCAGCGCGCGCGCGTGGGCGATCGACTCGGGCGTGACGTTGCTGTCGATGCGGACGCCGCCGAGCGCGCCGCCCGTGGCCTCGACGGCGGCCCGGATGCCGCGGTCGGTGTCGTAGGTGTCGACGAGCATCGTGGTCGGCGTCTTGCCGAACGTCTCGGCGAAGCCGCGAAAGAAGTCGCGCTCGGTCTCCTCGCGCGAGCGACCCTCTTGCTCGCTGGCCTGCACGGCGAAGTGATCCATGGTGCCCACGGCGGGGATGCCGAAGCGCGCGTACGCCGCGAGGTTCGACGTGGCGCGGCACCCGCCCACGTACGCCGCGTAGGCCGCATCGACGGCCGCGGCGGGGTGCGTGCGTCGCTGGCCGAACTCGAGGACGGGCTTGCCCCGCGCGGCGCGGACGACGCGCGACGCCTTGGAGGCGATCATCGACATGTGGTTGATGAGCCCGAGGAACGGCGTCTCGATGAGCTTGGCGAGGAGCATGCTCGTCTCGATCTGCATGAGCGGCGTGTAGAGCCCGAGCGGGGCGCCGCCGATCTGCACCGGCGTCTTGCCGTCGGACCGGAGCGCCGGCCCGGCGAACGCCGGCGTGCCCTCGGGGATCGCGTCGATGTTGCCGTCGAAGCCGTCGACCGCGCGCAGCGCCTCACGGACGGCCGGGCGCGCGGCCAGGGCAGGACCGATCATCGGGTGCGCGTCGAGCGCCGCGAGCTCCTCGTCGCCGAAGCGCATCTCGCGCGCCGTCTCGAGGATGCGGCGCAGCGCGCAGAAGACGACGTAGCTCCGGTTCTTGGGCATGCGTCGAAAGAAGAACGACATCGTCACGCGCTGGTCGAGGCGCCCGAGGTCGGCGTGGGCGAGGAGCGTGGTGAGCTGGTACGCGTCGATCCCGAGCGTGCTGAGCGTCATGAGGGCACCATGGTCGTTGGGGACGGGCGGCGTGTAAACGGCCGCGTCTCTCACGGCTCAAGGTGCGCACGCCA
>JAGQJA010000487.1 GCA_020430845.1 Myxococcales bacterium
TCAGCACGGAACGAAGGCTTTCTCCGCCTGTTCCGAGGAGCGACTGGAGGCTCCGCGACGGCTGCCCCGGCTTCGCCGGGTTGCGCACCAGCCTGAAGCTCTGCCCGGCCCGCTTTGCCTCCACGACCATCCAGGGGTGCCCGTCTGCCTGAAGTTCGTAGTCGATGAAGTCTCCGGTGCCAGTCGGTAGCTCGCGCTCGATACTGCCAGTTGACCAGCCGACCGCGCTGAGAAGCTCATCGATAAGCTCGACGCGAGTGGTGGTTTCGTTCGCCTTCTTTCTTCGACGCTCCTCGAAGGCCTTGAAGGCGGCGCTCACGGCATCACGAGACTCGGCCGGAGTTCTCTCAGGCGACGGCTTCCCCCGCATCTCACGAGTGCAAACCAAGCAACGTCAAAGCGCAACCCCGGAGGGCGGTCGACACGTGTTCAGCGTCCGCACGACTGGCCCTGTTGCATCAAATGCCCTCTCGCAGCGGGAAGGCATTGAAAGTGTTGAAGGAATTGACAGTGGAGCCTCGAGCTTGGCCGGTTTTCGAAGTGGACGGCTCCTTACCCTGCACGGGCGGCAACCGATCGCTTTCTCGGCGTCCAGGAACGAAGAGTTCACATGCGTTCCTCCACGAAAAGGCCGGCCGTGCACTTGACCGGTCACGTGATCAGGTAGGACTAGACTCGCTTCGTGAGTTACGAATCCCGCCCTCCCCGCTGAGCGCTCCTCGACGTCGCCCCTCACTCAGAGCGACGCCTCGTCGGACACTCACCTGATCGGCCGCGATTTAGACTCGCTTCGCGAGTCACGAATCCCGCCCTCTCCGCTGAGGATCATCGCCCCCACGCCCACGCCCTCGCACCTGCACACGCACCCGCGCACGCGCCCGCGCTCGCACCCGCGCACGCCCTCGCTCACGCGCCCGCGCCCGCGCCCGCACACGCCCACGCCCTCGCGCACGCACGCGCACGCGCACGCTTCCCGTCGGGGATGCTAGCCCTCGAACCTCATGCCGAGCCGACGAGCACCGACGCCCGAGGAATCGACCTGCGCGCGGGTGCGTTCCCCAAGTGAGGCCCACGTCGTGACACGACCCGCTCCGCGTCCCTTCGCGCTCTCGGCCGCCCTGTTCGCCGCGGCGTGCGCGCCCGCGCCCCCGCCGACGGTGCCGACCGCGCCCGCCACACCGCCGAGCGTGCCCGCGGTGCAGGCGCCCGCTGCGGTGAGCGGCCCGCGCTGGGTCGTGCGGACCTTCGACGTGAAGAGCCCGCGCGATCCGGATTGCCGCGTGACGGTCCGCTCGTTCGCGGTGTCGGGGCTGGCGGACGCCGCGCTCGAGGCGCGCATCAACGCCGCCGTCGCGCCCGAGGCGATCGCGCTCCAGACCGGGCACGTCGCGCAGCCTGGCTCGAAGTCGACCGACGCGACGTGCAACGAGACGCCTTCCACGTGCGACGCGACGGAGGCGGGGCTCCTCGTGATGTGCCGCACGTTCGACGGCTCGCGCGGCGGCCTCTACCACAACGCCGAGCTCCGCCCGACGCTCCTCGACGACAAGCTCTTGTCGATCCGGCACGAGTACGACTTCGACGGCGGAGGCGCGCACCCGTCAGACGGCGTGACGGGCGTCACGATCGATCTGCGCACCGGGCGCCTCCTCGACGCGCGCGATCTCCTCGCGCAGCCGACGCAAGAGCCCGACTGGATCTCTCTGCTCCCCGACGGCTACGTGAAGAAGATCGTCGAGACGAGCGGCGAGGCGAACGCGATGGACATCGTGTCGTTCGGCATCGGCACGCTCGAGGGCGGCAGGGAGCTCGCGGCGCCGCTGCCTTTCCGCGAGTTCTACGTCACGCGCGAGGGGCTCGCGCTCATCCCGATCGTGCCCGAGGTCGCGCGCGTCTTCCGCCACGACGTGCCGACGATCCCGTGGGCGCGCGTCCGCGGCGCGCTTCGCACAGACGGCCCCGCCGCCCACCTCTACCGCTGATTCGGGCGGGGCGTGAATGCTCCACGGCGTCGGCGCGTCTCACACAAATGAACGCGCGCTCCTCCCCGCTCCTCTTTGCGGCCCTCCTCGCGGCGTGCGGGACCAGCAGCGGCGGTGGGGGCGCGGGCCCGAGCGGGCTCGGCCCGAACGACACGAGCGACACGTGCGACGGCATCCCGGACGCCGTCACGCTCGTCGACGGGCTGGGGAGCGGTGAGATGACGGGGCTCGACGTCGCAGACGGGGACGTGATCTTCTCGCGCCGGTCCACGACCGCGAACACCAAGGACGCGACCGTGGAGCGCGTCCGCGTAGACGGGCAGGGACGGAGCGTCCTCTTCACCGAGGATCTCACGAGCGCGCTCGAGGGTGGCGTCGCAGCGGTCGCCGGCGAGGCTGTGTTCCTCGGGCCTGTCCAACCTGCGGCGGGCGAGTCGGCCCGAGTGATCGCGCTGCGCGCCGTGCCCGTCGGCGGGGGAGCCCCCCGAGACGTCGGCGCGACGCGCTTCGTCGAGGACCGCGCGATGATCCTCGCGAAGGACGACGACAGCGTCTACGTGCGCGCCATCGGCCTGCCGACCGACGCGAACGACACGAAGATCCGACTCGTGCGCGTGCGTGTGAGCGCGGGGGAGACGACACCGCTCGCGGAGGACGTCGCCGACGCGGACGCGCGGGTCGTGCGGGGCGACCTCTTCTTCGCGACCCGCGCGGGCACGCTGATGCGCGTGCCCGTCGACGGGAGCGCCGCGCCTCGGCAGGTGTTGCCTGTCCTCTGCGGCGGCGGTCTCGTCGGGGAGGAGCGCATCGTGTGCGCGGGCACGGTCTACGATCTCGACGGCGCGGCGCTGCGTTTCATCGCGCAGGCGCCGTCGAGCGTGCCCACCGTCTTCCTCCCGGCCCCCGCCCTCGTCCGCACCGCATACCGGATCCCGCTCGTTCCGGAGCCCCGCACCGAGGGAGAGGCGGCGCAGTCGAAGCCGCTCCGGCGGTACGCGATCGACGCGGACCACAACACGCGCATCGGTTGCGTCCGCGGACGCACGGGACTCACCAGGGTCGGCGCGACCCACATCGTATGGAGCGAGCTCTTCGAGAAGGGACGCGCGCGGCTCGTCGCCCTCCCGCGGTAGACCGCGCCGGCTCTCGCGTCACCGCGCTTCGCTTCGGCGTCGAGATCTCTTTGGCGACGACCTGGCGGCGGATCGATTTGCCCCAACGTCGGGCGGCGACCTCGAGCCCAAGTCGTCGAGAGCCCAAGTCGTCGAGCGTCTCTCGGCTCGTTCACGTCGATAGTCAACTTCGCATCGACTGAATCTCGCTACGCACTTGATGAAACACCTGGACGATGAACCCCACCGTTCGTCCTTCGAATCGCTTCGCAATGAGGTTGGCGGGAAACACGATGATGTTTGCGGGCTCTCCATGTACGGCGAGCTCCGTTCCGTACTCGTCCGTGACGACGCCCCATTCGAGACCAAGAGCATCGACCAGATGTTGGCCGAACGCGATCCCGACGCCGTTGATGACGGGGTTGGGATCGTCTCGTTCCGCTGGCGGTCGAGCTTCCCACTCACCGAGCCACTGCGTCCACGCGTGGTCCAACAGCTCCAAGGGCGGCACACGTTCGGCGACTCGAGCCCCCGAATACGAGGTTGCGAACGACCTCGACACCTGGAGGTTCGCCTGTATCCACGCTCGCTCCGCCTCGTTGGGGCGCTCGATACGTTGTTCGCCCGACATGAGAACGCAGCGTAGCGCGGACCAGCCGCCCGTCATCCCACGTCACCGCGCGCGAAAGCGAAACCCCGCCAGCGTCGCCCGACAAGCGGCCTCCGCGCCCGCGTCACCGTCGGCGTGATTGCACGTCATCAACCAGACGTCCTTCGGCGTGGCGGGCGTGTTCCCCGGCTCGAACAGCTCGGTGATGAGGGCGATGCCCTCGGGTGCGCGCAGATGGATCTGACACGTCTTGCCCAACGGACCGTCCACGATCGCCGCGCTCAGGAGCGTGCCGCCCGTCCCGGCGGCCACGGTCCCTCCGTGCACGAGCCCCTGACCGGTCTGCGCGCACAGGGCTGGATCGGCGAACGTGCCTCCCGGGATCGGGACCTTCTGCACCACGATCGTCGGGCGTTGCCCGTCCCGCGCGGCGGCCGCGCGCAGGACCGCCTCGAGCTGCGGCGCCCTCTCCTGATGCTCGGTCGTCGCGTCGTCGTAACCGGCGGGGAGCGGCACGCTGAAGTGCGCGGTCTCGACGACGCTCCGTGACGCGGCGGGGGCCGACGATGGCGCGGGCGCCGACGAAGGCGCGGGCCTCGACGAAGACGCGGGCGCCGCTCGTGGACGCGGCACCTCTCGCGCGCATCCCGCCGCGATCGAGAGCAGTGCTGTCGCGACAAGACGATGAAGGTCAGACATACGAACAAAGAGCCTCGCACGAGCGGCCTGTCGCCGTCGTGGGCACTCTCGACAGTCTTCGAAAACCGTGCGACACGGCCGCGATGCACACGCTCGCCGCCTTTGTACTGCTCGCGCTCGCGTTGGCGGTGCACCTCGCCGCGTTCTTCGGCGCGCGACGGGCGATGGGTCGTATCGTCGCCGAGCAAAAGAGGCGCTCTGCGTGGTTCGCGGCGGCACGCGGCGGTGCGGGCGTGGCCGCTTGGTACCTCGCGGGCAGCGCCCTCTTCGCGGTCGGCTTGCTCGGACACGGCGAGACGTTCGTGGACGAGACGAGCATGCGCGTTCGCGTGACGGCGGCCGGACCGGCGGCGCGAGCCGGCGTCCGCGACGGCGATCGCATCGTGAGCGTCGAGGGCAAGCCCGTCGGCTCGTGGGGCGAGCTCAAACAGCTCGTGGCACAGCGCGGCGAGGTGCCCACGACGATCGAAGTGGCGCGCGACGACAGGGCGATCTCGCTCTCCGTCACTCCCGAGGGCTCGCCCGCGAAGATCCGCGTCGGTCCGTGGACCGAGCGCCGCGGCGTGGGGCCGGGCCGGGCGCTCGCGCGGGGCCTCGCACAACCCGCAAAGATCCTCTACGGGACGCTCGGCGCGCTGTGGCGAGCCGTCGCCGGGACCGAAGCCGCGGAGGTCACAGGCCCCGCGGGCGTGGTCAACGAGACGTCGAGCGCGGCGCGGCAGGGGCTCTTCGCCGCGCTCCTGCTCGCGACGGGGCTCGCCTCGTACATGCTTCCGCTCTTTGCGCTCGGCAGCGCGATGTACGAGATCCTCTACCGACGGCAGGAGAACGCGCGCCTCACCCGAGGGAGTTGAGTCGCGCCCACCGCTCGCCGGTCCACCCGCTGCGGCGGTCGCGCGGCGCTTGCGCCGGCGCGGGCAGACTACGGCAACGCGCTGATCGTGCGCGTGCGCGCGAAGTCGAGCGCGAGGGCGTGGAGCAGCTCGGTCGGGCTCTCGACGCGCGCCGGCGTGTCGCGCAGCACGAACGGAGGAAAGTCGGGTTGGTAGCGCGCCTCGCCGCCGAACGCGGTGTACATCGTGTGCACGGCCGGGGAGAGCTGCACGAGCCCCGCGCGCCCCTCGGCCTTCCACGGCGCCGCCGCGGTGGGCAACGTGACGAACCGCGGCGGCTCGCTGTGCGCGGGCAGCGTCACGAACGTCGCGCGCGCGGCCGCGGCGAGCAGCTCGGTCGACTGATTGGGGAAGGCCTCGTCGGAGCGCGCCATGAAGAAGAGCACGTCCTTCTTTCGGTCGGCGAGGAGCGGGGCGAAGGCGAGCGGATCACCTGGACCAAACGCGCCTTCGACCAGCGAGAGCGATCGCTGCGCCTCTCCCGGTAGCGCGGGATCCGTGACCGTAAGCGTCGTGTCGAACGTCGACCGGAGGAACGGGGTGACGAGCCCCGCGAACGTGGGAGACGTGGGGAACGTGGGAAGGAAGATGCCGGCCCCGCCGACGCAGAGCACGGCCGCGGTCAGCTCGGGCGTCACGGCGACGGCACCGGCGCCCACCACCGAGCCGAACGATTCCCCTGTATATACAAGCGTCGACGCGTCGAGCGACAGACCCGCGAGCGCCGGGTCGGCCGCCGCGACGGCGGTGAGGTCACCTTTGTGCACGAGGCGCACGAGCTCGGTCACGTCGACGATCGCTTGCCGAAAGTTGTCGCGAACGACGCGCGCGTCGAACGGGCCGATGCCCTGCGCCGCGTCTCCGCCGAAGTCGAAGAGGTTCGTCGCCGCGCCGAAGTCGTCGGCGTCGGCGAGGCCGTCGGGCCCACTGGCGCCGGTGAAGTTGTGCACATTGTCGACCGGACGCGGCGCGCGGTCTCCGTGCCAGAGCGCGTCGATGCCGATGGTCGCGTACCCGGCGCGCGCGTAGTCGTTGGCGACGGCGAGCACCTGCGAGCGCCCGGCGTTGAGGCCATGCTGGAAGACGAGCACGGGCATCGACGCGAAGCCGCCGGCCGGCTTGTGGGGCAGCGCGAGCAAGAACGGGACGGTCTCCGCGCCCTTGACCCTGGGCTTTCCGTCGGCATCCATCTCGACGCGCCCGAGCTGCGGCGGCGCGCTCGACAAGAACGACGGCGTCTCGAAGCTGCCGAACACCACGGTGCCCACGGCCTCGTGCACGATGCCTCTCGGATCGCCGATGCCCGGCCGCGTCGTCGTCGGCGCTCCGAGGAACGCGTCGAGCTCGGCGCCGCGGACGACGCGCGTGACCTTCGCGCGAGGGGGCGGCCCGGCGGCTGCCACGGCGCGCATCTCGTCTGTGACGCGCGCGGGGTGACCGACCGCGAAGACGGTGGCGGCAGATACGTCGCCGACGACGCGACCTCGCAGCGGCGCGTAGAGCGCGGCGTGCGGGCCGCGACCTTCGAGCGCGTCGCGCATCTGCGCGCTCGGCCGGACGCGCGGGCTCGTGACGACGACGCCGTAGCGGTGCCCCGCGGTGAGGACGGCGTCGCGCGGAGCGAGCGCTACGAGCTCTCGCGTCTCGGCGCGATAGAAGAGCGATGTCTTCACGACGCGCGCCGCTGCGTCGTCGAGATCGATCCACTCTGCCTTGCCCTCGAGCGGTCCGGCGTCGAGACCGCCGCCCGTCGGGAAGAAGGTGGACGTGTAGACGGGCGCGCCGTCGAGCTCGGAGAGCGCGGCCTCGAGCGCGGCGAGCGGCCCTGGCTGTCCGTCGAGCGGAATGGCGCCCGGTACGATCCGCCCGTCGCGAAGGAAGAAGTCGGACGGCCACGGCGTGTCGGCCATGGATGTCGCGCCGAAGAGCGCCTCGGCGGTGGGTGGCGGCGCGTCGCCGCTCCCGCACGCCGGCGCGAGCGCGCAGACGACGACCAGCGAGGCGAAGGGCGAACGCGCGCGCATCAGCACCAAAGCTCGCACACAAGCGCGCGCCCGTCGACGCGCCCAGGGCCACCTCACGGCTGCGGCGGTCGCGCCTCTCCGGCGCTCGCGTCTGCGTCGCGCTCGCGCGGGCGCCCCAGATGTGGGCGAGGTTGAGCGTGACGCCCAGGTTCGCGGCCGCGACGAAGTAGTGCCGGTAGTGCGGCCAGCGAATGGCGAGCCCTTGCGCGAGCACCAAACCGGCCGTCGTCGGCCACACGCGGCTCTCGTAGAAGGCCATGGGACACGCCGACATCACGGCGCCGAGCCCGATGTTCATGATGCGCCACGCGAGCCTCGGCGTGCTCGTCGCCCGACTCGTCCGCGCCTGCCACGGCCAGAGGCTACCGCGCGTCCCCGGGGCTCCCGCAGCGCGGCAGTCGCGGTCGTGATTCCCAGATCAGATCCTCTGCTAGTCTCGCGCGTGCAAGATGACGATGAACCGCAAGAAGCTCGCGCCGCCGTTCGTGATCACCCTCGCCCTGCTCCCCGCGTGCGGAGGCCCCGAGGCGACGGGCCCCGCCGTCAACGCACCCACCGGCGTCACGCCGGGCAACCCTCCCGAGCCGGTGACGGCGCCTCCGGCGGACGAGGCCAAGCCCAAGCCCGCGGGCGACACGACCGCCGCGACGTGGCGCGTGACCCGCACCGCCGACGGCAAGTGCGAGGCGTTCCGTGAGGTGAAGTGCCCCGCCGACGCGACGTGCAACCCGCCGCCGCCGCGCGCAACGACGTGCCCCGACGGGCTCGAGCCGAAGCACGCCGTCACGATGGTGCGCGCCGAAGGCGCGAGCGAGTGCACGTACCAAGTGCCTCGCGACATGCCCCCGTGCCCGCCCGGCGCGATGTGCAACCCGCCCCCGCCCGAGCCGCCGCGCAAGGCTCCCTGCCCTGACTGACGCGTGCGCGTGGAGCGGCGACCTGGGGCCTCACAGAGGACCCACGCACGCCCCTGGGACGACGGCTGTCCACGGTAAGCCCCTGGAAGGATTGGCTGATTTTGTAGTGTGTGAAAAGGTGCGACATTGTGTTGCAGTGTCGCACCCCGCTGCTACATCCACGGGATGAAGCTCTCGCTCCGCCGTTTGCCTCTCCTGCTCGCGCTCGTCGCCTCGACCGCCGCCGTCGCGTGCACCGCCGACACCGCAGAAGAGGAGGTCGACAGCGGGGAGGATGATCTCACCAGCCTGACGGCGCGCTCGCGCAAGCTCGACTTCGCCGGGTACGTGTACGTCGACGAGCGCGCGAGCGAGGCGTCGATCATCTCCGACATCCGCAAGCAGACGCAATCGGCGTTCGGCGCGCTCCGCGAGGCCAACGTGGCCGTCAACAGCCGAGAGCTGCGCGACGTCGATCCGGCGCGGTTCCTCAAGACGCCGGTCAAGGTCGTCGACCCGGCCAACCCCGCCGCGCCGCCCAAGACGATGCTCAAGGTGGCGTACACCTTCACCGACGACGCGGTCGTTCCGATCCCGATGGCGACCCGCTCGGCGATCTCGCTCGGCCTGCTCGGCAAGGGGTACGGCTCGCAGACCGGTCGCGTGCTCGAGGAGTGCACGAGCGGTGATCAGCACGCGCAGGAGTTCCAGAGCTCGATCTGGTACGTGTTCGACCCCTCGCGCGCCAAGTGCAAGGCGGCGATGGCCGCCGAGCAGCAGAAGATCGACGCGGACCGCGCCGGTCTGGCCGACGACGAGGTGCCGCTCAGCGAGGTCAACCGCCTCTACCTGCCGATGACGGCCAACCTCCGCTACAAGGCGCAGGCGCGCACGGTGCGCTACCCCGAGTACGACCGCCTCTACGCAGGCGGCGTCGAACCGGGCAAGCTCGTCATCGGCATGGTCAGCGGCATGATGGCCGACTGGGCCGCGGGCGAGCGCCACGAGGTGTACGAGGATTCGGGCTACCGCATGTGGTACGGCGGCCTGCGCGAGATCTTCAAGGCGCGTCCGGGCTTCAAGCTCACGGGCGTCGAGGGCGTGGCCGACCCGCTGCACTACGAGGTCGGCGGCCGCGCGGTCGACTTCGCCTCGTTCGACGAGATGGCGGCGTTCGAGCTCGACAACCGCAACCCCGCGGGCATCTCGTGGTCGCAGCGGAGCGAGCTGCGCAAGACCATCGCCAACAAGCTCGTGCGCAAGTGGGTCACCTTCGAGGTGCCCGTCACCGTGACCATCCGCGGGCAGGACAAGCCGCTCACCATCAAGGTGCAGACGTACTTCGGCGCCGAGACCGACTCGACGCCCCACAAGCGCGGCGTGAAGACGAGCGACATCTTCGTCTACAACGGCCACTCGTACATCGGGTACGGGCCGCTCGACCCGAGCCGCTTCCGCCGCGAGGACTTTCCGGCGAGCTACCAGATCATGATGATCAACGGCTGCGTCTCGTACAACTACTACGAGAAGGACTACATCCCGCTCAAGGAAGGCGGCACCAAGAACCTCGACCTCGTGACCAACGGCCTCGAGAGCTGGGTCAACGAGAGCGGCGAGGCGATGGGGCGCTTCGTGGGCGCGTTCATCGACGGGCGCCTCAACAGCTACCCCGACATCCTCAAGGCCTCGCAGTTCACCTACTACGGCTACGACTGGGGCATGGACGCCCTGCGCGTGGTCGACGGTGAGCTCGACAACAAGTACAAGCCGACCCGCACGCCGATCACGCTGCGCTGATCGGTCACGCAGGCGCGCACGCCGTCAGCGGAACGCCTCGTCCGGGGCGTCGTCTGCTGGCGGCTCGCCGCGTCCGTAGTGCTCGGAGATCGCGGCGAGCATGACCTCGAACGGCAGGTCGAGGTGCAGCCCGCGATCGGTGACGTACTCCATGTACGGACGCCCCTCGCCGTCGAAGGGTTGGAGCATCGCGTCGTGCACGCCGTCGAAGTCGAGCGGCGCGACGCCGAAGCGCGCGCACAGCGACGCGTTGAACGCGGGCGACGCCTTGACCGGGCGGCCGTCGACCCACAGCTCGGCGTAGCCGTGGAACACGAAGAGATCGCTGCCGAGGCGACGCACCAACTTCTCGCTGGCGAGGTGGTTCTTGACGTCGGCGAACCCGACGCGCGCGCCGATGCCGACGGCGCGGGCCGCGGCCGCGAGCAGGATCGCCTTGGGGATGCAGAACGAGCGCTCTTGGCCGAGCACCGTCGACGCCTTGTACGCGTCGGGGTCGGTGGTGAAGGTGTACGGGTCGTAGCGGAGGCGCTCACGCACCGCGAGGAACAGGCGCGCCGCGCGCTCGCGGTCGTTCTCTGCGCCCGCGCACGTCTCGCGCGCGAACGCGACGACGGCGGGGTGAGCCGCGTCGATGAAGCGTGACGGCGCGAGGTAGGCGGGGTCGA
>JAGQJA010000488.1 GCA_020430845.1 Myxococcales bacterium
GCGCGCTCGAGAACATGGTCATCGCAGCGCGCGCCACGGGCCGCGCGGCGCAGGTCGAGCTGCTGCCCCTCGCGGCCGACCCCGCGCTCGTCGCGCGGGTGGAGCTCACACCCGGCGCGCCTGACCGCGGGCCGCTCTTCGACGCCATCGCGCGCAGGCACACCAACCGGGGCGCGTACGCCGACGCCCCACCCTCGCCCGGGCTCGAGGCGGCGCTTCGCGCGCTCGTCGACGAGCCCACGGTCTCGCTGCACTGGCTCGCGACGCCCGAGCTGCGCGCCCGCTTTCGCGAGCAGACCGTGAGCGCGACCGAGGCCATCGTCCACGACGCCGAGATGAGCGCCGACAGCGAGCGCTGGTACAGGCACTCCTCGGAGGACATCGCCCGCGATCGAGACGGTACGACGCTCGACGCCACGGGCAACGGCGCGGTCACGCGGACGTTCGGCAAGGCGCTCGGTCGTCCCAGCGTCGACACGGCCAACGAGTACTGGCTCGACGCGACCAGGGGGCGCCAGACGACGGGCTCCGCGTTCGTCATCCTCTCGTCGAGCCGCGTCAGCTCGCGCGTCGACCAGCTGCGCGCCGGGCGGATCTATCAGCGTCTGCACCTCTGGGCCACCGCACAGGGGCTCGCCATGCAACCGCTCAACCAGCTCGCAGAGCGCCAGGACCGTGAGGAGAGCAAGGCGCTCGAGCCGCGCTTCACCCGCGTGCTCGCGGAGCTCGTCGGCGAAGACCGCCGCGCGCAGATGCTCTTTCGTATCGGCTACCCGTGGGACGAGGCGTTCGCCAGCCCGCGGCGCCCGCTCGCGTGGGTGCTGGCATGAGGCTCCTGCCCTTCGTGTGCGCAGCGCTCGTGTCGCTGTCGTCTGCGCCTGCCGCGCGCGCCGGCGACGCTCCTCCGAGCGCGAGCCCTCGAGACGTCCCTGCGGTCGGCGCGTCGGCGAATGGCTCCCACCCCGGGCGCCTCGTCCCCACGCTCGCCCTCGGCTTCGGCGCGCAGGTGGAGCGCCTCGAGGTCGACGTCCCGTCTGCGAGTCGCGCCGAGACACGCGGCGATACGCGCGCCTCGACCATGCTCGGCCTGGCGCACCCAGCGTGGGAGTGGCCCGGCTCACGCGCGCGCTTCGACGGTCACGCCTCGCTCGGGCTCGGGGCCACGCTCGCGGGCGGCCGCTACCAGCTCCCGCTGCGAGAGGACGTCACGTTCGCCTACGATCTCACGCCTTGGCTGACGCTGCGCGCCGGGCTCGGCCCGGGCGTCGTCGTCGACTTGACCCGCAGCGCGATGAGCTACGCGGAGCTGGGTCTCCCCGTCGGCGTGACCCTCCTCGGTACCTTCGAGCTGGCGTATCGCCCGTACCTCTCGATCCCGCTCGGCTCCGAAGACCGCGGCGTCTTCGGCGGGAAACGAACGCTCTCGGCGGGGACGGCCTTCGTCCCGTTGGATCTCGCGCTGCGCGTTCGCTTTCGTGCACTATGAGCGGTGCGCGCCCGGCGAGCGGCCTGCGCTCGGGGCAACACGGCATGAAGCGACCCACCAAGACGGCGACCTCCGAGGCCGACGAAGAGCCCCGCGTCGACGGACGACACCTCCGTCGGCTCCGCACCGAGCAGCGCCTGGTGTCGGCGGTCGGCGAGCTGCTCCGCGAGAGCGGCGTCGCGGCGCTCGGCGTCAACGCCGTGGCCGAGCGTGCCGGGGTCGAGAAGGTGCTGGTCTACCGTTACTACGGCGGTCTCGACGGGCTCATGGAGGCCTACGCGGACGTGTCCGACTTCTGGCCGACGCTCGAGGAGCTCGTCGGCAAGAAGGGGGAGGTCCTGCGTGATCCCGACAAGGCGCGGGCCGGCACGCGCGTGCTCGCGAACTACGCGGCCGCGCTCCGCAAGCGCCCCGTCACGCTCGACCTGCTCGCGTGGGAGTGCGCGCATCGCAACGCGCTGACCGTGGCGCTCGAGAAGGTCCGCGAAGAACGGTCGACCGAGCTGGCCGAGGCGCTGACGGCGGCAGGCGTCATCCCGTCCGAGGCGGCCGCGACGATCGGCACGCTCTTCGCTGCCGCGATCAACTACCTGGCCGTGCGCGGCCGAGAGCTGTCGGTGTTCGGTGGCGTCGGCGTGCGGACGTCCAAGGACTGGGCGCGCATCGAAGAGGCGATCTACGTCGCGTTGCGCGCGCTCGCGAGAGACACGGCGCACGCCGACTGACCCCCGCGTCTGCCGGGCCGACGCTATCCTGTGCGGCGCATGGACAAGCCCCGCGATCAGACGCTCACGTTCCAGCCCGAGTCCGACGCGCCGGTGACCGTCGATGTCGCGCCGCCGAGCGCGCCGACCTCCACGCGGTACGTCGAGGACCGCATCATCGGGAGGGGTGGCATGGGGACGGTGACGCTCGTGCGCGACGAGAACGTCGGGCGCATGGTCGCGCTCAAGCAGCTCAACGTCGAGCGACGAGACGACGCCGCCAGCCTCGCGCGGTTCTCTCGTGAGGCGAGGCTCCAGGGTCAGCTCGAGCACCCGGCCATCGTCCCCGTGTACGACGTGGGCGTCCTGCCCGATGGCAGCCCGTTCTTCACGATGAAGCGCGTGCGCGGGCAGTCGCTCGCGGAGATCCTGCGCGCCCAGCGGGCCGGCGAGCCGACCAAGTTCTCTCGCCGCAAGCTGCTCACGGCGCTCAGTCAGCTCGCGTCGGCCGTGCACTACGCCCACGAGCGAGGTGTGGTGCACCGCGACATCAAGCCGAGCAACATCATGCTCGGGAGCTACGGCGAGGTGTACCTCCTCGACTGGGGCGTGGCGAAGCTCGCCGGCGAGGGCGCGGAGCACGACGACGACGGTGGCCGCATCGAGTCCCCCGACAACATACACACCGGGCTCGGCGGCGTGATCGGCACCGTGAGCACCATGGCGCCCGAGCAGGCCATCGGCGCCGCCGTCGACGCGCAGACGGACGTGTACGCGCTCGGCGCGGTGCTCTTCGAGATGCTCACGCTCGAGCCGCTGCATCCCGCGGGCGCGTTCGATGAGGTGGTCGCGGCGATCGCCAAGGGCGTCGAGGCGCGCCCCAGCGTGCGGCGGCCCGACGTCGAGGTGCCACCCGAGCTCGAGGCGCTCTGCGTCTCGGCGACGCACCTGTTTCCTGGGGATCGGCTCCCCTCGGCGCTCGCCCTGAGCGAGGCGCTCGACGCGTATCTCGACGGCGATCGCGATCAGGAGCTGCGCCTACAGAGTGCGCGAAGGCACGCCGAGGAGGCCCGCGCGCGCGCGGCGGCGGTGCTCGGCGATGGAGACGCTGCGCCCGCGGGGGAAGCGAGCGGCGCACGCACCGGCGCGCTGCGCGAGGTGGGCCGCGCCCTGGCTCTCGACCCCGGCAACCAAGACGCCCTCGCGACCCTCGTCCGTTTGCTGACGACGCCGCCGCGTACGCCGCCGCCCGAGGTAGCGCGAGAGCAGGAGGCCGAGGCGATGTTCCACGTCAAGCGCGGCGGGCTCGGCGCGGCGATCGTCTACGGGTACATCACGCTCAACGCGTTCGTGACGTGGTACCTGGGCGTGCACGACCTCCAGATCTTCCTCACGGCGCACGCGCTGTGGTTCTTGGCGTTCGGCTTCGGTGTCATCACGTTCTTCCGGCCGTCGTACCTGACGCTCATCGCGAGCGCGCTCTTCGGCATGACCACGTGCGTCTACACCACGGCCGTCTACAGTCCGCTCCTGCCGCTCGTCCCCGCGTTGCTCGTCGCCCACGCGACGCTGTTCGGCTTCGTGCGGCCGCCGGGCCTGCGTCGCCTCGTGCTCACGTTCGCCACGGTCGCGTGGGCGGTGGCGGTCTACGGGGCGTCGCTCGGCATCCTGCCCGAGACCGTGCGCTTCGTAGGCGGAGACATCGTGCTGCACTCGCCCGTCATCTCGCTCGACGCGCACAAGATCCCTACGTACGTCTTCGCGTCCGTGCTCGCGATGATCCTCGCGCCGGGCGTCTTCGTCGGACGCCTCCGGAGCGCGTTCGAACGCACCGACGCCGAGATGCGCCTGCTCGCGTGGCAGCTGCGTCAGCTCGTCACCGATCGGAGTGGCGACGAAGCCTGAGTCGAGCGTCGGCTCGACTCGTCACCAGCTACCCATGCCGCCGATGTCGAGCACCTCGTAGCCCGCGCTCTTCATCATCGACGTCGCCGTGGCGCTGCGTGCGCCGCTCCTACAGTAGACGACGATCGGGCGGTCCTTCGCGCCGAGCTCGCTCATACGCTGGGCCAGCTCTTGCACCGGGATGTTCACCGCCCCGTCGATGTGACGCTCCCGGAACTCCTCGGGCGTCCTCACGTCGAGCAGGAGCGCGCCGTTCGCGACGAGCTCACGTCCTTGATGCTTGGTCTGGGTGAAAGGCCACATGGGGGTCCTCCGTGTCTCGTTCGAGCCAGCGACCCGCGCAAAGGGTTCGCGAGCCCACCTCACGCGAGCGCGGCGACCCGCTTGCTGCGCCATGCGGCGGGCGCCTCCCCGGTCTCACGCCGAAACGCGCGGCTGAACGCCGACTCGGACTCGTAGCCGATGCGCGTCGCGATCTCGGCGAGGCTCATCTTCGAGTCCTCGAGGAGGTTGCTGGCGAGCCGCAGGCGCCAGCGCGTCACATACGTCATCGGCGCGACGTCGAGCAGCTCGGTGAATCTCGCCGAGAACGCCGACCGGGAGACCGCCACCCGCTTGGCGAGCTCGGCCACCGTCCACGGGTGCGCGGGCGCTTGGTGGATGAGCGTCACGGCCTGACCGACGACGGGATCGCGGAACGC
>JAGQJA010000489.1:0-3281 GCA_020430845.1 Myxococcales bacterium
GGCTGGGGCGAAGACTCCAACCACGAGGCCTTGATCACCGACGTGCTGCAGAAGCACAAGGGCGACGCCATCGTCGACGCCGAGCTCACGTTCTTCTCGATCCCGGCGTTCTTCTACAACCAGAGCTGCGCCCGCGTGAAAGGCACCGTCGTGCGGCGCGTCGCGGGCGAGGCTCCCGCGGCCCCGGTTCAAGGGGCGCCGCCAGGGCCACCTCCCGTGCAGCCCGCGCAGCCCGTTTCGTTCCGTGAGGTGACCCGATGAAGCGCACCGTCCTCACCCTCGCGCTCGGCCTCGCCGCGGCGGCGAGCAGCCTCGGGTGCACCGTCAAGACCGTCGACGCGCCCGTCACCGTCAGCACCAAGCTCCTCCCCGAGCTGTCCAAGCCCGAGGTCACGAGCGCCGCGCGCGAGGTGACGGGCTCGAGCTGCAGCCGCGTCGTCCTAGGATTCATCCCCGTGGGGATAGCGACTGCCGAGGCCGCCTACGCGGACGCGCTCGCCCAGGCGCCCGGCGCCGACACGCTCATCAGCTACGAGGAGCGCGCCAACGTCCTCGTCGCGTTCATTTTCTACTACCAGGTGTGCACCGAGGTGCACGGCTACGCCGTCTCGTCTCGGGCGCTCGCCGGCGCGCGCTGAACGTCGCTCGTGTGACATTCACGTCGGCGCCGGATCGAGCGTTGACGATGAGGGCACGTGGTCGAATACTAGCGTGTTACGCGATGTCCGATTCTCAGCCCGACGACGCGGTGAACCTGCGCATCTTCTGGCCGCTCGCCCGGTGGATAGAAGACGTGCACGGGGCCTCCGCGCTGCGTCAGGCGGCGGAGGTCGCAGGCCTCTCGCCCGATGTGTTCGACGGCAAGACGTGCTGGGTCCCCCACACCGAGGCCGAGGACTTCTTGTCGGCCGCGTACGTGCTCGCCGCGGACGACGAGACGTTCATGAAGGCGTGCGTGCACCGGTTCGCCGAGAGCTACGGGCCCGTGCGGTACCTCTTCTGGGCCCTTTCCCAGCGCGCGATCTGCGAGACGGTGGTGCGCAACGCGCACATGGTCACGCGCACGGGCCGCTTCGAGACGGTCGAGTCCGGGCCGCAGCTGTTCCACGTGCGTTACCACTCCACGGTCCACGAGTCGCGCGCGATGTGCCTCTCGCGTCAGGCGCAGTGGGCCGCCGGACCCACCATGTGGGGGCTGCCCGCGGCCAACCTGCGAGAGCTCGCGTGCATCTCTCGCGGCGACGCGTTCTGTGAGTACCGCCTCAAGTGGTACGAGCGACGCCGGGCCGTGCCGCTCGTCGCCGGCGCTGCGCTCGGGGGCGCCGCGGGCTTTGCCGTCCTCGAGGCCGGCCTGGGCAACGGCCTGACAGCGCTCGTGCTCGGCGCCTTGGGCGCGGCGACGGCCTACGCGGTCGAGGTCCACCGCAAGGGCACCCAGAACCTGGCGGTCGGCCAAGAGGTCGTCGACGCTCTGCGAGAGGCATCGCTCGCGGAGGCCGAGGCGCGCTCGGAGCTCATGGCGCTTCATCAGCGCCAGCGCGACTTCCTCCGCGCGATGGAAGAGCGGCTCGAGGGCCGCCTCAGCGCCGTCGAGGTCGCCCTCTCCGACGCGCAGCTCGAGGAGCGGTCGCGCACCGACAAGCTCCGCGGTGTCACCCACGACATCCGCAACCCGCTCACGGTGGCGAAGATGTCGATCGAGGCGCTCGTCAAGGGCAGCGCGGGCGACATGCTCGAGAACGCGCTCGACGTCCAGCGGTGCATGACGCAGGTCGAGGTGCTCGTGACGCAGGTGATGGACATGCTCCTGCGCGAGCCGATC
The DNA here is from genome assembly GCA_020430845.1 of Myxococcales bacterium. GTDB lineage: Bacteria > Myxococcota_A > Polyangia > Polyangiales > Polyangiaceae > Labilithrix. The sequence continues at coordinate 1,823 of JAGQJA010000489.1, forward strand.
GTCGAGAACAAGCCCGAGACGCTCCTGGTCCCGGCGCTCGCCGAGTCGCTCCGCCGGCGCCTGCGCGCGCTCACCTTCGGGCGTGACGTCAAGGCGAGCGTCTTCGCCACGCGCGAGGCGCCGGCCGAGATCGTCATCAACCGCATCCTGTTCGATCGCATCGTCGACAACCTGCTGACGAACGCTGCAAAGTACACGGAGCGCGGGAGCATCGTCCTCGAGGTCACGGGCACGCCGGCCCACGACACGCTGCCCGGCGACGGCACGTTCCTCACGCTCAAGCTCTCCGACACGGGGCCGGGCATCCCGGCCGACCGCATCCGCAAGGTCTTCAGCCCCAAGCGCCCCGAAGAGGCCACGACGTCGAGCTACGGCGTGGGCCTGGCCAGCACCGTGCGGCTCATCGACCAGCTCGGCGGGCAGATCACCGTGATGTCGAAGCCGGGCGTGGGCACCACCCTCTGGGTGTTCTTGCCTCAGAGCCCGCGAGCATCGCGCCGGCCGCCGCCCCCGGGGCGCAACGAGGCGCTCGACTCGGTCATCTCACGTGTCGTGAAGATCCGTAGCGCGGAGTCGGCGTGAGCGTATCGGTGCCGCCGCCGGCGCCCCCCGCGGCGTCCCAAGGGACCCGCGTGATCGACGTCTTCCTCTCGTACCTCAAGGCCGAGGGCGTCGAGGTCGTGTTCGGCATCCCTGGGGGCCTGCTCCACCCGTTCTTCGAGGTGCTCGAAGCAGATCCTGCGCTCCGGCTCGTCGTGACGCGGCACGAGGAAGGCGCAGCGTTCATGGCCGACGGGTACGCGCGCGTGACGCGTCGACTCTCGGTCTGCGCCGGCACGTCGGGCCCCGGCGCGACGAACCTCCTCACGGGAGTGGCGTGCGCCTTCGCCGACGGCGTGCCGATGCTCGTCGTGACCGGGCAGGCCGCGTCGCACGCGCTCGGAAAGGGCGCAGCGCAGGAGACGAGCCGCGAGGACATGGACATCGTGGCCATGTTCCGCCCGGTGACCAAGTACTCGGCGATGGTCGTCTCGCCCGAGAGCATGACCCAGCACCTGCGGCGCGCCCTGCGCCAAGCCCTCAACGGGCGGCCGGGACCGGTGCACCTCAACGTGCCGGTCGACATCTGGGACAAACCACTGGTCGAGGCGTGGTTCGACCCGTCGACCTACCGCCCCGACACCCGCACGTTCGCGCGGGAGGCCGTCGATCGCGCGGCGCGCGCGCTGCTCCACGCGAGGCGACCCACCATCCTGGCGGGCGCGGGCGTGGCCGTGTCGGGCGCCGAAGAGCACCTGACCGTCCTCGCCGAGCTCCTCTCTGCGCGCGTCGCGACGACGCCGCGGGGCAAGGGCATCTTTCCCGAGGACCACCCGCTCTCGCTCGGCGTCATGGGCTTCGCCGGACACGCCGACGCCCGCCGCACGCTGCTCGGCAGCGACACCGACGTGCTCTTGAC
>JAGQJA010000489.1:3380-16674 GCA_020430845.1 Myxococcales bacterium
GTCGACATCGCGCTCGTGGGGGACGCGCAGACCGTGCTCGTCGAGCTCGTCTATCACGCGCATCGCCTCATCCGCGAGGGCGCCGAACCGTCGTCGACGTGGGACCGAGAGCCCCCGCTCGTGCGCGGCCACGACCGGTTCCTCGACCCCGAGATGCGCACGTCGGGCGCGGTGCCGCTCACGCCTCAGCGGTGGCGCGTCGACATGGAAGAGGCGCTGCCCGACGACGCGATTGTCTTCTCGGACATCGGCGGGCACATGCTCTCCAACATCCATCACTTGTGCATCGGCGCGCGACAGAAGTTCGTGCTCAACCTGGGGTTCGGCTCGATGGGGCACGGCACGGTCGCGCCCATCGGCGCGGCGCTCGCACTGCCGGGCCGACCGGTGGTCGCCATCGTGGGCGACGCCTGCTTCACCATGAACGGTATGGAGCTGCTCACGGCCGTGGAGCACGACGTACGCGTCGTGTGGATCGTCGAGAACAACAACATGCACGGCATCACCTGGCACGGCAGCAAGCTCGTGGGCTCGCGCCAGCCGCTCGACAGCGTCCGCTATCGCCGCCCGCTCGACGTCGCGGGCATCGCGCGCGCGATGGGGCTCGCCGCGTACGTGGTGGCGGAGCCCGGGGAGATGCAGAGCGCGCTGCGCGCCGCGCTCGCGCAGCCCGGACCGGCGCTCATCGAGGTGCGCGTCGACGGCTCGATCTGCCCCCCGCTCGGCGACCGCGCGAAGTCCATCGCGGGGTTCGTCGAATGAGCGGGCGTCGCCCGGCACGCACCGCAAAGGGCAAGAGGGGAGGCGCACGGCGGGGGCCCGTGGAGGCGGTCGACTGGCCCCCGCGTCTGCGCGGCGTCGTCGTGGACGCCGAAAAGATGCGCATACATGGCTATTTGGCGGCGACGGACCTGTCGCGCCACTACAGCTTCGCCGAGGTCGTGCTCCTCGCGCTCACAGGCGTCCCGCCCGAGCCCGCCGTGGGCGCGCTGTTCGCGCGGGCCCTCGTCGCGTCGATGCCCGTCGCCGTCGGGGACGCGCCGGCGCACGCCGCGCTGCTGGCTCGCCTCACGGGAGCGCGGGCTCCGTCGGTGGCCGGCATCGCCGCGCTCGTGGCGGCGCAGGGGGTCGACGCGCTCGCCGGCACGCGCGACGCGCTCGCGGCGTGGCAAGAGCGCGGCGGGGCGCTCCCGCGGTCGCTCCGCGGGTCTTCGCGCCGCGACGTCGCCGTGCGCCGCGCGCTCCGCGACGTCGCGAGAGAGGGTGGCCTGGTCGTGCCGGCGCTCGAACGCGCGGCGAGCGCCGAGGCGGCGGTGACCGCGTCGTTCGTCGCCTGCGGGCTCGATGCGCCGTGGCAGCTCGCGGCCGCCGTGACGATGGCGAGCCTGCCGTGCTCGCTCGCCGAGGCGTTCGCCTCGGGAGGCGTCGACCTGCGAAGCTACCCGATGACGCTCCCCGCGTTCGAGTACACAGAAGCGCCGCGCGAGGACGCGCGATGAAGCTCGAGACGCGCGTCGCGTGGGCCGGGTGGGACGAGCACCGCTTCATGGGGCGCGCGGTCTTCGGCGACCTCGCGGGGCGACAGTCGTTCGCGTCGCTGTGCGTCCTCGCGGTCACGGGGCGGGCGCCGACCGCCGCCGAGGTGCGCGCGCTCGACGCCCTCGCCGGCGTCCTCTCCGTGGCGGACCCGCGCATCTGGCCGCTCAAGCTCGTCCGCGTCGGCTCGTCGACGGGGCGGGTGCTCACCGGGCTCGGCGCAGGGCTGCTCGCGATCGACAGCGACTTCATCGGGCCGTGGACCGCGGGGCGTGCGGCCGCCGATCTCGTGGCTCTGCGCGCGCGGTTGCGGCGTCGGCGTGGCGCCGCGGTCGACGCGACGATCGTCGAGCACTTCGCGGATCGCCCGAGGATCATCGGCTTCGGTGTGCCCTTTCGCGACGTCGACGAGCGCGTGTTCGCGCTGCGCGCGCAGGTGCGACGCCTCGGCCGCTCGCGCATGCCGTATTGGTCGCTCGCCGAGCGCGTGTGGGCGACGCTCGAGCGCGAGCGCGGCGTCGTCCCGAACATCGGCAGTGCGATGAGCGCGATGCTCCTCGACGTGAACATCCCGGCCGCCCTGGTGCCGACCGTTGGCGTCACGCTGACGCTCCCCACGTTGATCGCGAACGCCGTCGAGGGGGCGGCGCAAGCGCCGGCGATCCTGCGGGCGCTGCCCGCCGCTTCGATCGACTACACGGGCCCGCGTGCGCGGTCGAGCCCACGCGCCGTCGCCGCGCGTCGCCGCCGACGCGCCTGAGACGGCGACCGGTACCGAGGTCAGGCGCCGTCGATCCCCGACGGGATCTCGACGCGCACGCAGAGGCCGCCGAGCTCGGACCGCGCGAACGAGACGGCGCCGCCGTGCCGCGCGGCGATGGCGCGCACGATCGACAGGCCGAGTCCGCTGCCGCCGGTGCGCCGCGTTCGCGACGGGTCGAGGCGGTGAAGGCGCTGCCCCAACATCGGTAGGTCGCGCTCGGCGACCCCCGGCCCGGCGTCGTCGACGCAGATGCACGCTCGTCCCGCGCGCAGTGCGACGTCGAGTCGGATACGCGCGTTCGGCGCGTGCCGTCGCGCGTTCGACAGCAGGTTGGTGCACACCTGACCGATGCGCGTCGCGTCGGCGAGGGCAGGGGTCGGGGTGCACCGGGTCTCGATGGGCGTCGCGTCGGGCACCGCGTTGAGCGTCTCTGCGATCTCGGCGGCCACGCCCGCGACGTCGATGCGGTGGAGCGAGAGCGCCATGGCCGGGTCGTCGAGCTGGGCGATCTCGCGGAGATCCTCGACGAAGCGGGCGAGCCGGTCGCTCTCGGTTCCGATCGCCCGCACGATGCGCTCACGGGCGTCGGGCACGTCGGCGATGGCCGGTCGCTCGAGGGCTTCGGCCAGGCCGAGGAGCGACGACACGGGCGTCCCGAGCTCGTGCACCACGTCCGAGAAGAGTCGACGTCGCTCGACGTCGCGGTGCTCGAGCTGCGCCTTGGCTTCGTGCAGCTCTCTCGCGAGGCGCGCGAAGAGCACGCTGGCCGAGCGGAACTCCGGATCGTCCGACAGCGGCACGACCTCGACGTCGCCGCGCTCGAAGCGCTCGAACACGTCGGTCAAGTCGCGGGCGCGCGTCTCGACGATGCGTCGCGCCACGAGGTACGTGCACGGAGTGCACACCAAGAAGGGCGTGAGCACCGCGAGCCACGCGCGGGCGTCCGAGGGCGCGAGCAGCCAGATCTGGAGCGCCGTGACGGCGGCGAGGGTCGCGCCTGCGTAGAGCGTGCCGCGGACCGCGAGGGGGAGGCGGCTCAGCACGGCGGTACGAAGCGGTAGCCTGCGCCGTGCACCGTCTCGATGGGCGCAGGGGTGAGGCCCGCGGCCTCGAGCTTGCGACGCAGGCGCGTCACGTGGCAGTCGACGTTGCGCGCGTACCCGGCGTGGTTCGTGTCGAAGACGCGCTGCAGGAGGTCGGCGCGCGAGCACACCCGCAGGGGCTCGCGCGCGAGGTCGGCGAAGATCTCGAGCTCCGTGGTGGTGAGCTTGACCGGTCGCGACGACACGCTCACGGCCCGCGCGGCCATGTCGATGACGAGGGGACCGTACGTGAGCTGGGCCGTACCGACGTCGGCCCCGAGGCGTCGGGCGAGCGAGCGTACGCGCGCGAGCAGCTCGCGCGGGCGGATCGGCTTGACCACGTAGTCGTCTGCGCCTGCGTCGAGCCCACACACGACGTCGGCCTCGGAGCCCAGCGCGGTGAGCATCACGATGCCGGGCTGCGGGCCGTAGCGCGCGCGCAGCTCGGTGCACACGTCGAGGCCCGAGAGCTTGGGCAGCATCACGTCGAGCAGCACCACGTCGGGGCGGGCCTCGGCGCAACGGGCGAGCGCCGCCTCGCCATCCTCGGCGCGCCGCACACGGTATCCCTCTGCCGCGAGGTGCATGTCGAGCACGTCACCCAGCGTCGGATCGTCCTCCACCACGAGCACGTCGGTCATGCGCGACATTATCCGCCTCCGGATGGCCCCTGCGCCCCCGCGGACCATCATTGCAACAAACCCACAACAGTCGAGGTCGGTGCGCCGCGTCAACATGGTCGTGGGGAGAACCAAGACATGGCCAAGACGACACCTCTAGAGCCGAGACCCGCCGCGTCGACCGTCCGAAGCGTGCTTCGGAGCTCCGCCCTGGCGCTCGGGGGGCTGCTCCTCGTCGCGTGCTCGAGCACCTCGACGAACGGCGCGTCCGGCGCGTCTCCCGACGGCGGACCCACGGGGGGCGGGTCTGGCGGCGCTCCCCAGACGGTGAAGGCCGCGGAGGCCGAGCCCAACAACGACGCCGCCGGGGCGCAAGACCTCGGGTCGGCAGCCGACAGCACGACGTTCGTCGTGACCGGCGAGCTCGCGAGCGGCGGCAACGACGGCACCTCCTACACCGGCGACTGGGACGTCTTCGCGCTCACGCTCGGAGCCGCGGGCAAGCTCGATGTGTCCGTCGATTGGCAGGGGGCCGCCGACGTCGACGTGGCGATCTTCGACGGCTCGCAGAAGCAGCTGGCGGCCGACGGCGCGACCTCCAAGCCCGCGTCGGCGAGCGTGGGCAGCGTGAGCGGCAAGGTGCTCGTGGGGCTCTTCTCCAAAGACCAGTCCGCGGCGTACACGCTCACGATCACGTACACCAAGGCCGGTTCGGGGGGCGGCGGCGGAGGCGGAGGTGGAGGCGGCACGTGCCCGACGACGCCGGTCGAGCCCGCCGCGCCTGCGTCGGGGTGCGAGATCACGCTCTCGACCGCGGTCTGCTCCACGGCCGACGTCACAGGGGGCAAGAGCTTCGAGCTCGCGTGGTCGACCAACACCACCTTCTGCGAGGGGCCTCACAAGCTGCAGATCGGAGGCGACCCGCCCAGCTCCTGGAGCGGCGGCAACGCGGTCGAGATCTCGGTCTCGTCGCAGCCGCCCGACGCGCGCGCCGGGATGACCCGCAACATCGGCGGCTACTTCAACATCAACGCGCAGGACCTCGCCGGTCTCACGTCGTCGTCGGGCGTCTACTACTACCGCGTGCTGAGCTTCTACGGCTCCGCGTCGGAGGTCCGCGCGTTCAAGGTCGTCAAGTGACGCTCACTGCGCGAGCAGCGCAGCCACGGCCTGGGTGACCTCGGCCGCGGCGCACCCGGGCGCCATGTGACCGCAGCCGGTGTGGAGCTCCACGAGCTTGGCCCCTGCTGCGCGCGCGAACACGCGTGAGGGCTCGGGGTGGACCATGTGATCGTCGGCGTCGACGACGAGCAGCGCCTTGGCCTTCACGCGCTTGGCGGCCTGCTCGAGCTTGCCGTCGTCGGCGCGCGCGACGTCGTGCGCCATCATCGCCTCGAGCTGCCTGCGCCAGTCGTTCCAGTCGAAGGCGACGTCGCTCTCTATCTTGCTGATCCAAGTGGGGAATTCGGCGCGGGACGTCTCCTTGGCGCGGTACGCCGGCGTCGTGAGCATCATGTGGTGGATGTCTTGCACGGCCTTGAGCTGCGGTCGCCCCGTGTACTCGCCGCCCTTGTAGGCGACGTCGGACTCGAGCGCGTGCAGCTCGGCGGTCCACAGCAAGAGATCCTGAGAGGTGAGCTGCGGCGTGCCGACGATGCTCGCCACGTGGTCGAGCTCGGTCGGGTGGCGCGTGGCCCACTCGAGCGCCTGCATGCCGCCCATGCTGATGCCCATCACCGTGTGCACGTGATCGACCTTGAGCACCTCGCGGAGCAACCGGCGCTGGCTCTCGACCATGTCGCCGATGGTCACCTTGGGGAACCGGAGTCGGCCTTGCTCCTTGGCGTTCGACGGCGACGACGACACGCCGTCGGCCAGCGCGTCGACGAGCACCACGTAGAAACGTTTGGTGTCGACGAGCTTGTCGGGCACGACGTCGACGAGCGAGCCGGTCGCGCCCGTGAACCACGTGGGGAAGAGCACGACGTTGCCGCGCTTGGCGTCGAGCTTGCCGAACGTGCGATAGCCCACCTTGCAGTCGGTGATCTTCTCGCCGCTCTCGAGCGTGCACGTCCCGAGAGAAGCCACCTGCTGCGCGCCCGGACCGGTCGCTCCCGGGGTCGTGGCGGCGGCCTCGGGCTCGGGCGTGGAGGGCCCCGTCTCGGGGCCGATGCGCGGGCTCTGCTTGCACGAGAGCGCGGCGAGGGAGAGCGCGAGCAGCGCGGGGAGGGCACGGGCCATCCGCGGATGATACGCGCGTCGGTCCGTCAGGGGGCTCCCGCCGACAGCTCCGCCCGCGCCTGTCGCGCCGCGCGCTGCAGGACGCCGCGCATCCACGTGTGCCCCGGATCGCGGTGGGCGCGCTCGTGCCAGAGCGCCGTCACGCCGTACTCCTCGAGCCCGACCGGAGGCGCGAGCACGCGCAAGGGCAAGAGGCGCGAGAACGTCAGGGCCACCTGGCGTGAGATCGTGACGACCAGGTCCGTGCGCGCGACGACGAACGGCGCCACCACGTGGTGCGCGACGACGAGCGCGATACGCCGTGCGAGGCCGTGCTCTTCGAGCACGCGATCGATGATGCCTCGCGTCGCCCCGCGCGGCGCGACCAAGAGGTGGTCGAGGTCGCGCGCGTATCCCTCGAGCGTGAGGCGCGAGGCCGTGACCGGGTGGCCCTCGCGCACGACGCACACGAGCCGCTCGCGCCAAAGGGGCTTGGCGCGGAGGCCGGCCGGCATCGGGCTCGCGCGGTCGTTGCGGAACGATCCGACGGCGAGGTCGAGGTCGCCTCGCTCCAGCGCCCCGTACGGGGGCTCGGCCGTGAGCGCGCGGCACACGACCGAGACACGTGAACGCTGTTCATGCAAGATCGCCATGAGCGAGGGCACCACCGCGAGGGCCATCTGGTCGGGCATGCTCAGCACGAAGCGCCTGTCGCTCGCGAGGGGGTCGAAGGTCTCGGCGTCGTCGGTCATGTCCCGGACGCCGCGCGTGAGCGCCCACACCGACTCGGCGAGCGCCTCGGCGCGCGCGGTGGGCACGAGACCCCTCCCGGCCCGCACGAACAGCTCGTCTCCGAGGGCTTCGCGCAGTCGCCGGAGCGCGTGGCTCACCGCCGACGGCGTGACGCCCAGGCGAACGGACGCGGCGCGCACGCTCCGCTCTTCGAGGAGCACGCCGAGCGTCCAGAGGAGGTTCAGATCGAGGGGGGGACCCGATGGCTGAATGCGCTTCATCTTCGAGCTGAAGCGTATTCGATGCGCTGTCGGGCCGCGTGACCATCGTAGAGGGCATGAGCACACACACCTCCCTCCGCCTCGTCTCTCGCACTCTCGCCGCCGTCGCCCTGCTCGCCTCCGCCTGCGCAGGTGAGGACGGCCGAGCAGGCGCCGCCGGTCCCGCGGGACCTGCCGGGCCTGCCGGGCCCCCTGCCGCGGCGAGCCCGTCCGACGCCGGCGCCCCCACGCCGGGCGCGGCGTGCGCGGCCGATCACATCGACCTCCCTGGCAGCTCCTTCTATCCCGAGGGCATCGCCGCCGCGCCCGACGGCACGCTCTACGTCGGCAGCCTCGCCACGGGCGAGATCGTCTCGGCCAAGCCGTGCGGCGAGGTCAAGACGTTCGTCGCTGCGGGCGGACCGGTGAAGTCTGCCGTCGGCCTGTGGGTCGACGCAAAGAACGATCTCGTGTGGGCTTGCGCCTCCGACTCGACGTTCCAGACGGCCCCCGCGATCGTGGGTCTGAGGCGCAAGGACGGCTCGCTCGCGGCGCGCCATCCGTTCCCGTCGGCGGGCCAGTTCTGCAACGATCTCGTGCAGCGCGCCGACGGCACGATCCTCGCCACGGACTCGACCGGCGCCGCGATTCGCGCGGTGCCGGCTGCCGATCTGCTCAAGGACGGCGCGCCGACGACGTCGTGGCTCGAGCGACCGGAGTTCGTCGTGCCGCAAGGACAGTTCGGCCTCAACGGCCTCGCGCTCACCGACGACCAGACCCTGTACGTGGTGTCGCTGGCGGGCGGGAAGCTCTTCCGCGTCGCGATCGGGGCCGCCGGCGAAGCCGGAGCGGTCACCGACGTCGCCACGAGCGCGCCGCTCGCCGGACCGGACGGCCTCGAGGTGATGCCCGACGGGCGCCTGCTCACGGTCGAGGGCGGCGGACTGTCGACGCTCCGCATCGCGGGCGACGCCGCCACGGTCGAGCGCGTCGTCACGCGGCTCGATCAACCGACGACGCACGCGATCTCGGGGCAGGACGTCTGGGTGGCCGAGGGGCAGTTCTCGTTCCTGTTCACGCCCGACTCGGGCACGCCGAACCTCCCGTTCCGCGCCGTCCGCCTCCCGCTCCCTCGCTGAGCGCGCGCGCGGGCGGCTGGCGAACAATGGCGCGGTCCTTCACGGCGCGCTGGAGTAGACTCCCGGCGTCGTGAGCTCCGAGTCGTCCGCCCAAGAGCCGCCCGCGCGCCCCGCCGCGCTGTGGGGATTCGTCGACGCGGTGTTCGCCGCGCCGCTCGACGGCCTCGACGAGCTGGGGTCGACCATCCTGCTGTTCGCGCGCGCGATGACGTGGCTCGTCAGGCCGCCGTTCCGCTTGGCGCAGCTGCTCACGGCCATCGAGTTCATCGGCGCAGGCTCGATGTTCATCTGCGGGCTGGTGGGCGCGTTCACCGGGATGGCGTTCACGGTGAGCACGATCGTGGGCTTCCGGCAGTTCTCGGCCGAGGGCATGGTCGGCGGCGTCGTCGCCCTCGCCCTCGCGCGAGAGCTCGCGCCCGTGCTCGCGGCGGTCGTCGTCACGGCGCGCGCCGGCAGCACCATGGCGAGCGAGCTCGGCAACATGCGCGTCACCGAGCAGATCGACGCGATCACGACGATGGGGGTCAGCCCCATCCAGTACCTCGTCCTGCCGCGCATCCTCGCCACCACGTTGGTGCTGCCGCTGCTCGCGCTCGCGTTCGGCATCGCGGGCATGGCGGGCGCCTACCTGGTCGCCGTCGTGTGGCAGGCGATCGACCCCGGCATCTTCTTCGACAAGATGCGGCAGTTCCTCCAGTGGTCCGACATCCGCATGCTCTACGTGAAGGCGACGGTGTTCGGCCTCGTGGTCAGCACCATCTGCTGCAAGAAGGGCTTCTTCGCGAGCGGCGGCGCGCGCGGGGTAGGGGAGGCCACCGCGAAGGCGGTCGTATCCAGCATCGTGGCGATCTTCGCCGCCGACTACCTCGTCACGACCGTCATGACCGACCTCTGAGGTGACGGCGCGCCACGGAGCGCTGCACCTCGCGTCCCCTCGCCGCTGCACTCGAAGTGCAAAGGGTGGCGCGCGCTCGCCAGAAAGAGCTGTCTTTTCGTGGGTCTGGTCGCGGCACGGTCCCTGCTCTAGGGGGGCCATGACGAAGATCACGTGGTCGTGCGGTGTGGCGGTGTGCGTGCTGGTGGTGGGCTGCGCGGGAGCTCCGCCCCCGGCGGCCGAGGTCGCCTCTGCCCCCGCGGCGCGCGCGCCCGCGGTCGACGCCGACGTCGATCCGTCGCCGAGCGCCGTCGACCCTCCGTCGGCGGGGCTCATGTTGGGGGCCGGGCAGATGTGCGGCGAGGGCACCGTGAGCGACGGTCGACGGGCGCTCTACGCCCGCGGCTGCGCGGCCGGAGACGCCGAGGCGTGTGGCACGCTCGGTCTCGTCTACGTGTGCGGCGCGGGCGCCGAGAAGAGCCCGGCGGCGGGGCGCGCGATGATCCAGAAGGCGTGCGACTCGGGCTCCGACCGAGCGTGCTACTCGCTCGGCGCGCTGCTCGTCGACGGCAGCCACATGCCGCAGGACGTGACCGCGGGCGTCACCGCGCTCGACACCGGGTGCGCGCGCGGCCACATGGAGTCGTGCGAGGCTGCGGGCGTGCTGCGCATGGCGACGTCGTCGCTGCGTGTGCAGCGGTACGGCATGACGTTGCTCGGCAAGGCGTGTCAGGGGGGCTCCGCCGAGGCGTGCGCGAACGCGGCGGTCGCGTACGTCAAAGGGGTCGGCGGCGTCAGCAAGGACGCGCCCCACGCGTTCGCGCTCGCGACGCGCGCCTGCGAGAACAAGAGCCTCTTCGGCTGCGTTGTCCTCGCCAACATGTACATCACGGGCACGGGCACCAAGAAGGACGAGGCGCGCGGCGCCGCTCTCTACGGCGCCGGCTGTGAGGCGGGGCGCGCCGACAGCTGCCTCGGTCTCGCCAAGTGCCAGTACCTCGGCATCGGCGTCCGCGAGGACAAGATCGCAGCCCTCGCCACGTTCCGCCGCGCGTGCGCGGGCAACAACGGCGAGGCGTGCCGGCTCCTCGCAGACGCGGGCGACACGCACGCGGCCTTCGACCCCGGCGGCAAGTCGTCCGCCGCGGCGGCGCCCACCGATCCGATGCCGGTCGGTCCTGGCGTCTTCTGAGGTGCGTCGCGCACATCGCCGCGCGTCGCGCGGTCAGGGCTCGGTGATCGGGAGCGGCGAGGCGTAGTACTTGGTGATCGCCCGCGAGAACTGCCCACCGTCGGTCTGGATGTTGGTCTGGTTGGGCGCTCCCACGCCGAAGACCGCGGCGAAGCCTCCGGCGCCCGCGAACTCGTCGGGGTGATCGAACAGGTACCGCACGCGGTTGTCGCGGTATCGGCCGGGTGCGCCGCCGGGCTCGTCGTTCGGCACGCCCAGCGGCATCTGCCACCACATCACGGGCTTGCCGCCGAGGCCGGCGTAGATCTCGCGCACCCAGCGCAGGTGGTCGTGGAAGTTGGGGGATCGCTCGTTGGACTCGTCCCAGTAGAGGGCCCCGTCGTCGCGCTGGCAGTTCGGGTCGTTCTTGGTCTCGAAGCAGCCCGCGTCGCGATCGAGCGTCTCTAGCACGATGAAGTCCCCCTCGCGCGCGCCGACCTTGGTGAGGTAAGCGGCCACGCGCTTGGGCTCGCCGAGCGCGCCGAAGCCCGACGCGTGCATGCCGATGAGCACCTTGGGGGCGAGCTGGCGGCTGAGCCGCACGATGCACCGACCCATGCCGCTGACGTCGTCCGGTAGGTCTTTGCACTCGGGCACGAGCGCGCGCACCACCACGGGCATGCTCGCGGGATCGTCGCCGTGCGCCTCCTGCGCGAAGCCCCAGAAGTCAGGCTCGAGGTGCACCATCGCCGGCTTCCCGAACGCGCCGAGCCTCGTGAAGAGCAAGCGCACGCCGTGCCAGTACCGCTGCATGAAGCCCTCGTCGCGGAACGCGGCGAAGTTCTTCTCGCCGCGCGCGGCGTGCTGGTAGAGCGTGAACATGGGCGTCACGCCTCGGCTCGCGTCCATGTTCGCGATCGTCGTGACGAAGCCCCCGTCGGGCTCGTACTCGGGCCACGACGGGCCGCCGTCGAGCGTCTCCCCCGAGACGCCCGAGAGGTAGGCGTAGTGGATGTCGAGCTTGTGTGGCAGCCCGTAGATGGCCGGCTGCGTGCCCGTCAGTCCCGTGTACTCTCCAGGTAAATCGTTGCCGTGCCCGATCAGGAACTGGCGCGGCGCGCCGAGCTTGTCGAGCAGCGCGAGCCGGCCGGTGGGGGCCTCTTCGGCGCCCGCGTCGGGCGCGGCGGCCGGAGCGGGCGCGGGCTCGGACCTCGACGCGCTCTCGAGGGCTCGCGGCGTGGAGGGCGGTGAAGAGCACGCGGCGGCGGCAGCGACGAAGGCAAGAACGACGGCGGAGCGCAGCGCGGGGGGTCGGAGGGCCTGCATGGGAGAGTCGAGCGTACGCACCCACATGCGCCGCGCATGTCACCTGATCGGGGACCCGTATGATCTCGCTGGCGTTTTCGTTGTCACCCGAACGGGGGTCGATGGGCTCGAGGCCGCCCGCTACGGGAGGATGCACGGTCCGTCGGCGTACAAACCTTCGAAGCCTCATGACGCCGAAGCCTCGAACGTACGCGCGTGCTCGCGCGCGGAGCCGTCGGTCGCGTCCCCTGGCGTGGATGCGACTCGCCTCCTTGGCGTGCGCGCTCATGCTCGCGTCCTACACGGAGCGAGCTACGGCAGACGAAGTGATCGTGGTCGATCGGGTCGTCGCGGTGGTCGACGATCCCACGGCTCCCCGCGGCGGCGCGACGACGCTCTTCCTCTCGGACGTGCGCGCTCGGGCGAAGCCGATCGTCGCGCGCATGGTCCCGAAGCCCGACCGAGCCCAGCTCGAGATGCTCTACCGCGAGCTGACGCGAGCGCTCGTGAACGAGGTCATCGTGGCGCGCGAGGCGAGCGCGCTCGGTCTCGCGGTGAGCGAGGCGGAGATCGACCGAGGCATCGACGCGATCGCCGCTCACGAGCAGACGACGAGGGCCGCCCTGTTGGGCGCCGTGGTGAACCAGCTGGGCATGACGCAGCTCGACTACCGCGAAGAGGTTCGACGGAGGATCCTCGACGAGAAGTGGACGCAAGAGCGCGTGGTGCCCCGGGTCGCGCGTCCGGCGGGCGCGCGCGACGACGACCCTCGGTTCACACAGGCGATCGGCGTCGAGCGGTTGCGTGTCCTCGACAAGCTGAAGGAGCGTTACTTCGTGATGGTCCTCCTGTGACGGCGCACGCCGTGTCTCTCGCGGCGCGTCAGCTCGCGCGACTTGGCGCGCTGGCCTCCCTCGCGGCTGCGTGCGCCCAACCACCGGTCGTCGCCGCCGCGACCGCGGCGCCCGAGAGCCCGTGTCGCCCGATCGCCTGCCCGGCTTTGCGGGCCGCGCCGGCTCCCTCGCCCGGGTGCCCGTCCAAGAGGCCGTTCGGGCAGGACGCCGTGCCCGCCGGCACCGACGACGTCGCGGGGCGGCGGATCGCGAGCGTGTGTCTCGTGGGCGCGAAGGACGAGGCGACCTATCGAAAGATCGAGGCAGCCGTGCTGTCCCGCGCAGGAGAGAGGCTCGACGCGAAGCGCGTTCGCGACGACGTCGGTCGCCTTGCGGGGCTCGAAGAGCTCGAAGACGTCGCGATCACGGCCGAGCGTCGCGGAGAGGATGTCCTGGTCGTCGTCGCGGTCACAGAGGTGCCGCGTATCGCTGCGGTCGTCGTCGAGCGGCGCGGTCGCTCGAGCTGCGAGCCGCCCTCTCCGCTCGCCGTCTGCGGCCGCGTGAGCGCCGCCGACCTGAGCCGGGCGCGGGTCGCGCTGCGCAGCGAGGCCGCGAGCCGCGGCGACGGGGCGGTGGACGTGGCGTACAGCACCAAGCCGGCCGGGGAAGGGCTCGTGAGTCTGCGAGTAGAGGTCACGGCGGCGAGCGGCGAGGGGATCGTCGGGCGCTGAGCGTCGGCGCGCTCGAGCGCTCGCGCCG